>CAVKAR010000004.1:0-70537 GCA_963654425.1 Lachnospiraceae bacterium
TTAAACCGCCGGTTGGTATCGCAAAAACTAATACCAACTCAGATTTTAAAGAGCCTTTTCTTTTGTATTTGGCCATTAATCGCTTTCTACGAACCTCTTTTTAGCGTATATTGAAGCCGCTATGAAAAAGAACATGGTAATCGCTACTGATTTGGACGGAACCCTTTTTTACCCCCGGGCCAAATTAAGAATGATCGGGAAGAAGAATCGCCGCTTCCTCGACCGTTTTATCAGCGATGGCGGGAAATTGCTGATAGTCAGCTCCCGCAATACGCTATTCAGCGAGAAAGTGTCGAAAAACATCGGCGTGCCGCTTGATTCCATATGCTGCAATGGCGCCCTTATTTATAGTGGAGGGAAAGTTATCAAAGAAACGACTTTCCAAAAAGATGATGCCATGCGGATTCTTTCGCGCATGTGGGAAGGATATGGGACATCATTCGTCGCCTCGATGTCGAAAGAGCACAATATGGTTTTGGCCAAAAGCGACAACGGCTTTATGTCCAACTTCATGTTCTGGTGCTACCAATTGGTGCAAGGCGTTTATCGCGAACCTGCGATTAAAAGCAATGAAGTATTCTATGACGACATTTTTAGCGGCAAGACGTTCAAATTCATGACTTTGCTAGGCGTTACGCGTTCGAAAATCAAGCAAAGCAAGGAACTCAACAAACTCCTGCGTGAGGAATTTCCGGAGGCCGAATTCTCGTGGTGCAACCAAGCCATCGAAATCACCCCAAAGGGGTGTTCTAAAGGGCAGGCTCTTGAGTTTTATCTTGATTACAACACGATACCTCGCGATAATGTCATAGTTGTCGGCGACAGCGGCAATGACATTTCGATGTTTGAGCAGTTCAAAAAGAATAGTTTCTGCTTAGAGCACGGCTCTCCGTCGGTGAAAAAACACGCTGCTCACGTCATACGAAGATTCTACGACTTGGAAAAGTACATCTACCCGTCTGTGGAGAAGACAAAGTAAGTCGTACAACCATAGAGAAAGAAGGAATACAACATGAATCAAATCTCCGAAGTGATCACCACCTTGATCCATTACAAGGTAGTCGTTCGCGACACAATGGAGTACACGCTCAGCAAAGACCAATACGACGTGGCTTTATTTAACGAAAAGAAACGTTCTGTCCTCGTAGAACTGAATGAGCCGACCCCTCTTCGTTCTATTATCGATAACAGCAACGAGACCGGCAAAAAATTCGAAGAAATGGTCCGCAACTGGTATGACCAGGTTTACGGCGACAACAGCACGATTTTGAAATTAGCCGACGATGGCTTACGCGTTGATCACGCCCAGCATTTAGCTATTTTCCAAGGCGTCGTGCCGATACACGAGAATGTTGAAGCGATGATCCAAGGCATAATCAACGACGCTCATAATCGCAGTATTGATGTCAAAGCGGCTCAAGAAGTCGATTTGGCCGAAGAAAGGCTATATCGCGCCGTCGCTTATATGACTCTCACGAATGAATTAGTCAAACTTTTCGGCGATTACAATCAAGCTCGTCGTGATGCTAATGGCGCTGAAACGGCTGCGAGCAAATTCATCGGAAACGATATCAGCGCCGTTATCAACTTATTGAGCCAAGTTCGCGGAAATTCCAAACTCACCGATAACACCTACATGACGATGCAAGATAAGATTTTCGATCTTGTTGAGCATATGACGGGCAGACGTGATCTTCCTGCCGGCAAAAACTTTGGGCAAGTCATCCAAGATACCCAACAGACTATCGCCAACTACGTAAAAGAAGTCGAACCTGCTTTCCGTACTGTTTATGTGCCGCTCATCAACGAGCTCATCGCGCAAGCGAAAGCCAATGACAATAAAATCAAACCGGATAACGCCACGGCGCCGGCTTCTGAAACTCCAGCGAAAGAAGAAGTCACCGTCAGCGATGAAGAGCCGGTGGAGCTTGACCCACACACCGGAATGCCAAAAGCTTAATAATTCGCTAATTTGAATAATTTAGTTATGGATATGAATACAGTTGCGAAAAAAACAAAGAGAAAATTCTCCATTGGCGAGACGATTTGGACCGTTGTGGAATCGATATTCGGCATCGGCGGGTTAACTCTTCTGGTGTTAGGCATCGTCAGCGATTATCTCCCAAGCGTCTATAGCGAGAACTATCTTGCGATGGCTGAACAGGCCTGGATGAGTTTTTCGCACACTTCATTGTCCTTCCGTTGGCTAGGGATTATCGCTATATTGATCGGCGCGACCCTTGCCCTCATTACGCTCAATCATTACGCAAAGAAAACGGACGCTGATGAGGAACGTGAATTGCGTCGCGCTCAACGTCTTCAAGTTTTAAGCGGATCTGAAGAAGAGAGCAAAGAAGCGGTGAGCGAAGCTGTCCCAGCAACGAAAAAAGACTAATCTCATATTGCAAGGCAAAGGCCGCCAATAGCGCGGCCTTTTAATTTACCAAACTTCTTTTGCTTCTTTATCGAGGAGAGCGGCTACGCCTTCGCTTATGCCTCCAATGGTAACGGCTTCATTGCCTAACTCGCTGACAAGCAAAGTGACGGCGAATTGACGATTGCCGAATTCGCTTTTGATGGCATTGATATAATCATCGCCAAAATGGGTTATTTTCCCGGATATAATGATGTGGGAGATATTCAATAAGCACGCGATTGAATATATGGTTTGGCCTAAGGCATTCGCGGTGCTCAAGATATATTTTTTGGCTTCCGTATTTTCTTTATACAACTTCAAAACCGATTCAAATCCCGTCGTGTTAAAGTGGTATTCGAGTCCTTGGATGGAAGCGAAATAAAATAAAGGTATCATTCGACCGTCGAAATAAGATGGAACGTCGCCGAATTCGCCTGCATAACCATCTTCGCCCACAAATAGCTTATTATCTACGCAAATCGCGCCTCCAATTGTTGATTCATTCGCCAAAAGGATGGCTGATTTTATTCCTTTTGCGCATCCGTTCCTCATCTCTCCGCACATGGCGAGATTCATATCATTGCCAAGATATACTTCCGCAGATCGGAATCTTCTTTTTAGTCTATCTACCCATTTCTTCCCTTCTCTGAAATCATTTTCCAAAAGGTAGGAGCTGACGCTACTGGTGTGGATATTGACAAGCCCAGGTACGGAAACGACGATTTGTCTTAAAGGAACGCCCTCAACTTCGACGAATTTCCCTAAGCGTGTTATCTCATTGGCGATGTTTTCGCAAACCTCTTCCGTGTAATGATCAAGTTCAAAACGTTCCCTGATCAAAATTTCCTCTTTGATGGTGGAAAGGGATATTTCGTAAGAACCGAATTCAATGCTGATGAAGGCGATAATCCCGAAACGATTGTTAAGGGTAAAATTCCTCTGTTTCCTCCCCTTCCCCCTATAAGTGTTCTTTTTTGTCTCGCGGATGACTCCTTTTGCTTCAAGGTGTTTTAAAATGAAACTCAAAGCGGTATTGGACAAGGAAAGTTCCTGTGCCAGCTTTGTAGCTGAGGCGTAGCCATGTTCTTTTATATACTTAAGAACTAGCGCATTATTCGTTGCGCGATTATATAGGTGGTTTTTTCCTCTTTCCATAAAAGGGTTGCTGTCACTTCCAAAAGTAGGCTCATTATACCATCAAAATATGAGCATGGATTTTCATTCGACCGACTTCAGGGAAGAATTCATGTCTATCCGCTTGATTTTAGGGAACAGGAGAAGGTTGACGATGATTGTCGCTACGCTCACGAAAAGAAAACTCAGCAGGTAGCTATACCATCTGACGTCTTCGATTCCCCCAAAACCCAAATAGGAGAAAACCCAAGCGATTAAGCCAGCTCCGATTGGCAAGCCTATGAGACTTGAAAAAAGCGAAATGAGCATGATTTCTCGGAACGTGTATGCCGAGCACTCTTTGTTGTGATAGCCAAGAACCTTGAGAGTAGCGAGCTCTCTATTGCGATCCTGGATGTTCATGTTCGCCAAAGAGTAGATGACGGTTACCGCCATGCAGATAGCGAAGATTATGATGACGGTGGAGATGTTGCCCATGGATCCTGCCACATTCGCATATAAATCGTCGTTTTCCAAAGCCGCCGATACGTTGAGCAAGGAAAAGCCGACAAGAATCAGAATCGTAGAACCGATTACGGAAAGAGAGGTCAATATGGAATTCTTTTTGTGCCTGAAGATGTTGCGAAAACTGTTTTTATAAGAAAAAGGGGTGTGATTCCAGATAAATGGTATCTTCTCGAGAAGTATTTTCTTGCCGGCTTTTGGCGATTTTTCCTTCAACAAAGAAGCCGGGGTTTCCTTTAAATAGCTGAGCGTGGCGATTGAAGTCACCAAAAGAGAAATCAATAGTGTGATAATGGCCACGAGTATGCCTTCAAGATTGAATAATGCCGTTTCATAAGGTCGCATCGAGAAGACGGCATTATATGCTGGATAGACGACTTTCGGCACGAAAGGGGTCCCCAATAAATAGCCGACAAGCGAGCCTAAGCCAACGGAAAGAAAGGAAAAAGAGGAATATTTGAGAATGATTTTCCCTTTTCCCACCCCTAAGGAGCGGTAACAGCCGATTTCGCTCCGTTCATCTTTGATGAGGCGGGTTATCGTCAATAAATTGATAAGGGCGCAGACAACGATGAAAAAGAAAGGGAAGACGAGAGCGATGCGCGAAACCTTTTCATTGTAGTTTTTGAAAAGAGCGTAAGCCGTATTTTCCTCAAGCGTCAAATAGGATGCGACATCTTTTTCGCCAGCGACGATTTCAAGCATCTTGTTAATTTGCCTTTTCATATCGTCAACAGCGATTTTGTATTCATCGCTCATATAATCGTGCTCAATATTCAAAACGATGGAAATATCGGTCGATGGCGGTAAAAGATCCTCATGGCCTGCAAAAGCGGCGGTGGAGAGATAATAAATCGAGTCAACGTAAGCCTCTTCTTCGCTCATCGCCCTTTCTTTGGCAACGGAAATGTAAAGCGGCGATTCGACGATGCCTACGACCTTATATTCTTTTTTTGCCCCTTTTTCGTCTAATAGAGGCGAGAGATCGAGCTCTATTGAATCGCCTATATTGCGTTCAGGCCTATTAAGGCTCTCCTTCTCGACCAATATTTCGTTTTCGTTAGACGGATATTCCCCTTCCACAAGCGTCGGAATGCAGTTTTTGCCGTTTTCAAAATCGAGCCAATAAACGCGAGAATAGCAATCATTATTGCCGTTTTTGACATCGATTGAGGAAAAAGGCTCAGCGCTTTTTATTTCATCGAATTCATCAAGGGAGAAATCGGAAAACCCTTCCATGTCGATTTCTTTCAGGAATTTGATGGTGATATCGGGAACGTTTCTTCCCTCGTAATTCTTCAAAAAGGAATTTTTGAAGGAAGAAGGGAGCGCACCAAGACCAGCGGTAATGGCAAGAGAAAGGAAAACAACGAGAAAATTGCCGATGAATCTTCCTTTATTGGAGAAAAAAGTGCGAAATACGGTTTTTTCAAAAGCTTTCACCACTCTATCTCCTTAATGTCTTTGGGATGCTCATTATGCTCATCGAGGACAATGCGGCCGTTTTTGATTTTGATTAAATGGTCACCCATCTCCTTGAGAGCGCTATTATGGGTAACGATAATGACGGTTTTGCCTTCTTTGCGCGAAGCATCGGAAAGCAAAGAAAGGATTTCCTTGCCTGTTTCGTAATCAAGAGCCCCTGTAGGTTCATCGCAAAGGATGATTTTCGGGTTTTTCGCAAGCGCTCTGGCGATGGAGACGCGTTGCTGCTCACCTCCGGAAAGCTGACTCGGAAAATTATTCATCCTTTCGCCAAGGCCAACTTTTTTAAGCGTTTCTTCGAGATTGAGCGCATCTTTTTTGAGCTCAGTCGCAAGTTCAAGATTCTCTTTGGCTGTGAGATTTGGCATGAGATTGTAGAATTGGAAAACGAATCCGACGTCATTCCGCCGATAATCCGTTCTTTTCCGCGATGTATATTTGGCGATATTCTCTTTGCCGATGATCAAAGATCCGCTTGTAGGAGCATCCATTCCCCCAATCAGGTTGAGCAAGGTGCTTTTTCCAGCCCCGGAAGGGCCGACGATAACCGTTAGCTCGCCTTCTTCGATGCTGAAAGAGACATCCGATAAGGCTTTGACTTTGCTGTCGCCTTCGCCGAATTCCTTGCATAATGACTCGGCCCTCATTATAACGCTCATCTTTTCCCCTCCCTGACCGCTAAATGATAAACACAATGAATTCCAAATTCATTGGTATATTTTTTCTTTTCCAGCCATGTTTAATTTCTCTATAGCGAAAGAAAAAGAAGTAGAATAAAAAGACAAGGGAAAAGCGATGGAAAAAAAGATCATAGTTGCCAAAGAAGAATACGACCCCATCCTTTTGTCGTTAAAGGAGAAGGATCCGCTCTTATCCTTCAAAATTATCCATCCGGGCGATTTTGTCTCATTGTGCTCTTTTTCTTATAAATCAGACCCCTTGCCTACTCTCATTTGCGAATTCGGATATGGATATAATCAAGCCAAAAAATGCGCAAAGCTTCTTCAGGTCGCCGATTTGAGCAAAAACGCTGAATTGTCTACGATATTCGAGCGTTTGAAAGACCTTGATTTGATTGCTGTCGATCTCTATGGAGGCCTCGAGCTTTCCTTGGCTTCCGTCTGTTTTCTTGAGATGAAAGACGATGAGGAGCTTCATTTGCTCGCCAAAAGAAAGAAGATACCGTTTAACGACGTTACCCTTGCCGATTTAGGTCTAAGGATGAATAACGATGAGAGTAAAACGTCTTTGCCCGTTTACGTCTTCAAAAACAAATTCGAGCAGTTCTTCTACGTCTATAGTGATATCCGCAGGAGGCTCGTGGATGGAGAGAAAGCCGAAAATATAGCCATTCACATCAAAGACGATGCCGATTTGTTTTATTGCGAACTGTGCTCTTCTTTATTCAAGGTCCCGTCTCTAATAAGGATGAGTGTCCCTTTTTTGAGCAACCGTTCGGTCAAAGCCAAAGTCAACGAGATTTATAGCGGGAAGACATTCGATTGCTTCTATGAAGAAGAGCAAAGCAATGAAGCTTTGAAGGCTTTGCGGGAATTGATCTCCTTCTATCGCCTAGAAGAGATTCCCTTTGAAAGAGGCTACGCATCATTGCTGGAGATGCTCTCATCCCTTTCGACAAGCGAGTCTAAAAGCTCATCAGGGATTATCCTCACGAACAAATATCATCTCGACCCCGATAAGACTATTTACGTGACCGATTTCATTTCCGGCTCATTTTACGAAGTTTACGAGGACAATAATATCTTGGATGATAAATCGCTGCGTGAGATCGGGGCGAATCCAAGTTATGTCTTAACCGCCCTTGAGCGAGAGAATAAGCTGAATTATCTGCGATATGGCAATATCGCGTCCCTCTCTTACGTAGAGGAGCATCTCAGCGATTCCATTTACCCATCGCAATTCATCGCTGAGCTCCCTATTTATAAAGGCAAAGCTATGAAAATGAGCGCTCGGAACAGAAACGGCGTTTATACCAAAAAAACGCGCGATATGCTTTTCGCCAAAGAGCTCGACGATGTTTTTTATCGTAAAAAAATCGATGATTATCGTTCCTATGATCATTCTTACAAGAAAATCGATAAATATTCTTCGCCTTTCAAAAACGGCAGATGCTCAGTGACGAATCTCGAAAAGTACATAAAGTGCCCATTCGCATACTTGTATGCTTCCTTGCTTCCTGCCGTTAATTCAGACTTCCATTATATGGATCTTGGCACGCTCATTCATAAGGTGATGGAATCGATTTACGATGATGGCTTTTCTTTCGACGAAGCTTTTTCGAAAGGCGAAGCGGAATACAAAGAGGCGATGAAAAAGCGTGGGCAAGAATTCGGGAACGCGGAAAAGGCGTACTTGAGAATAGTCTATCCGCATTTAAAGAGAGTAGTTGGCGAATTGCGGGCTTGGAAAGACTGGAGCGATATCTATAGCGAGATCGAAGAGCAAAGAATCGAGTGGGATTTGATGGATGGCGATAAAAAATACCACTTCCTCGGGCGCATCGACAAATTGATCGTTTTTGGCAAAGACAAACCGGAATTTTATTATCTAATCGACTACAAAACCGGCGGTGAGTCCTTTATTCCGGAAACGGTGTTTTTAGGTTCATCAACGCAGCTTCCTCTTTACGCTTACGCTTTGGAGAGCAACCTTGATTTGAAGCAAAAATTGGTTTCATCAGCACGTTTTGCCGGATTTGGCATTCAACAAATGTATTCCTCATCCATCAAAAGCGCTTATCTCGACAAAAAAGGATATCTTTCCGAAAAAACATTCTATAAAAGCAGCGCTTTCAGCGGGGTGAGCCTCACCTCGATGGAAGAAGGATTTTGGAATTTGGCGGATAGGACGGCATTTGGCGGCAAAAACGAATCGAAATGCACAGGAGATGGATACTTCATGTGCGGGAAGCAGAGTTTCATTTCGCCCGACGAAGGAAGCGTCTTCAAAGAAAATACCCAGAAGAAATTCAGGGATTATACGCTCAACGAACTCATCGAGGATGCCAAAAAGAGCACCATGGAGACCATTAGGAAAATCGAAAGCGGCGAATTCCCGATAGCCCCGACAAACAAAGAAACGCTTTTGAAACCACCTTCTGGCAATAATTCGGATTTATCATGCAAATATTGCCTATATGGCGATATCTGCTATCACGATGCTTATAAAGACGGGAAAGATTGCTCTCGCCTTATAAAGGAGTATTTCCGGAAAGGAGAAGAAGATGGTCGATGAGTCCAAATTCAACAAACAGCAACTCGACGCCATCTTAGCCTCAAGCCAAGAGGACATCTTGATTTCGGCTGGGGCGGGAAGCGGAAAAACGAATACTCTTTCCGAACGCGTGAGTGAAATGCTTCTGAAAGGCGAGATTGAACCAAGCGAGCTGCTTGTCTTGACTTTCACGAACAACGCCGCCCATGAAATGAAGGAACGCATCATCGCAAAATTCCCGAAAGAGGAAAAAGAAAAAGCCAGAGAGCTTCTTTCCAGCCACATTCAAACATTCGATTCCTTGTATCAATACCTTGTTTCTTCTTACGCAAACGAACTTGGGCTTTCCTCAAACCTGAATTTGTTGGATGAAGCGATCGAGAAGACGAAGCAAAATGAAATCATCGATTCTATTTTTGCCTCATATTACGAAAATCCCAGCAAAAGCGATACGTTGTTATCGATAATTCGGAAATTCGATATGAAAAAAGACACGCAGACCAAGAAAATCATTCTCGGTTTGTGGGATGAGATAAGCAAACTCAATAGCAAGGACAAGGAAGCTTTTTTCAGCGAATATGAATCCCGTTATTTAAGCGAGGAATTTATCGAGCAGCGATATCACGAACTGGTAGCATCATCGAAATGCGAATTCGAGCAGTTTATTTACGAGGCTGCCTTCGCCGAATATTTTTATCCGCTTTATTCGAAAGAGGATTGTTCGATGGAAAAGTCCAAGGAAGCTTTTTCCAGCTCTGCGTTTTGGGAAACCCCGTACACGAATTTCGTTTTTGCCGAAGATGGCGTTGTTGACCAGATGTATCGGAAAATGCTCGATATATTGTCGTTGGGGGATGAAGAATACGTCGCGAAAGTCAATTCGTTCAAAGATGATAACGAATCTTTTTTCGGAAGATCGATAAAAGCGTTGGGCAAAGAGAACAAAAATCGTCTTGAGGCCCCTTGGAAAATACTTAAGAGCGCCTGGAGCGAAAATTCACCAGCGATTATCCCAGTCCTTAACCTTTCTAGCAAAAAAGAAGAGCTCGACAAGCTTATGTATTATCGTGACGATATCGCTTTTATGCTTGCTTTGATTAAGGAAGCGGATGCCATTTTCACCGATTTCAAAAAAGCGTCAAATTCCTTCACTTTCTCCGATTATGCCGAATTAGCGCTTGCTTTGATGAATGATCCGAAGTATGAAAAATGCGCAAAAGAGATCAGGAATCGTTTCTCTTACATCATGGTCGATGAATATCAGGACACCAATCCCAAGCAAGAAGCCCTTCTATCGAGTTTGCTTAAAGAGAGAGACGATGGAACGCGATCCCATTTGTTTGCAGTCGGCGATGCAAAACAAAGCATATATTTGTTCAACGGAAGCGAAGTGGCTCTTTTCAGAAATCGCCAAAAGCAGTATATGTCTGGACCGGGCCATCGCGTCATAAACATGAACCTAAATTACCGAAGCGGGAAAAAGCTTTTGGACGAAATCAATTATATCTGCTCTTATTTCATGAGGCTTGATCATGGTTTCATTGATTACAAAGACGATATTTCGGAGCATCTCCTGTATGACGATAAGGTAAATCTTTATAACAAAGAGTATGCCAATTTCGGCATCTCCCGCATAATCTCGCCGAATAGGCCAATCATAAAAGAAAAACGTCAGGCCTCCAATAATAAAATCCGGGAAGCCCTTTTGATCGTCAACGATATCAAAAAGAAAATAAAAGACGGATATCCGGTTTATGATCGCGGCGAAAAAGCCGTGCGTCCTTGCCGTTTGAATGATTTCGCGATTCTTTCTAGCGTAAAAAGCTCATTTAGGACTTATGAACAGATATTCACTCAAAGCGGAATAAAACTTAACAAAAAAGTTTCCGACAATCTTCGCGAAACGGATGCCATTATCCTGATTGAATCAATACTCAGGATGTATGCCTATTATTGTGGGGATGAAAGCGAGGATAGAAGACATTTGTTTGCTTCGATCGCACGAAGCTATGCTTATGAATATAGCGACAGCAAGCTTTATGAGCTCTTGCATTACGAAGAAGGCGAAGACCCTTATCTTAAATTGAAATCTGACCCACTTTGGATACAGATCGAAAGCTTTTCGAGAAAGAATATCCTCAATCCTTTCAGCGATGTCTTTTTATCGCTCATCGATGAATTCCATGTGATCGACCATTTGCCGAAGATAGGGGAAATCGCCAACAACTTAGCCAAAATCGAGTCGTTATATCAAATGGTTCTTGATAACGAGGCGATAGGGAATGGCGTTAAAGAGTTTTTGGGAATGCTTTCGGAGATGGACAAACATGCGCTTGAATACAAAGCTGAAACGCTCACGCAGTGCGAAGATGCCGTCGATATGATGACAATCCATGCTTCAAAAGGGTTAGAGCGCAAAATCGTTTATTTGCCTGTCTCGCTCAATGCGATGAGCAAAGGCGATAACCGCAATAAGGCGATTTTCACTTTTTCCCTAGATAAAGGGATTGCTTTGCCATACCTAAAATTCGAGCCAACTGAGCCTTATTCTCCGCTTAACCCGTATACGGTATCGACTGATACCATATTGACGCGGAAGAAAACAAATCATGAGAATGACCCCTTTATCGATGACCACACACGCCTTTTCTATGTAGCTTTGACGAGGGCCGAGAACCAGCTCATCATCGTTGGGGATGATGAGCGGCGCAAAGAGAATCTTTATGAGATGCTCAATTCTTGCCCTCATTTCATCAAGCTGAACGATGAATATTTCTTGAAGATGGTAGAAAAAGGAGTGATTAGGAAAAAAGATTATGAGACCTTCATTTCTTACGGTGAGATGAGCAAGAAAGTCTCCCTCCCTTTCTCATCTTTGCCTTCTCTATCAGCTTTAAGAGCATATAAGAAAGTAGGCGAAGATTATTATTTGAAAGCCCCTTTGATAGCCCAAAACGATTATCTCGATGCTTTCTGCTTGTCTTTATATGACTATTACTGCGAAAAAATAAAGAAAATCAACGATCTCGATGAGTTGACGCGTTTATATGTTGCCTTATTCATGCCAACGCTTCCAAGAGAGGCGAATATCGATTCGTTCTCCTCTTTGTCTTCGTATTTGGATGAAAAAAGCGAAGATGAAACAACGATTGAGATTGAGTGCGAAGAAGATGAAGGAGAGAGCGAAGAGAATGGCGACGAGGTAAATACGGCTCTCTTTTCATTGCCAAAGATGAAAACGGCTGATAGAAGAGCGCTTATTAAGGATTCTTTCGTGCACCTATTGTCCAATGACTATAAATATTTCTCCATCAAGATTTCCGGGAAGGTGACTGAAGATGACGCGAAACTTGCGATGAGCAAACTTTTCACCCCGTCTTTGGCGGAATACTTTGATGAGACAACCTATTTAGCCTACACATCATATGAAAACGAAGGATATGAAGACAAAGTGTTTTTCGCCGAAGATAATTTGGCATTTGGTCAAATAAAGCCCGCAAAACCCCCTTATTTTATTGAGCCACGTGTTGATGAACGTGAATTTGTGTTGAAAGTTCGCGAGCATAAAAGGGCTAGCAAGAAGATTGTTCTCGCTGACGAGAATGCACCTTCCTCATTCATCTTGGAAAGAGGCAGCGAACTTCATCGCCATCTTGAAATGGTCGATATCGCGAAAGGCGACGTGTCATTTATCGCTGACTATGATGAAAGAAGGCTTATCAAGCGTGTGCTTGATTTGCCGGTTATGCGTTTGGCAAAAGAATCGATCATTCATACCGAATATCAATTCATGGATCGAAACGCCAATTCGACAGGATCAATCGACTTGCTTTTCATCCATGACGATGAATATTACATCGTGGATTACAAAACAAGTCACATCAACGATCCCGCATACAAAGAGCAATTAATGGTTTACGCAGAGAACGTATCGCGGATTTTCCACGTTGATAAAGAGAAAATTCATCTGTATTTGATCTCCATTCTTAAAGGTGAGGAAAAAGAAATAGAATATTAATCGTGGCGTCTAGGGTCTATGAAAGTTTCGGAGAAACGGCCTGAAAAAGAGGGCTTCAAGCCTTTGATGGCAAGATGGGAAGTGTCGCCGAAGGATGTCAGTCTCCATTGAGCGATGCCTTCGCGCCTTTCTTCGGAATATAGAGTCGTTATCGAACTTGGGGCGGCGCAGAAATATTGGACGATATTGATGGGGCTTGCGTTTATAAGATGCGAGACCATCATTGAGATTACCCCGAAATGGCAAAAGAAGGCTATGGTTCTCTCGTTTCCATGAGTCACTCTATAGTGATGATTTTCCCTTACGTACCCATTTGAAGAAAGCACTTCGTCTAAGCCGTTGCATACGGCAAGATATTTGTCTTTGAAGTCACTATCCCTGTATTCTTCGACACTAGATAGATATTCACTCAACGAATAAGCGCCATCACCTGCTTTTTCCAATGTCAAAGGAAGAAAATCCCAGGCATTGCTTCGCCCATCATGCCTTACCTTCGCATCGAATTCGCGGAGCCAATCCTTTGTTGCCGGAGATAAGCGATAGCCGCTTTCTTTCAAATATGCTTCCATTGTTTTTTGCGCGCGTCCAAGCGGTGAGCAATAGATGCTGTCTATTTTTTCGTTGCATAAAAAAGACGCGAGGGCCCTAGCCTCTTCTTTACCGGTCATAGTGAGCGAATCGTGCTCATAATCCGGATCGGCGTGACGAATGAAAAGAAGCCTCATTGTTTAGCTATTGATGGCCTCAAAAGCCCTGGCGACCTTTGTTTTCTTATTCACTTCGAATGGGATGTCGTATTTAGCGAACAGTTCGCGAAGAAGTTTTTCGGCTTCGGCCTCGTTATTGTATTCCAGCTCTATCTCATAATCTTTTTTGCCGGAATAGTTGTTCTCGTCGATGGATAGCTTCCCTTCAAAATAAGGGACGTCGATGCGATTTGTCGTCAAACTCGTCTTCACTTTAAGAGTGGAGACATCCACATCCAGCATCGTCAAAAAGCGCTTAAGGTCGTTTTCGGGGAATATTCCCTTGCGGGTGAAATCATCGAATGCCGCCTCGCTCAATGGCTCGTTTTTCTCAAGCAAGCCATGGCTTAGAGGCGTTTTCAAAGTCATTTCATAATGACCGTATTTTTCCCTAATGCGAAGGGCTAGCCCTTCTTTGCGGAGATATCCATCGTCGTTATCGATGTAGAAATTCGTTTGGATAAAGTGCCTATAAGTGTGAAAGGCGTTTACAAGTTTCTCGTAATCGGCTTTGCCGACGAGTGCTTTTGCTTCAATTTCGATTGCGTTGCTCATAGCTTGCTCCTCTTTGTGGTATTATACTCCTATGTCTTTTTATTTACCTATCATCTATGATGACTTCTTGCTGCAAAACATTTGGTGGATTGCCGCTATCGGGGCGGTGCTTGTCATCGCTCTCCTCATATTCATCGACAAACGGTTTTTGTCTAAACCGAAAAAAGCCGCGATAAGCGAAGAGACGGTCTCCCTTTATTTGGAGGCTTTAGGCGGAAAGGATAACGTAAGGGAAAAAACCTTAGAAGGCAGTCGTATTATTCTTAAATTGAACGATTATGGCGCCGTGAACCGCGATAAGCTGCGCGAAGCGGGCGTTACTGGCTTCATTCAGATGAGCGATCGCTTGACCCTTGTTATCAAAGGCAACGCCATGGAAGTCTACGATAAAATATTCCCTAACGCGTGAAAACGCGTTTTTTTAAATCCTCGACCGGCAGCCCCATTACGTTATAGTAGGAACCTGCGATTTTTTTGATGAGAGGGTAATTATCTTGGATGCCGTATGCTCCGGCTTTGTCTAAAGGCTTGTGGAGTTTAACGTATTCCTTTATCTGCTCTTCGCTCAAACCGTTGAAATAAACTTCCGTCGAGACGGTACGCGATATTTCCCTGCTTTTCGAAATATAAGTGTATGCGCTTAAAACGATTTGCTTGTTGCCTTGCTCTAGCTGCAGCATCCTTATCGCATCTTCTTCATCGCGTGGCTTCTCAAGCACCTCCCCGTTCAGTATCACGATGGTATCACAGCTTAAGATTTCATCTTCTGGATACTTCGAAAAGAGGGTGTAGGCTTTCATTTTGCTCTCTTCGATCGCCAAATCTTTCGGATTCAAAGATGAGTCGAGAAGGCGCTCATCGAAAGATGATGGGATTACTTTGAATGTGGGCGTAATCAAAGCGAGCAATTCTTTTCGGCGTGGCGATTTGCTGGCTAAAATGAGCATCTTTAATTTTTGGAGAGGACGAGCGGTATGATCATCGGGCTTCTTTCGGTCTTGCGGTAGACATACTTCGAGACCTCGTTTTTGACCACGCTTTTGATTTCTCCGATGGAGGCTTTTCTCGCGATAGCGGCTTTATATGCCTCATCGGCGTGAAGCTGAGTGTGACGCATTAAGTGCGTATTCTCGCCGCTTGCAAAACCACGGGCATAAACAATAGGAGGCAAAGCAGCCTCTCCTTTTTCGTTCATCGAAAGAAGAATAACGATAATTCCGTCGTTTTTGAGAATTTCGCGATCATGGAGAACGCTGCTCGATAACCCATCAAGATCGTTTCCGTCGATGTATACGTCTTCTGCAGGCACATGCCCTCCGCGAGTGACTACGCCGTCCTTGAGTTGCAGCACGTCGCCGTTTCCGCAGACGAAGATGTTGTTCTCTTTCATGCCCAATTCCTTGGCTACTTCACCGTGGAGTTTAAGCATTCGGTATTCGCCGTGCGCTGGCATGAAATATTTAGGGTTCGCTAATTTCAGCATCAGACGCAATTCCTGTCTGGAAGGATGGCCCGAGCTATGGAGGGAGAAAGCGATGCCGTTGGTCTTCACATCGGCCCCCTGTTTAACAAGGTTGTTTACTAATTTATCGATCAGAGCGCCGTTTCCTGGGATTGGATTCGAAGAGAAAACGATGGTATCGCCATTATTTATGTGAACGTTTTTATGATCGCCGTTGGCGATGCGTGATAAAGCCGCCATGCTTTCGCCTTGCGAACCTGTGCAAAGGATGCAGATTTCGTCGCTCTTGTAATTGCGGATATTCTCATCGCTGATGATGGAAGAATCCGGGATTTTTATGTAGCCATAATCGCGAGCGATTCCTACGACCGTTTCCATGCTTCTGCCCAAAATGCAGATTTTGCGCCCATGCTCAACGGCGACCTCAACGACTTGCTGGATACGGTTGATGTTGCTTGAGAAGGTGGAGACAATGATTCTCCCGGGGGCTTTGTCGAAAATCTCCTCGACGCCGCTTCTGACGTGTCTCTCGCTTGGCGTATATCCTTCGATTTCGGCATTGGTGGAATCGCTTAATAAAAGGCTGATGCCCTCATCGCCGAATCTAGCGACTTTGCTGAGTTCGAAATTCGGCCCGACTGGCGTTAAATCTATTTTGAAATCGCCGGTGTCGAGAATCCTCCCCTCGGGAGTGTCGATGCAAATGCCAAAAGAATCGGGGATTGAGTGGGTGACGCGGAAAAAGGAAACCTTGAAGCTATCATCCACTTTGACGATGGTGTCGCTGTCGTATTCAACGATTTTGACCTGATCTTTGATGCGGGCGTCCTCTAATTTGTGGCGAATGAGGGCAGCCGCTAGACGAGGAGCATAAATCACAGGGATATTCACGCTTCTGACTAAAAAAGGAATGCCGCCGATATGGTCTTCATGGCCGTGCGTGATGAAAAGCGCTTTGATTTTGGACCGATTGTTGCGCAAATACGTATAATCCGGAATCACGTAATCAACGCCGGGCAAATTGGATTCAGGAAAACGAACTCCGGCATCTATCATGATGATGGAGCGTTCGCTCTCGAAACAATAGGTGTTTTTGCCAACCTCCCCCAAACCGCCGAGAGCAAAAATCTGTATAGGTGTGTTTGATTTAGACATAGAAATAACGATCCTCGATAAACGACACAACGTCTTATGGACGACTTTGTTGGCCTTAATATAGCATATCGGCAAAACTTTTCATCAAAAAAGGGGACATTTTCAATGAAAGAGGTTTCATTTAGGAGATGCGCTTCACTTATTCACTGATCTGACTCTTTTTTCCAGAAAAAAGGTTGCCCAAAGATAAACCGAATAAAAGAAAGGAGGAAGGATGAGAAGAAAAGGGGCGAGATTGAGGCTGCAGACGGCATCGAAACGGAAATAAGGCTGAGCCACGATTATGATGATGTTCGGAATCAGACAAAAAACGATCAAAGAGGAAATCATCCCAAGAAGAGCATAAAGCGATATGGCTGAAAGAACGATGGCTTTTTTCCTTTCCGGGGCTGAATCACCGCTTTTGAAATAGAGATCATAAGCCAGAAACAGAGGGGTAGCGATCATCACGATAAAAAATGGCATAAGGCACGAGAAATAAGGGTTATCCCAATTAGCGAAAGCGAATCCCCAAATGAGAGCGCCAATCATATAGAGCGAAACGAAAGCGCTAAATAGCCTCAGCAAAGATGAGACGATGCTTTTGTTTTTTTGGTGCGATAAAGGCAAAAAATGCTTAGATGCCCTCCCCAAATACAGATATGTGCCTATCCCTGCGCTCAATAAGGAGATCATCAAAGTGTCGAGCGGGAAAAGCGGGGCAAGCTGCCCTTCGACTAAATCCGAGAAGACGCCAGTCGCCAGATAAACAAGATCGAGCGTGATGACGTAAATGGATATCCCGATAATCACCGCCCCATTCGTCTTGGACTTTCTCTCAAGCGAGTCTTCGTTTTCAGCGTTGCATAACCGATGAAAAAGAAAGAGATAGTAGGTTGGAAGAAGATATGAAAAGAAAGCCGGGATCAATCTATAACCGGTTACGAAAGCACTTGAAAACATATCCAAGGCTATATAAAAGAAAGGGAAAAAAGAAATGGCGGCGAGAAAGAAAAGCAGGATTTCGATAATGCCGCTAAATGATTTTTTCATGCTCTTTTGATCTCTTTCTCATACGTTAAGGAATAATCGCTGCTGTCCAAGAAGAAATGCTTTATCGAATAGGAGGCATCGGAGTTGATGGTGTATAAAGCTCCGCCGGTCATCTCGTAGCCGTTATTCGAAACGCCATAAAACAATTCCTTGTCCGCTTTAACCCCATACCCTATCGCGACACCGTTATATTCGCCGACCCAATCGTTATCGTGATCATGCCCAAAGAAGATGCCTTTCATTCCGCGCGATGAGGCTTGAGAGAAAAAACCAGTGTTCACTTTTTGCGGGCAAAACGGGATAGGACCACCCATTTTGTCTGAAAGCTCGCTTATTTTCTTGTACGTAAATCTTTTATGGATTTCGCCAACTAAGCCCTTTTCATCATTCAAATAGGCATCAACGATTTCCCATAATGGGATATGGACGAAGCCGATGGAGGGAATATATGATCCCCCATTAGCGTCTTTGCCTTTTTCCGCTTCATCGACGTACCATTCGATTTGGTCTTCTTTTAGGTAATCGTAATAATAAATGCCATTGATATTAATGACGCTGTGACTATCAAACGAATAGACCTGAAAGATTGTCTTCCCGTCTTTTTTAAGATTTACGAGGTTATCAGACATTCCGCTTTTCGAGGTTGAATACGCATACGAATTTAAGCAATATTCGCTTGCGTATATTTTACTCAATAACCACGATTCGCTGTAAAATCCCTGCAAATCGTGGTTGCCAAAAAGGAAATAATAAGGAATGGACCAACTGTCAAACAAAGAAAAAAGAGTGTTTGCGACCCCTTTTGTGGCATTCAAAAGGGAGTCTCCGGTCACCATAATCAAATCAGGGCTCGCATAGTTAACAGACGCGGTCAAAAATCTGCTTTCTTTTCTTACATCAGTCGCTGTGGAAAAATGGATATCTGTCAACTGCAGCACTTTAAAAGTTGAGCCAACGAAGTTCAACGACTGGGAAGTATCGCGATTGATTTTCCCGCCTTCTTTACGAAGAGAACAGCTAGATATGGATATAGCGGCAACGAAAATGAGAAAATTCTTTTTGCTCATATCGCAACGGCGCCAGGAAGAGGTCTATCCGGATTCTTTTTATCGATGTGGTCATAGAAAAGAATGCCATCGAGGTGATCTATTTCATGCTGAAGGACGATAGCGTCGAATCCTTTGGCTTTGATTATGACTTCTTCTCCGGTTGACGCTTCGATCGCTTTGACGGTTATGCGGTAGTCACGATGTACCAAACCAGGGTGCTCTTCATCCACTGAGAGACAGCCTTCTCCGCTTTGGAGATAGCATTTTTTGATGCTATTTGCGACGATTCGCGGGTTCACCAACATGTGCTCGACGCATTCTTCTTCGTTGATAGGGTAATATATGACAAGCATTCTTTTGCTCACCCCGACTTGCGGTGCGGCTAGGCCTATTCCCTCGCGTACCTTTGGATGGGATTTGCGAAATTCCTCATTTTGCGAGTCTTTGAGATATTGTTTCATCTCGAATAGCAGCGTTTTGTCTTCTTGGGCGAGGGGTAGCGGTACCTCTTTGCTTTTCGCGCGCAGAGAGGTCGCGTTGTCTTTGATGATTTTTAACATGGCATAATTGTAGCACTCCCCAGAATAGACGCGCGAGAAGCACTTTCTTTTTGCTATAATACGTTCACGATGGACGAGAGAATCTATAAAGAATTGGATAAACTGAAGACAGCGATGAAAGAAGATGAAAGATTTCTTCGTTTGTCTATGCTAGAGACGCGTCTTGAGGAAGACGAAGAAGTGATTGAACTATCCGCAAAATTGAAAAGCAAAGAAGAAGCTTATTCTTTTTCCCTTTCCGTCTTTGATAAAGGGAGCGAAGAAGCAAGGAAGGCCCAAAAAGAACTTTATGAAGCCAAAAAGGAGCTTGATTCATTGCCTTTGGTCAAAGAATATAACAAGGCTTACACGGAAGTGCGCGATTTGTATATGCGAATTGATGATATCCTCTTTTCCCCTTTCAGGCATAAAATTTTGAAAATCGGCTCATATGATTAGCATTGGTGGTGGTATTTACCGAAGCAGGAAAATCAAGGTTCCTTCTTATCTTGACGTTCCAAGCAAATCGATTGTAAGGCTGGGGGTAGCCAATGCCTTATCATCTTATATTGCGCGTGCGCGCGTGATGGATTTATTTGCAGGCAGTGGGGCGATGGGGATAGAGCTTCTTTCAAGAGGAGCTTCTTTTTGCCTTTTTTCTGACATCAATAAAGAAAGCGTTTCGGCAATTCGCGATAATTTATCGTCATTAGGAATCGAGGAGGCCGAAGTAAAAATCGGCGATTATAGGGATATTCTTCGCTCTTGTGCAACGAACAACGATCAATTCGACCTCGTCTTCGTTGATCCGCCATACAAAGATAAGGAAGCATATGAATTTTGCTGGGCTTATATCAAAGAGAATAAAATATTGACGGAAAACGGCATTCTCGTTTTTGAATACGAAGGCAATCTCGTCTTCGATGATCAATCTTATTTCAAAGAAAAGAGATCGTACCGCTACGGGAGAACGGGCGTTACGATATATTGGAGGAATCGTGTATGAGAATCGGTGTGTATCCAGGGTCTTTTGACCCGGTGACGAATGGCCATATTGAATTAATCAAAAGAAGCATAAACCTATTCGATAAGGTTATTTTCCTTTTGGCGGTCAACCCTTCCAAAAAAAGCGTGTTTTCCGTCGATGATAGATTACGCATGATGAAAGAAGCGACCAAGGAATACCCGAATGTGACCGTTGACTTTTACCCAGGCCTCATTGTTGATTATTGCCGAAAAGTCGGAAGCTCTTATATCATCCGCGGGCTTCGCGCCGTCACTGATTTCGAGTATGAATTTCAGATGGCTGCCGCGAATGAATTCGCCGATCCCTCAATAGATATGGTGTTCTTCATGTCTAGGAAAGAAGAGACGTTTATCTCTTCCACGGCGATAAACGAGTTATTCGATGGCGGAAAAGATATCTCATCTTTAGTTCCTCCAATCGTCGTAACGATGCTAAAAGAGAAGAAGAGACGCTAATTTTCGCGCCACCTTCAATGCTTTAGCGAACACTGCCGATGCCTTATTTATAGGCAAATAAAAAAGCCGCGGCTTTGCGCGGCTTTTGATAATCGGCTGCTTAAGAGGCTTTGTAAGCGCTGGAGAATGGGTTTTGGGTATCTACATCAAGATGGTTCCACATATTGATGAGGACTTTTGCTCTTTCTGCATCAGTATCGCCAGACAAACCGAAGAGCACTTCGCATACGCCTCCGCGTCCTTCTTTGATGGCGTTTTCAGTGAAATCCACCAAAAGGATGGTCGGAGTGGAGAAATTGGTGGAATCCGGCATCTCGTAATAGCCGTAATTGGTATCGGAAGCATCGACGTTATCTTTATAAGGCGCTTCGCGCAATTGACTAGAAGTCGAATTGAAGAAATCCAAATATCTCCCTAAATAGCGGTGAAAGGCCGTCGTATCGTTAAGCGTTTCCGAATAATCATCATCATTGGTGGAATCTTCATCAGCGAAAATCGTGTAGAACTTAAAGGAATTTCCATCGGTTGCGATGTATTTGCTTCCCCATTGTTCGCTTAGATACTTGAAACCGTCTTCGGCTTTGTCGCATCCATCGCAATCACTCGAAGTATAGATGAAAAAGAACTTCTCGCCATATTCGGAAGAAACGGCGACATCGCCATTATAGGCTTTGAGAGTGTTGTTGTAGATGTCTTCCGTTATTAAGTCAGCTTCCGTTTTGTAATCGCCTTCTTGATTGTACATGCTGGCATCGAGCTCGCCATCAAGACTCTTCTTGGCTGAGTTGAAGAAGGCGCCAGTTGAAGCGTATCCCCAGCTGGAAACCCAATCCGTTATGTAAGGGATCGAGAAAATGATGGCGAAAATCGCACCGACGATGAGCAAGGGCTGAACCCAGGCCGTCTCTTTTATCCAACGCCATATTTTAACGAAGAAGGCACCTATTGTTTTTAGAACGATCATCGCTACATATCCTCCGAAAAAGTCCAATAAAAAATCGACTTGATAATCATAGCATCGCCCCTTTATAGTGGCAACAATCGATTTATATTGCCCATCTACGATGGGAATCGCTACGGTTCTTATAGTTTTGGAGAAGAAAACCGCTATAATCATGCCTTGTATGCAAATCAAAGATGAAGAATTGAAAGTCAGGGGCAAGGTCAAAAATTGGCTCTATGATCACGTTGCCGTCAAAACATGCTTGGAATACTTTTGGATATTGCTCGTTTCGACGCTGAGCGCTTTCATTTTTGCCTTTGGTTTCAACTGCTTTATGGATGTCAGCGGACACTTAATCGTGAATTCGGCTGGCGAATCCGTCCCTGCCCCGAATATCGTCTCTGGCGGAATCAGCGGCGTTTCTCAGGTTTTGGTTCTTTTCTTCGAGCTTTGCGGATGGAAGATCAATGATACGCATTTGGCTTACTCGATCATTTATTTCGCTGTGAATGTGCCGCTCCTGATCCTCGCCTTTGTCAAAATCGGGAAACGCTTTGCCATTTTCAGCTTGATCAATGTAGCCGAAGTATCCTTGTTTATCAGAATATTCAGCGTTTCCGCCATTCCGGCTTTTGGCGAGGTATTCGAGTTCGTGACTACTTATGGCGGAGGGCTGATCGGCCGTGTGCTTTTTGGCGGAATCTGCATCGGCCTATCGAGCGCTTTGGCTTTTTCCATTGATATATCAACGGGAGGCGTTGATATAATCGCGACATATATCGCCACGAAGAAAAACACGATGGTTGGCTTTTATAGCGCTGCCGTGAATACTGTTACACTGGTTTGCTATACGTTGTTATCAATGTGCCTTGCTCATTGGGATTCACAAGAAGTCGCCCATGATATCGCGCGGGCCTTCTATAGCCTTTTATATCTATTCACAGCCTCTCTCGTCATTGACAAAATTCATCTCAGGAACAAAAAAGTCAAATTGGAAATCGTTTCTTCAAACGAAGATATTGCAAGCGTTCTTGTCGAAGCCTTTCCGCATGGCGCCACGATCGTGGAAGGGAAAGGCGTTTATTCCGGCAGCAAACGCTACGTCATAACGATGGTCGTTTCGAATGATGAAGTGAAACCGCTTGTCAATCTGATAAGAAAAGAAGACCCTTCAGCCTTTATTGAGCTATCGCCACTATCTCAAGTTTATGGTCGTTTCCACGTCAAGCCGATCAAATAGGCTGACTCACATTTTCCCGCGATGTTTTTTGCAGAGATAGACAACGTTGCCATTGCCTAGTTTGCTTATTTGGGCTGGCTCGCCTGAATATAATTTCTTTTTTCCGCACAAATAGCAGTGCCAGTGTTTCGGGTATGATGTTTCTTCGGAAATCTCTTCCTCGTTTGAGCCTTCTACGGGCTCTTCGTAACAGGCATCCTCTATATCTTCGTCTAATCCATCGAAGAAAAATCCGTCCTCATCGATTTGGAAATCAAATTCATCATCGACATCATTGCTCGTTTCTGGCAAAGCAGAGGCGAAAGTAGCGACTTTAGATTTTACGGGCTTTATGAAGGATGAACGCGGATGCGGCCACTCATCCATTTCGTCTTCATCGATGTTATCGAAAGCTCCGGAAGGCATTTCCTTATTGAAAGAAGCCGTCTTCGATTTGACTCTTTTTACCCCTAAATCCAATTCGTCATCCGCTTCGGATGCTTCCCTGTTTTTCTTCACGATAAAAGCAATATTGATATTGCCCTTGTCTTGCGCATCCGTATAAAGGACGTGATCGGGGTAGCGGCTCTCTATTTCCTTAGCGAATGGTTCTTCGACTGTGTTAGCCAAAAGAATGAGCCAATTGTCATTAGAAAGCCGGCAACCGTTTTGGCGAGTCCTTCTTAGCAATAAATCCAAGCAAGAGTTGCGGGAAGTGTAGGAGATAACGATTTCCTTTGGGGCGAATCTCACATGTTTCAGCTTGGCTGGTGCTGCCGCTTTCTTTTTGGAAACTCTGTTTTCATACGCTTTTTGAAGCTCGAGCAAAATCGCTTTTTCGAATTCCTCCCCATCGATTTGGCGAAGCTTTTTCTTTTTTGTTTCCTTGGTGCTGCCGCCTTTTGAGAGATCGGGTAGAGGTATGGTAGCTATTTTGACTTCGGGCTTTCGGATTTCCTCCTGCTTTTCTATTCTTTCTTGGGCAGCTGTTGGAACGGTAGTTTCGGCAGTCAACGCCTTTCCACTGTTTTTCGTTTCCTTTTCAGAAGACGTATCGATACGTTCGCCTTTGTCGCCTAATCTATTTCTATCTTCTTCGGATAACAAAGCGAAAAGTTTGATGAACCAAGGAGTGAAGTAGTTTTTTTCCAAGAACGCCTCTAAATCATCGTGCGGGAGCGAAGTACCATCTTTAGCAACAAGATCTTTGATGGCTGAGCTCACTATCGCATCGCTGTCGCCGTTATCGAAGCTTGGCTCGGACCTCGTTTTCATTCCATCGACGAGACGGATAAAGGAATAATTTATGCGCACTAACAAATACGTGTGTTCCGCAACGCGAAAAATGGCGGATTCTTCGTCTATATCCGCAACTTTCATTTTTAGATATCCGCCTGCCGTCGAAAGTATGGCTTGTGAATTCCAAAGGACAGGTCCTCTTTCTTTGAAGGGGAGAGATGAGATGAAGTCGATGTATGATTTTGTCAATTCGTAATGGAGCATAAAATTCTCGCTTATTTTACCGCTATTGCGCGGATTGATAAATAATGCGATTTCGATTTGCTTAACGCGAAAAAAGTTAGAATTTGCCTTAGTCTAATGAATGCCTTCAACTATAATATATGGGCTTATGGAAAAAGGGCTTTCTTCTTTGTCGAATCTAGATATCGGAATCGAGATATCACCAACTTGGAATTACGCTTCGTATCAAGCGGATTTTTACGCAAAAAGGGAAAGCGGCAGTCTTCGCAGCACCTCATTTTCTTTCATCAAGAGAATAACTATAACGAACAAAAACTCATCGTCTCTTCGTGATTGCCAGATCCGCTTTTCGGCTTATCCCTCATATTGCTCTATTGAACCTATCAAAATCGATTTTCTTGAACAGGGCAAAAAAACCGAAGTCGATCACTTTTCTTACGATATAGATTACGCATCTCTTTATGCTTTGGATGCCTCATTGCCCGGGGAGTTGACGGTTGATTTGGTCAATGAAGGCAACGAGATCATCGCTTCCAAAAAGGCCTCTTTCCATTACGATGATATCCCGAGCGCTCTTTTTTCAAGCGGTGTGCGTGAGCTTCTTTCTTCTTACTTGACTCCTTCCGACGATAGCCTTCATCCGATAATCGAAGAGGCCAGTCTATTATTGAAGGATAAGTACGATTCATCTTTCGGCGGCTATTCTTATCGCGATCCAAATAAGGTTATTGAAGAAATAGACGCAATCTATCTTGCTCTATCAAACGAAAAGATATCGCTGGCGGCAGGTTCCTCTTCGCCATTGATGTGCCTTAAAAATATTGCTCTTGCATGGCAATTATTAGACAAAAAAACTGGAAATTGCGTAGATTTCGCCATTTTATTCGCTTCATTAATTGAAGCTGTATCGCTTAGACCGATTATTATTTTGACAGATGAAAAAGCTCTAGTCGGCATATATCTCGATGAGTCGATTTCTTCCTCGCCACTTTTGGATAATGACACAGAGTTGCTCAATCTGGCCTCGAAGGGTTTCAATCGCCTCTTGCTCATCGATCCATCTCTTGCTTCCAAGGAAAAAAAGGCCGACTTCTTAAATGCGGTGAATGAAGGCTATAACACTTTGCAGGGCAATCATTCGTTTTTGTACGGGATTGATGTTTTCGCATCAAGAAAAGAACATATCTTGCCTCTGCCTACGCCTAGGAAAATAGATGGCGAGCGTAAAATCGACTTTCCCGATTTCTCTTTCAAAAAAGATTATTTAGCCCCGCGAATCGACATAGACAATCGCCGTTATCTTGACTCTGAGGCCCCATCCAAAAAGAACAAATTCGATTATTGGGAGGAGAAGCTGCTCGATTTGTCGATGAGCAACCGCCTAATCAATATGCGTTTCTCCAATCTTTTCCCCCAAGTTTTGAATCTTGACTCTGAGGCTCTTTTCTCGACCCTTTGCAAAAACAATAAAGTCTCGGCGCTTTCATCGGCGGATATTTCTCCAATCAAAGATGAGAGAAATGCCCCTGCGTTCTTTTCTAGCGCTGATAAAAATCGCTTCAGCGACTATTTGGGCAAAAAGACCCTTTGCTTTGTTTCAAAAGAAGGATCGCCTGACGACTATTTGAAAAACCTTGCCCGCAAAGCGAACACCGCCATTGAGGAGAGTGGGTGCAATCCGCTCTTTCTTACGATTGGTTTAATAAAATGGTTTGATAATGAGAAAGCTGCTTTGCACGGAAAAGGCGCGATATATTCCCCGCTTTTTCTCTTGCCAGTCAAAATGCCAAGGAGGAAGGTCGGGACTGCCTTCAGTCTTGAATACAACATTGATGACCTTGGCTTGAATACCACGATTTTCGAGTATTTCCGCGAAAATTTCGATCTGGATTTCACACCGATTTTCGGCGAGCTCAGCAAGACGTCGAAAAGCGAGCCGGACTTGCGCCTTATCTTCAATTTCATTCGCGAACGCATCGCTTCCTTCAAAGGGTGGGCGCTTCTTGAAGAACCATGTTCATTATCCTTGTTCTCATTTGCTCGTTTTGTTATGTGGAGCGATATAAAAACGCATCGGGAAAAGATGATGAAGAATCCTGTCATATCGTCTTTCGTGAATGGGTTCAATGAACTCAGCGGTGGAGACTTGAGCGCGAATCATGAAATCGATGACGACGCCCCGTCTTCTTCTTTAGCGATCCCTTTGCCAGCCGATTCAAGCCAAATTGAGGCTATAAGAGGCAGCGCAAACGGGGTATCGTTCATTTTGGATGGCCCGCCAGGAACGGGCAAAAGCCAAACGATCGCAAACATGATCACGAATGCCTTGTATCATGGCAAAAGCGTTTTGTTCGTTGCGGAAAAAGGCGTTGCTCTCGAAGTCGTAAAAAAGAGATTGGATGCATTGGGAATCGGCAAGTTCTGCTTGACTATCCCTTCCATAAACACGGCCAAAGGAGATGTTTTGGCTTCCTTGGGGGAAATGCTTGAATTGGGTCAAGTGGAAAGCCCACAGGATTTCAGCCTCCAATCTTCCTTGGTCGATGAAAAGAGAAATAAACTAAACGAAGACCTATATGCCATCCATAAAAAGGGGTCATATGTTTTTTCGCCATATGATGCCATTATAAATTATCTGCGCCTTTCCTCTTACAAGGGCGAGTATGAAACGAGCGGCGATTATGCCCTTTCTTTGACCAGCGCTGATTTCGAATCAGCGCAAAGCGAATTAAACAATCTAGCAAGCCAAGGTGCGCAATTAGGCGGGTATCACGGGAACTCTTTCTTGCCGTTTGCCTCGCGCGACTACTCTATTGAAACGAGAGACTCTTTGTTTGAGAAAATCCCGCCTTTAATTGCCGATCTCAAGTCATTCCATATAGCGATTTATAATTGCTTCTTCAAAGATAAAGGTTTGGCGGAAACAAGGGCCAATCTCGATCTTTATTATCAGATAGTCAAAATACTTCAGGACGATTCTCTTCTTTTCCTAGATTATTTAAGCGATGATAGTTTTGTAGAGAAGAAGGCGGAAATGCAGGGATATCTGCTTTTGCTAGGTCAAATATGCAAGGCAAAAGAGAATTTGTCGGAATCATGGGAAGATGCCTTTTTCAAGCTAAACGGCGAAACGCTGCTTGCTAAAAAGAGAGCCATCAAACGCGCCGGCTTATTCGAAAAACATCGTTTGATATCTTCTTTGCGCAAGAGCCTGAAACCTCTCGCCAAAGACAAAAAAGTCTTAAGAAAAGAGGCACTTGAGAAATCGCTCGAGGCTTTAATCGAATGCCAGCGTCTTGAAGAAGACGCAGAACGCTTTGATCCATATGCAAAATATGTGTTTTCGAAGTCGCATTTGAATTCCTCAAAGGACGTTGAGAATGAAATCGCCAGATATGATCGCACATTGAAAGTCATCGAAATTAAGAAAAACTTCCGTTTGCCTAAGCAATCTTCGGCAACGGATATCGATGACGCCATTCGCCATTTATCAACGAACAGGGAATATCTTTTTTCCAAAGCCAGAATGAGCTTCATCTCATCTTATGATGCTCTTAAAACGAAGCTTGCCGAATTAAAACAATCGTTTGGGTTCGACATATCGAATTACGATGACTGCTTCGATTTCTATCTTCACGCCTCTTCTTCCTTATCTGATGCGTATTCAAGCAAAGGAAGATTGTCGGAGTGGACGAATTTGCTTGCGACATTGGATCGAACCTCAAAATTGGTCCCCAATGAACTCATCGAACTATACCGCGAGGGCAAAATCAAAGAAGATGCCCTTTTGCCATCTTACATTTCGTCGCTTTCTTATCGCATCTTGTCGGATTCGCTCGGCAAAGCAGGATTATCCACGATCAATTCCAAAGATACGAAAGACGAAATCGATCGTTATAAAAAAGCGATTGATGATTTTTCGAGAACAAGCGTCATAGAAACGGTCTCTCGCATCACGAGTTTATATCCTTCGGCGAAGGCAAGCGCCCCATCGACGGATATTTATCAGTTCCGGAAGCTCATAAAGAATGGTGGACGCGGCGTATCGCTTCGCCAGATTTTTGACCATTTTGGCACGCTTGTCAGAACCCTTTGCCCATGTTTTTTGATGTCTCCGGCTTCCGTTGCTCAATATTTGGATATCGATTCCTATAATTTCGATCTGGTCATTTTTGATGAAGCCAGCCAAATTCCGACAAGCGAGGCTATCGGATCTATAGCAAGAGGGAAGACCACGATTATCGCGGGCGATCAAGAGCAGATGCCGCCAACCAATTTCTTCATGGCTAGCGGCGGTCATTCTTCTGATCCGTCGCTTATTTCCAATATGACGGAGGATTTGGAAAGCCTTCTTGATGACGCGATCGCTTTGGGCCTCCCACGAAAGAAACTGACTTGGCATTATCGCAGCCGCCATGAATCCCTAATTGCCTTTTCCAACAATAAGTTCTACGCCAACAATTTGCTCACTTTCCCTTCTCCCGCTAACGAAAAAGGATCGGTATCGAGTGTCTTTGTTGGCGGCAAATACGAGATGAAACGAGGCATTAACCGCAAAGAGGCTTCGGCTGTCGTTGATGAAATAATCAAAAGGGCATCAGATCCGCTTTTATCGAATTATTCAATTGGCGTTGTGACCTTCAATGAGGCTCAGCAAAATTTGATTGAAGATCTTTTGGACAAAAAAATGCCATATGGAGATGGGCGCAAGCTCGGTGGCGAGGATATTTTCGTGAAGAATCTTGAAAACGTGCAAGGGGACGAACGTGACGTTATTCTCTTCTCGACAACCTATGCTCCGAAAGACGATGGGAAACTTTCGCTGAATTTCGGGCCTTTGAGCCGCGAAAAAGGCGAGCGCCGTTTGAACGTCGCTATAACTAGAGCCAGAGAGGAAATGATCGTTTTCACTTCGATGAGGCCAAGGGACATCGACGCTGAGAAAGCCAAGAATGCCGGAGCTTCATATTTGCGCAGCTTCTTGCTTTTTGCCGAAACGGGTCTCTCATCTCTTCCAAACAATATCGCGAGTCATATTTCCTTGCCGTCTTTAAGCGTTGCCAATTTCATCGCAAACGATCTCAAACGCCTTGGTTATCGCGTTGAAACGAACATCGGCTCCTCCTCTTTCAAAGTCGATGTCGCCGTTGGAAGCCGTGAGGATAAAAACCGCTATACGCTTGGAATTTTGGTCGATGGCGATTCGTACTGCTCTTCGCCGACTTGCCGTGATCGCAATATCGTTGAACCGGGCATTTTGACTAACCTAGGATGGAATTTATATTGGGTTTGGAGCGTCGAATATCTCGATCACCCACAGGAAGTGATCAAGAATATCGTCAATGTTATCAATAGCTCGAATAGTGAGAGAAGAACATTGAAGCAAAACGATATTTCCTTCGATGATCCTATGACATTCGCGAAAAAAGAAGTGATTTCGCACCCTTACGCTATCCCTTATTCGAGAAGGAAACTCTCTCCATTGCTGCCTGACGATTTCTCCAATAAGGCCGCTTCTACGCGGATGGTCGCCGATTTTATAGCCGATGTTTTGCATGATGAAACGCCTATTTCCGAAAGGCTTTTGAAAGAACGTATCCGCGAGGCATACGGTTTAAGCAGAATCGGCCCTAATGTCAGCGATGTCATAAACTTGGCCATCAACGAAATCGGGCCAATGAAAGAAATAAGAGGCGGCGTGATCTTTTATTGGGATAAGGAAAGAAAGATCGAAGAATATCGCTATTACAGACTCAACGATGCCGATAATCACCGCGAAATTAGTGATATTTCCTTCATCGAACTAGGCAACGCCATCGCCGATATTTTGCTAGAGCAGGGAAAAATGACCACCATCGATCTCTTTAAGCAAGTCAATTCATTATTCGGGTTCACGACCTTGAAAGAGAAAGCCCGCAAACACTTGGAATTAGCTTTGAAGGCAAACGCGAATCAAAGATTGGGCATCGTTGTGGAAGACGGATATGCTGCCATAAAAAACAAAGGACAATAGACATGGAAAGCAAATGGTTAGAAATACGCTCGAAGTTTAATCCGAGAGAGATTCTCGCTCATGATGAGAAAGACGAATTTTTGTATTGCTCCCATTATGTCGCTTCCCCTTTTGGCCAAGAGGAAAAAGAGGAAGGGGAGTGGCTCTCATCTTCGAAAAATGAATTATTCGCCTATTTCAAGGAGATAGTCCTGAGAGAAATGCTGTTCGAGGATTACGTTAATGGGGACGCTGCCCCTGAACTTCAGAAATACGATTTCGATACGATATTGTCCACATTGATTGAAGGGGCTAAAAAAGGCGAATTGGATGGGTGGCACGATGGAGTGACAACGCTTTTGGAAATCGATGAATGGAGCAAAAACAGCGAAAACATAGATTACGTGAATTTGGAGGGAATTTTGCGTAAGCATGATTTGAACCTGCACGTGGAGTATTTCTCTTCTTTGGAAGAGGCAAAGAAAACCGAAGGAAATAAAAAAGAACTGCTAAACGAGTTTCTTAGCCGCTAAAGACCTCAAATTTTCATCGCTTAAAATACTCAATAACTCAGGAACCGACTTTATTTTTACCTTCTTCAAGGAGAAATGGAGAGCGTTAATCAAAGAATCGGTTTCGTTTTTGCTTCTGCGGTAATTTTCATCAGTGGATCCCTTATACTCTTCGTCGATTAAAATGATAAGCGCGCGCCGCAAAAGGGAAAGGATGCTTTTCTCAATCCAATATGATGTCTCCGTCTTTTTGAATGAAGAAAAAAGCGGAACGAAACGAAGGTAGGAAAAAAGCCCATCGAATGGCAAATGCCATATATCGGCAAAAGCGTAATCGAAGTCACCATCCTTCATCGCTTCGGCAAATTCGTAAGCGTCGGATTTTATAATGCTGATTTTTGTTTTGCTCTGAAATTGCGGAAAGATGAATTTATCAAATAATTCAATGCATTTTTCGTCTTTTTCGACAATTGTTATAGACTCCACGTTTTCTTTGAGCGATACGCTGAAAGGATAATATCCCAGCCCTAGGCCAAAGGTGATGACTCTGCCTCTGCTTTTGTTTATATCATCCTTCATCGTGTTGATCTCATGCGGTGTGACGCTCATCCACGTTTTGTCGTTTTGAATAACTTCGATATAGCGGAATCTCTTTAAAAAGAACCCGAATTGATTGATTTCTTTGTAATATTCATTTTCTTTGACTCTTATTTCGTCACTCAGCATTCCTTCGAAAGGCTCATAAAAAGAAGTTCTGAGTTTCCAATCTCCTAATGCGATGTCTGGGAAATTTATTGTTTGCCAATATGGATCTTTCTCGTATTCGAATGAATCGAGAACGATTACATCATTCCTGGTTTCATCGATAAAATTGCCGATTCCGCATTTCATTAAACATTTTTTCGATTCCTGGAGGAATGCTTTTTTCGCTTCGCGCCCATTTTTGTATGCTTTCTCGCAACTGGAAAACATTGCTTTGTTTCGGGATGACAAATAATCGTTAAAGGCATTGGCGTTGAATTCATTCAAGTCCATCGCCTCCACTAATCTGTGTATGGCCTCTTTTATTTCTTTGCCGTGCGCGATATCCATCCGCTACATTTTAAAAACTCATAGCCCTCACTGCATCTATTTTCGATTATGATTATTCGGATGAGCAGAGATTCTAAGATTATTTTGACGACGATGACAATGGTCTATCGCGCTGATGGCAGCTTTCTTGTTGAAGAAAGAAAAAAGAACGATTGGCCAGGGATTAACTTTCCAGGCGGCCATGTTGAAGACGACGAATCGATAGAGGATTCCGCCAAACGAGAGATCAAAGAAGAGACTGGGTTAAACATCTATGAGTTGGAAGATATGGGAATTTTCGAATGGAACATACCGAATGATCGCGTGAGGCATCTTTGCATCATATATCGGACCAATAAATATAGCGGCGAACTGATTTCGAGCGACGAGGGATCCGTTTTTTGGATGAAGAAGGAAGATCTCCGTTTTTATAAGCTGAGCACCGACTTCGATAAAGTATTGGAAAAAGCGAGCGTCGGCCTTTTCATGAAATGAATTTATTTGCGCGCAACTTCTGTGCCTATGCGCGCGTTTACGCATTTGTGATATAGTTTACGCATGCCCATTGACCAAAAATTAATCGATATTCAAAAACGCACGCACAATAACGAAGTGCAGATTTTGCATAGCAAGACATGTTCTTGCCTTTTTTGCCGTCAAACTTACGATGCCAGGCTAGTCAATGATTGGGTCAACGACGAACACGGAATGAATGCGATTTGCCCTGAATGCGGCATGGATGCCGTCATCGGCGATAATGGCGGAGAGCCTATCGACAAGGCTTTGCTCAAAGAACTGAATCTCGCTTTCTATGGCGAAGATTACATGAGCGGGCATCCTGATGCGGCTTTTAAATTCGTAAAGCGATACCAAGAAGGGAAAATAACTCACAAAAAGACAAACGAAGCCTTATATATCCAATATTTGGCCTTGCTAGCGGGGCAAGGGCGCGCGGATGCCGCTTTTTCATTGGGAATCCTGTATGAATTCGGGGATGAATTTACAGAAAAAGACCCTAAAACAGCTTTTGGGTATTACGGTTCGCCTTCCTTGCGCGATGATGGCGAAGCGCTCGCCAGAATGGGGATTATGTGTGCCAATGGAGCAATCGGAAAAGCGGATGAGCGAGGCGCCTACGAAGCCTTTGCCAAAGGAATGGCGATGGGCAGCTTAAAAGCCTTTATCGGTTTTTCCGATTGCTATATGGACGGCATCGGCGTGAATCCTGATTCCTTCTTCGCTTTTGATTTGCTCGCCTCTATTTGGAATGAATCGTATCATCGTTTCACCCTTTCAACAGGCAAGGATATCAATGTTTTCCCTGATTTATGCTACCGTCTTGGCCTTGCTTATGAATTGGGGACAGGGACGTTAAAGGATTTGCCGACTGCCTTGCGCTTTTATCTTTTGTCCGAATTCGCTTATCGACTTAAAGAAAGCGTATCTGAATTATTGGAAGAGGACAAAAAAGCCTTCGACGATCTTGAAAAGAGGATAGAAGAAGCGGCCAAAACCCTTAATGTTGCCAGAGGCGACCCAGCTTTTGACAACGACACTTTCTCCGATTCGCTGCTTTCAAACGACCCAGACTCTTTGTTTATGGGCAAAATGACGATAATCACTCATATTTTCAACAAAGAAGATAATTCGTTTGAAATTGATGTCAAATATTCTTTGCCTCCGCTTATTATCGATATCGGCAACCTTTATTGCGCTTTTACGCCTGGCTTGATTCATTGGCGATTCGATGACGTTTCAAGTGCGGTTGTCGGCAAAAACCGCGTGTTCGATCGCATTAGCGGGGATCCGGATGTTGGATGGACGTTTATGATGGGCGGCAGTCTCAACGCTGAGCCTATAGCAACGATAAATTTCCTTCAAAGCAAAGACGCGGAAAGCGAAAAAACCGCACAAGGGAATGACGAGGAAGAGAAAACAAAAGCATGAAAGAAAAACATACGGCTTTGACGGCCTTGAAGAAATATTCGTTTCGTTTTTGGATTGCGCCATTTTTGAAACTAATCGAATGCGTAATCGAATTGGCGACCCCATTTATCGTTCGTTTCATCATCGATAAAGGCATCAAGAATGGCGATTTTGATTACGTTCTTAAACTGGGGCTTCTTTTGTTCTTGCTTTCCCTAGTGGCTTTTTGCGTCACGATGGTTGCCCAATATTTTGCCGCTAGAGTGTCGGCGGATTACGGCCATGATTTGAAAGAAGAGCTATATGAGCATATGTCCTCTTTGAGCGAGAAACAGCTCAATGAATTCGGGAAGCCCAAGGTGTTAACGCTACTAAGCAATGACTCATTTTCGATGCAAAATGGCGTAATGATGTTTATGCGCCTTTTCCTGCGCCCGCCGTTTTTGATAATCGGTGCCACTATCATATCCTTTTTGCTCGATTGGAGGGCCGGTCTTATTTTTCTTGGCGTCGTCATTCTTTCTAGCGCCGTAATCGCATCGGTTATCGTTTTGTCTCCAAAAAAGTACGCTCTCGTGCAAGGGAATCTAGATGAAATTTCATCTTTAGGAAGCGACACGCTTAAAGGGGCTAGGCCGATAAGGGCGTTCAACAAAGAAAACTACGAAGAAGCGAAATTCGTTGAAAGCAGTTCTTCATACCAGAAACGTTCCCTTTCAATCGCCAAACTCAATTCTTTTGTCAATCCGCTGACTTTCTTTTTCGTTAACGCCGGAATGATCTTGGTGGTTTACTTAGGCGGAATAACAATTCAAAGCGGCGAGCTTACGACTGGCAAAATCGTTTCCCTCATTTCCTTTTTGACGCTTGTGCTCAACGCTCTTGTGATGTTCTCAAGGATGATCGTATCCCTCAATCGCGCAAAAGCCAGCATGAGAAGGATCAATGCTTTCTTTGCCTTAGAGCCTTCGATTTTGAATGAGCCTAAGGAAGCGGGGAAAAAAGTGGTGAGCGATTGCCCGCTTTGTTCTTTCAAAGATGTTTCTTTATCTTATGGGGGAGAAGGCAAAAACGCCGTGTCTCATCTTTCTTTTTCAATATATCCTGGCCAATCGATAGGCATAATCGGAGGAACTGGCAGCGGCAAGAGCACGCTCGTAGCTCTGCTGGAGCGGCTTTACGATCCTACGGAAGGCTATATTGAATATCGTGGAGTCGATTTGAAAGACTATGACCTCGACTCGCTTCATAAAGAAATATCGCTCGTGAGCCAAAAGCCGTCTTTATTCAAAGGAAGCATTCGATCGAATCTCCTTCTTGGAAAAGAAGATGCCAGCGAAGAGGAAATGGTGGAGGCTTTGAAAGATTCTTTAGCGTACGAATACGTATCTCGCTACAGCGATTTCCTCGATCATGGGGTCGAAGAGGCCGGAGCCAATTTAAGCGGAGGCCAGAAACAGCGTCTTCTCATCGCCCGTGCCTTGCTAAAAGGAGGGGATATCCTCATTCTTGACGATTCGACAAGTGCTTTGGACTACATCAGCGACAAAAAAGTACGCGCGAATATCGGAAAGAGAGAAGGGCTTACGAAGATAATCATCTCTCAGCGTGCGACGACTCTTGCCGATTGCTCATTGATTCTTGTTATGGACAAAGGCGAAATCGTAAGCAGCGGCACTCACGAAGAATTGCTTAAAAAATGCCAGATTTACCAAGATATTTATGAAATGCAGGTGGCAAGCAGATGAAAAAAATCAGCGCTCTTAAACCATATTTAGCCAAATGCAAAGGCTCTATCGCCATTGCGCTTTTATGCGCGCTTGTCTCTATTGGCGGAAAATTATTCATTCCTCTTCTAGCGGGCAAAGCCGTCAATTATCTTTCGGAGTGCGATGGCCATGTCGACTTTTCAAAACTCGGCGTCTTTATCACGCTTATGGTTATCTGTCTTGTCCTTGGGACCGTTTTTAGATACTTTTTCGATTATCTGACTTCCTATGTTGGGCAACGTATTACGAAAGACCTTCGCGATGATGTCTATCGCAGCTATCTTCATTCTTCGGTTTCTTATTTGGATAAAAACGAAAAAGGCAATCTTTTGCTTCGCTTGGTGAATGACGTCGAAAACGTTCAAAATGGTTTGGTAAGCGGTGGGGCGGCTTTTTTCGATGGGATTGTGGCAATAGCCCTTACGATTGTTTTCATGTTCACCATCAACTGGGCTTTGGCTCTGCTTGTCGTCGGTTTGACGCCTCTTTCGATGCTCGTCAGCAAATTCGTGAGCAAATGGAATTCAAAATATTTCAAATCGCAAGCTTCAAGCGCTGGGAAGATTCACGCTTTCGGCCTTGAATCGCTTAATAACAGCGAAGCAATATCGACGTTCAATCTTAAAGAGAAAAGAAAGGAAGATTTCGCCTCTTTGAACGAGGATTTCCGCAAGAATGTTTTCAAAGCTTCCTTCGGAGCCTCGCTCATCAATCCCTCAACGCGTTTGGTCAACAATTTCATCAATGCGGCCATCATCACGGTCGGAGCCATATTTATTGTCAAAGACGTCAATCTTGGCATCGCCTTCCTCGTTGGCGATTTGTCCAGTTTCCTTATCTATGCCAGCAACTATATGGCTCCATTCAACGAAATCAGCGACGTTATCAGCGAAATAAGCTATGCTTTCGCATCTTTTAAGCGTATTGACGAGGCAATTCATGCTCCTTCTGATGTCAACGAAGGAGAGAAATCCATAAACGGACAAATCGAAAGCATAAAAGCGGAACACGTTGATTTTTCTTACGATGAGTCGCGTAAAATAATCGATGATTTCTCTCTTGATGTGAAAAAAGGGCAAAAGATTGCTTTCGTTGGCCCAACAGGCTGTGGCAAAACGACCATCATAAATCTTTTGATGAGATTCTACGATCCTCAGAAAGGATGCTTTGAGGCAAATGGCATTTCGACTATCGACTTGGAAAAACAAGCTTATCGTTCTCATCTTGGCATGGTGCTCCAGGATACCTGGGTATTCTCTGGGACAGTATACGAGAATATTGCTTACGCTAAACCTGGCGCTAGCTTAGAAGAGGTGAAAGAAGCGGCGAAGAAAGCGCAAGCCAATGATTTTATCGAGCGCCTTCCGCGAGGGTATGACACCTTCATAACCGATAGCAGCGGGTTATCTCTTGGCGAAAAACAGCTTCTTTGCGTAGCGCGCGTCATGCTGCTTTCTCCAGAAATCGTCATTCTTGATGAAGCGACAAGCAATATCGATATAAGGACCGAAAGCCTGTTGTCCAGATCGTTCGATGAGCTAATGAAAGGCAAAACAAGCTTCGTGGTGGCTCATCGTTTATCGACGATTCGGAAAAGCGACCTGATTGTCGTGCTTAAGGATGGCAAAGTTATCGAAAAAGGCAATCACGACTCCTTGCTCGCCGAAAAAGGCTTTTATTACGAGCTCTACGAGTCTCAATTCAGTCATTGACTATAGACGTTTGAAGAGTAATTGCTGAGGGGTATTTGAATATTCGAATTTTTCCAAATCAATCCTTTTGTAGCCGTTTTTGCGTAGATATTCGATGCCTTTGGCGTTTGAGACATCTAGCGAGGAGAAAAAGAGAAAGCGTGGGAATTCCCGTTCGATACAAGAAAGCATCTCACGCCCTATTTTTCTGTTGCGATACAGAGGATCGACCGATAGATAAGCAAGCACCATTACGTCCTCGTTCATCTTCCATTCCGTTTTGCCAATAAGCTCCATGAGTTTTCCACCGTCGTGGCTTTTGGGATAAAAATAGGAACTGACGTCCTTTTCGACGATGGCTAAAGCGACAATAGCTTTCCTGATGGTGGCAAGATAACATTTGCCACCAGATATCGACTCCTTAAGTTTCTCTTCGCCCACTATTGGCATGGGAAAGAGTATATTGTCGTATTTCGCGCTGGCGGCCGCTCTTCTTAAAAGCCTATTCGCTTCATTTATGTCAGCTTCTTTGGCTTTTCGGTAAATTATCATGCGAATACCTTAACACGATTGAGGTATGATTTGGCTTATGAAAGAACGCTCAGAGAAAACAATCTCAAGGGTAATGAGCCGCATAAAAGGCAAAAACACTGGCATAGAGATCGCCCTTAGAAAAGAACTATATCGCCTTGGCGTCAGATATCGCCACAATACGAGCCGTGTTTATGGCCATCCCGATATCTCGATTCAAAAATACAAGGTGGCCATATTCTGCGACAGCGAATTCTGGCATGGTTACAATTTCGAGGAGAACAAGAAGAAACTTCATAAGAATCTTGATTATTGGATCCCGAAAATCGAGCGCAATATCGCTCGCGATAAAGAGGTGAATGAAAGGCTCGAGGAAGAAGGATACACTGTCATTCGCTTTTGGGGCGAAGAAATCAATAGCGATGTGACGAAATGCGCGAAAAAGGTTGTTGAAACATTAACGGAAAAAGGCTGGAAAGAAGCGAAAGAAAACCCGGCTTTGTGGAAACCGGGCATCAAGCATTCGACTAAGGGCGAAGATTAGTCTTCGTCTTTTTTCTTATTGCGGCCAGTGTAGGCGCCAATAAGGCATAGAGCAGCGGATAAATACATAAACACCGCGTTAGTGATGAAAGCAGTACCGAGAGTCAATGAATTGCTGACCTCTGTTCCTAATTCGCCAACGAAGACGTTGCCGGTATTGGAAGCGATGAAGAATGGCTTAGCAAACAAAGCTAGAGTAGCGCCAGCTATTCCGATAACGCCGATCAGCAAATACAAAGGCCCGCGCCCTTTTTCTGGAACGAAGAAGGAAGCGAATGGCAAAAAGATTACCAAGCAATCGCATAAAAAAGCGATAAATAAGCCTGTGCAGAAGACAGTATTGCGGCTTTCGTAGCCGAAAATCGTCTCAAAACCGGTTCCCCAAACAGGGCCCGCGTCATCGCCAAAAGCATCAGCAAAAAGAACGCAAATGCTGATAATGGCCAATAAACTTGTAACAAGAGCAAGTATCGTATTTCCGTTATTGTTTTTCTTCATATCAAAGTCAAGTCCTTACGTTTCATAACTATACCCTCGAAGAAATGCTTGGGCAACACACTTTTACAAAGTAAAACATGGTAAATACTCTCTTCTCTTCCCTTTTTCGCCCAATAGGCATTTCTTCAAAGCGAAAGACTAAATTGAGATAGGCATGAATTGAAATAGGAAGAGAGCGGCAAACCTTATTGCTTTTTGCTCCTTTCCTTGAGAATTTCGCAGATTTTATACCCGCCATCATAATGCCCTTCCTTTTTGAGTTCGCCGATTCGTCTGATCATAAATCTTAGTAAATCTGTATCATCAATGATGTTCGTGAGTTCTCTCTCCATCGACCTTTCATCCGGGCATTCCTTGAAAGCATCGCCCATTTCGCGCCCATATATGCCCCCATATACTTCGTGTCCGCCAATATGGCGCATGAATAATTTCGGCACGGGATAGAAGACTAGCTCACTCGGTTTCGTGATTAATAAGTCTGTGACGCGCATCAGCAAGTTCGTGGAATAGACGGCCTCGAAAATATCTTCGTTATAAAAACAATGGATCCCTTGGGCTTCGCCATCTCTGATTTTGTCAACGAAAGAGCAGAATGAATCGTATTCATTGAAGAAATTCGTCGATTCGAAGTTGGGTATTTCCCTTTTCACGATTTCGTAAACGTCCTTGTGGTCGCCGAAATTCATGAAGAGCGACACTTTGCCGCTTTGCGCATATGGCATAAGGAATTTAATCATCGAAACGAATAAATCGCTTCCAGCTCCCGCTCCGCCTACGCTTAAGAGAATGCGTAACGGTTTTTTCTCATCGAGTCTCTTCAATCTTCGTTTGTTGTCGTCCTCCAAGTTAATCAAAAATTCGTGATCGACATAACATCCGACGTACTTGATATCCTCGTCTTTCATCCCGCGAAGCTCTTTTTTTGAGAAGCCGTCGAGCGTTTTGTATCCATAATAGGCGAATGGCGTTTGGACGGTATGGACTGCCCCTTCGCTCAAATGGAGAGCCATTGGCCAGTTATCGGGGATTGCGTTGCAGACGTTTTGCATACCTGCGTGGATAGCGCCTTGCGATGGCCAAACGTGAGTTGCGATATAAGGGATATCTTTCGGTATATTCCTGAAGATTGGCACTAAAAGCTCAGCGTTTTTCTGATCTTTGGCGTTGTACTCGATTTTTTTGAACCCTTCGCTATTGAGCGGCTCCCAAACGAGGCGATTGAACAATTTCGATTTTTGAGAGATGCGGCTTGCGAGCGAATACATATCGTTCTGCTTTCTGATCATTTTGCTGCCTGTGGCATCGAAAGAAGCCAAATCGAGCCAATAAGGGGTATAGCCCATGGCTTTTGCGCAGCTAGCCAAAGCGATCGAGATTCGATAATGCCCAAATCCCATTCGGATATTGCCGACGATAAGGGCGTCATCGCTGAATTTCTCGTCTTTTTCCTTGAAGACGATTTCTTTTACGCCGATTCCGCTTAAGGTTTTGTTGTCGATGAATCCCAAATGATAATTCTTATTCGAGTCATCGCCGAATTCCTTGATGAATTTCGCCTTGCTTCTGCAAGCGCTTTTTATTGTCTTTTTGTCTATTTTGTTTCCGAAAATCACAGAGGTCTTATCCATTTTATCTCTCCTTTTCTTATCGAATATCGCACAGTGTAGCTCTGCTCATCTTTCTTGAAATCAAAGTCGATGGTTTGGCCTTTCTTTCTGATGTCAAGTATTTGACTTCCGATGAATTTTTGGCATCTTTCAAGCAGTTTTTTCTTTTCGTCGGTATAAGCGGATACATCGTCGCTTGTCATATAGACGCTTCCGCAGATATGGTTGATGGTGATTATCGCTTCTTTTTGCTTTTGGCTGAGTTTTATGTTGTCATCGCGCAGCAAATAGACATCAGGATCGTTATAGAAGCAGATTTTGTCCATTAGAGAACGATAGATGGTGTTCACAAGCGTGACTTTCGTGGAAATTCTTTCTCGATGAAAGAAGCGCATATAGAACTTGTCATTGAAAATGAGGGAAATATCTGGACCGATGCGGGCATAATCCGCACGCATGAAGGAGGAGGATAGAGGGACGCCACATACCAAAAGCAGCTTTCCTTTCAGCGTATCGCGGAGGGAACCCATTATATACGACATAAGCTCTGCCCTTGTGTAACGTTCGTCTTTTATGAGAGCGCTTGCGTATAGGAAATCCAATTTGAAGAAATCGAAGCCTAAATCAATATAGTAATTCAGGCACTTTTTGATATAGGCGATAACTTCCTCTTTCCGTATATCCAAGACATAATCTGTGCTCCAATTGCATCCGGCTGGCACCGGTTCGCCGTTTTCTAAATATAGATAATCCTTATGCTCGGCATAAATTTTGGAATTTTGTTCGCACACCAGCGGTGCGAGCCATATTCCGGCCTTAAGCCCTTTTTCGTGTATTTTGCTTATGATCGGCTTTAGACCGTTCGGGAACTTGTTTTGGTCAATGTCAAGCCAATCGCCGACAAACGTCTCGCTTCCATCGTCTATTTGGAAGAGGTCATAGTTTTCTTTGCTTATGCCATCAAGGTTTTTGAGGATGACGCCATCGTTGATATTCTGGTAATGGTTGTACCAAGAAGTGTATCCTTTTATCGATTTTTCATCTTTTATTTGGAAATTGCGGAGATATTGCTTCGTGATCTCTAAATAATTGCCTTTTAGAGTTACATAATCGAAGAGATGAAATGTTTCGCTAATTTTTCGCCCCGAGATATCGCTCTCTAATCTTATTGTCCCCTTTTTCACCATGTGATTGACGATAAGGTAGGCATTATCTTCGTTCAGGCTGCCAAAAAGAGTGGCTTCGTTTGTTTTTCTGTTTCTGATGTAAGAGAAAGTATATCCATGAAGAACGTGCCTTTGATATTTCTTGAAAATCTCATCGCCATATTGTTTCAGATGATATTTTTCATGGATGGATTTTGGGAGCTTGTCAATCGATTTGACGTTTTCCCAAATCGAAAATTCCCGTGTGTCCGTCCATGACTGATATCCGTTTAAATACAGGCATTCATTTTTGAGATAATGGTGATTGATATCGATATACGCCTCCAAAAGAACAATCTCTTTTTTCGGGATGATATCGATTTTTCTTCTATTGTCTTGCAGAAGCTCCTCAATCTTGTAATCTTCGTTTTCTTCGCGCCCGCCTTCCTTAACGAGACCATTTACAGAATACTTGATTTTAAGCATTATCAATGCCCTCGCTCGCATTTTTATCTATTCCATTTTGCCTTGTTGCCAAAGTGGCATTGACACCTTTTTCGTTATAGAAAGCGAGAATGAAGGCGCCGATTAGGCAAAAGGCGATGGCGACGATCCCCACGAGTCTCATCCCTAGTTCGCTTGGGACGATATCGTTGGAATTGCTGCTTTGGGTCGTTCCGATGATGGCTAAAGAGGTGAATGCGAGCGTCGCTATCGATTGTCCCATCTTCATCGAGAAAGTGCGGGAGGCAAAGAACATCCCTTCCCTGTTTTCACCGGTTTCGATAGCCTCGCATTCCGCAACATCAGCGACAATAGACTGCGGGATGATGCCAAGAAGCGCCATCGGGAAAGCCGCGACGACGACAATGAGAATGCCGAATAGATCGAATTCGCCGAATTGGACATTGATTCCGTTGAAACCGCAAAGAGTGGCCAATAAATAAGCTGCCGCCAGTCCCAAAAAGCCGAAGATAGTGAGCTTTTTCTTGCCGAATTTCCGGACGAGTTTGGAGACGATGGGGTAGAAACAGGCGCTTAAAACCGTCATTGCACCCATGTAGTACATTGTTGTTGATCCATCTGCATCGTGCATCAAAACTTTTACGAAATACGGCAAGCCTGTCTGGAAGAGAGTGATGCCGATCCAATACATAACGTCGCTCCCGACAAAAATACGGAAATCTTTGTTCTTGAATGTCGCTTTGAGGGATTTGAAAACGTTGGTATTGTCTGGCGGATTATCGGCGAATTCCCTCTCTTTGAGCAAGAAACATGGAAGGAGCATGCAAATGCAAGCGATAACCGCCAAGACGATGAAACATACTCGGTAGCTCCAAGCAAAGCCAAGGCTTTCTCTCAGAAAGCCCGCGAAGACGAATGGCGTGTAGGCAAGTAACAAACCAAAGAAATAGGTTAGTGAGATGGCGGTGGAAATATACATTCTGTCTTCTTGCGTTTTTCCAAATTCGCTGATGAGGGCATTATATGGAGTGCAATAGAGAGTCATGAAAGCGTAAAAGAGGATGAGGAAAATTAAAATCCAGGCGAAGTTGATGCCTGATATCTCGTTGACTGGCGCAAGAAACACAACTACGGTCAAAACGGCGAAAGGGATGGCGCTGAATTGCATAAATGGGATTCTTCTGCCTCTTTTGTTCTTTGAGCGATCAGACAAACTCGCGACCAATGGATCTGTTATCGCGTCAAAGATACGGCAGATAAACGAGATAAGCCCGAGCAAAGTGAGCACTCCCCCGATCACCAAGCCTGGAGCGATGTACTGGATTGCGCCATTGGCGAGTTCTTCTTTGGTTGGCAAATAGAAGGTAACGAGCCATGTGTTGATGATCCCCCCTAGCAAGCTCCAGCCAAGTTGGCCTATGGCAAAAATCCACATCTGCTTTTTTGATAGTCTCTTCATAAACATCTCCTTATATATAATGTTTTTAAGCCTTTATGAAATTGAGAAAACTGCTTATGAGCATTTTTATTTCCTCATTCTTTTTTTGACCCTTGTCTTGCTTGATGATGGCTTTGTTCAAAGACAATTTCTCGCATAACCCTAGCAAAGCGTGGGTGGAAGAATAATAGAAAGTCTCATAATCCAAATCCTGTTTTATGGTTCCATCTTTCAATCCCTTTTCGACCATCGTTCGATAAATGAGGCCAAAATTGGTGATGCCTTCTTCGTACTCTTTCAAATCGTCAATCTCGTTTTTCAGAATATAAATATCAAGCTCTTTAAGGAAATTGAAGTAGGGCTGATGACTGACGAAAATCGACAAGAAAGACATATAGTAGCCTTTTATCAATTCGAATCCTGTTGTGTCATCGAATTTGAAATACTGCGAGAGTATCTTCTTTTGCATATCCAAAGCGACTTCAATGACCAAATTGCTTTTCTTCTTAAAATAGCGGTATATGGTCGCTTCGCCGATTCCGGCTTTTAAGGCAACATCCTTTATCAAGACGGTCTCGATTCCCTTAGAAAGGAAAAGCTCCTCGCTTTCCTTTAATATATAGTCTCTTTTCAGGCTTACGAAGTTCGTCATGATAGATACTCTTTCAATTTGATAGATTGACTATCACATTATAGTGTAAGCGCTTACCAAGTAAATCATTTTCTCACTTTATTCTCTTGAAGAGCGTAGCGAGCGCAATTTCCGGCGTTATAACGCTGATTTGTTTGCGTAAAACGAAAAGGTATAACTTGCCTAGGAGGCAAATCGAAAGGATAATCAAGGATATGAAACGCCGTCTCAAAGGAAAAACGACTACAGCTGTATGCTTATTGGCTCTCTCTTGCGCCGTTTCCTCATGCAGCGGCGGAAGCAGCGATAGCGATACTTCTACGCCCGACGGGAAAACTTATTCTTTCATCGTCAGCTATTTCGATGATGCAGATGAACAAGTCGGTTATGACTATGTGCCATATGGCAAACCATCTCGCTCAGTGCGCAAATTGGATGGAAAATCGTCTTATGACTATAAGCCGCACGCCAATATTGAAGCAAAAGCCGGCATAAGGAAGGTTTTCGACGTCTGGGAAGGCAAATATGAAAACGTCGATGATACTTTGCCTCCTTATGGCGAAAAGCATCCAGCGCCAACTAACGGAGAAAGCGTAAGTATCAACAATATAAAAGGAGAATGCTCCCTTAAAGCCGTTTTTAAGGATGAAACCATCTCTTACACAACGAGATTCTATAGCGAAGGCTCGATCATCAAAACCGAGGACGGATCTTCGCCATACGATGATGGCGTAAAACATTCTTGGGGTGATTTTGTCCTCCCTCCATCTACGCCGTACAAAGAATCGCCTTATGGTTATAAGAGCGATTTTTTGGGATATGGGTTCAAAAGCGATGGCAAAAGCAGCGAACCTTTCTTCGATTTTTCAGATGCGGGGTTCTATTATGGCTATGGCGAGCCCACTGCCGTGAGCCAATATTTTTCGGATGGAGGCATTGGCGTTTCCAGCGTTTCCCCAGGTTCTTTTTACGAAGATATTTCGACTAAGGATGAATCTGGCTACTACACCTTTGATTTATATGGGTATGATGGCGAATGGACGAAATTAGCTTCGATGGCGACTCTTAACCCCAAAATAAATCTCTACGCCAATTTCGCCAACCCGTCAAAAATAGACTTCGATGTGGGGATATATTCATCCTATGACAACTATAAAGCAGGGGGCGACCCGCTTGAAAAGACAAGCGCGACTTTCGCTTCTCAGATTTCATTTTCAGATGATTTATTGACTCTCACATTCAAGCAGGACCAAGAAAGCAAAGATGATGTTGCAACGGTGGACAAAAGCAAGACGGGTTTCAAAAACATCAGAAAGTGGATGGGTGTCTTTTCCGATGAACTAACGGTGAGCGATCTCTATCGCGGGAAATCGATGCCTGATGAGGCTTATGTCTTTGCTCCTTTATCTCTTTTCCCAATATCCTCTGATTGCTCACTCGTTATTGAAGATGCCTCTGGCAAAGAAGTGAAAAAGCTCGATGCCAAATACGGAAGCAAAATAACGATTGATGAAGCCAGCAAAACGATTGAAGCCACAGACTCAGAAGGAACAAGCGCCTCATACTCTTATTCTTCCTTAGGCGATGTTGACTGGGAATTGACCTATTCAACCTCTGATATTGCCTTATTGGACCAATTTAAAGGTAAGAGCGTATCGATTGAAGACGCAATCCTCGGAGATTGCTATTTAAGACCAGTTGAATAAAACCAAATGGGATTTAAGCCGATTTTTGGGAATCGGCTTTTTTCTTTTTTCGAATGAATAGCCAAATTGAAGGGGCAAATGCGAGGATAATGAATGAAAAAGCCACAATGAACATATATTTATTCGGGGCGGTGACGGTGGTGCCGTAAGTGGGGTCAATATAGGTGCCGTAAGCCGCCTTCATGATCGCATCGCTCACCGAACTTCCGATTATCATCGGCAAAAGAACCGTGAAGAACATTCTCACGCCTTGAAAAAGCCCAACTTCTTCTTTTGGCGTTTCGTTTCTAACCATCGCTCCGCATATAGCAGTGCCCACAAGATAGCCGCTCATCATTAAAATTCCGCTTATGACTATCGACCATGTTTGACTGCTTAAGAACATCGATAAAAAGCCTATAGCGGCAACCCCTAAAGCCGGGAGAAGCAATTTCGATTTCTCGAATTTGTCTAGGATAGTAAGCCCAAGGGCAATAACGACGACGCTAGCTGAGACCATAATGATTCCAAGCGGTAGATAAAAAGATAGCCCGGTCATCGCTAAGCCGTGGTATTCAGTCGAATTTTGGAAATAAACCATGAAATAGGGCATAAAAGCGTCGATAGCCATATTGAAGGCCATAAAGGTCAGGAGGGAAATATACAGATCGGGGTTCTTTTTCACGACGCTTGGCCTGAATCCGTATATGAGATTGCTCCAATAATTAGCTTCTTTGTTAGGCTTGATTTCGTCTTTTGGAAGGAGAAAGAAAGAAACGATGCCGATCAAAGAGGTTATCGCTCCGAAAATGATAAAGAAGAGCAGCCATGGTTTAGCAAGATAATCGGCTGAGGATACGCCAGTTTGCTCAATTATTGCTTTTTGAGCATCGCTTGGACTTGCGTTAGCGCCTAAAGAAGAAGCCACAAGAAGAACGGCAATCGTCGCAATGAGAGGCAAAACCGATAAAACAGCCTCGACTTTGCCGCGATTTCCTTCATTCGTGATATCCGTGACGCGCGCATTGAAAGCAGCATCATTGGCACTGCTCCCAAAAAAAGTCATGAGGCAATCGACAACCACCATGGAGATGCCAACTCCTAGGGCCGCCCCGCTTGCCCCAAACATCGCCACGCTGTTCTTGTAGGAGCACATTCCGAAAAGGAAAACGGTTACGCCCCAAATCGAGTAACCGCCGGCAATGAATATTTTTCTTTTGCCGAGCCTATCGCTCAGCGCACCCATGAAGAAAGTAGTGAGCGTCGCTGCGATTGAACTAGCAATCGTCATCCAGGTAATGTAGGTGTTATCGTGAGATTGAGAGTATACCCACATATTGATGTAGTTGTTTTCGATCATCCAGGCAAGTTGGCCCGCAAAGCCAATCAAAATAAGTGAAATCCATTCTTTGCGCGGCAGTTTCGTTTTTTCCATCATTTGCTTATTATATGCCCTTCTTTTCCACTAGTTATGCTAGAATTCGCTTGATGGAATTCTACCGTTACGCGTTTCTCTTCTTGCTAGGAGGTTTCGTTGGCTGGGTCATTGAACTATTTTTCAGGCGTTTCGTAAGCCAAAAGAAATGGGTGAATCCCGGTTTTCTCACCGGGCCGTTTTTGCCTCTTTATGGTTTTGGAACCATCGGTTTTTACTTCATGTGTTCATTGCCTTGGAAAGAATGGATAAATCCCTCGTGGCTAGCGGTCACGGCGGAGGTTATCTCCATTGGCGTTTTGATGACGCTGCTTGAATATGTGGCCGGCATTATTTTCATCAAGGGCATGAAAATCAAATTGTGGGATTATTCTTCGCGATGGGGCAATATTCAAGGCATTATTTGCCCTTTGTTCAGCGTTATTTGGCTTGCTTGCGGCGCCTGTTATCTGTTCTTGCTTCATCCGCTCATGGTATCTTTGAGCGACTTCATAATGAACGAGGATTATTTGATCGTGCACGCAACCCTTATCGGTTTTGCCTTAGGCCTTCTTACGCTTGATTTCGGCTATTCTATGCATCTTGCCACCCGCATTCGCAGGGCCGTCGAGGATTCGCGGCTCGTCGTCGATTGGGACCGCATAAAAATATACATTCAGGAAAATGCGCAGAAAGTAAAAGCCAAAGCGCCTATTTTCTTCGCTTTCTCCGAAAAAGTAGCTTCTTTGCCATCAACAGTCAAAGAATATGTCGCTAGGTTAAAAGAAACGCCGAAGGTTAAAGCGGCCCTTGCGCGAGAAGACGAAAGAATAGACAGGCGCAAGGCTAAGATTCAGGCGAGAAAAGACAAAAAAGCCGCAAAGAAAGCAAACGAAAAAGAGGAATAGAAATGCCAGAGTGGGGTAGCAAGGCGCAGTTTATAAGTTTCTTGATTTTCTCTTCGCTTTTCGCCATATGCAGTCTTTTCAATATCATGTGCGGTTTTTTCGAGAAGGAAAAGGCCCGCCGCATCTCTAAACCCTTCTGCTTGATTTTTCTAGGAATTGCCGCCGCTATAGCCCTTCCGCATTCTTTTCTCATCTATTGTGGATGCTTTTTTGGTTCGATAGGGGATTTCTTGCTTCTATACAAAAGCAACAAGAAATGTCTTGTGTCGGGGCTAAGCTCATTTCTGCTTGGGCATTTTTGCTATATTGGGCAAAGCATCGTCTATTTAGCCAACGAGGGCTATTTGGAGTGGTGGTCTTACTTAGTGATGGCCGCTTTTTACATTCTTACGGCCCTTCTAGTCATCGCGCCTATTTGGGGCCTTACGAAGCACAGCAGACTGTTCACGATATCAGGGACTTTCTATTGCTCGACTCTTATCGCGGTTATCGCTTCAGGCGCGCTTGGCTTGTATTTTCTGGGGCCTGAGTGGTACATATTCGTCATGTGCGGCGGCATTTTCTTCTTCGCTAGCGACTTGATTCTGACTTCCACGATTTTCCGTCACGATTTCCCTCGACGCGATTTTTATATCATGCTTACTTATCTGCTCGGTGAGGCCGGGATTGTGTTTGGGATGGTTTTCACGCTTCTTTGATGTATTGGATGAATTTCATCAAGGCGTTGTAGCGATGGCTGCAGTGGTCTTTTTCTTCTTGGCTGCAAGTCCCGAAATCAAGATTCTTTTCATCTTGATGGAAAAGCGGATCGTAGCCAAAACCGCCCACGCCGACCGGTTTTTCGAGCAAATGTCCTTTGCAGATGCCCTCAAAATACAGAGGTTTCGAATTCTCGTTTTCCAAAAAGCAGATGCAGCAATGGAATTCGGCTGACCTGTCCTTGCCTTTGATCTCCTCTAATATTTTGCTGAACGTCATCGGATAACCGCCGTTATTTTTCGCAAAGCGCGCGCTATAAATGCCAGGGAAATGAGAGCCTAAAGAAACAATCTCGATGCCAGAATCGTCAGCGATTACCGGCATTGTCGTTTTCTTGGCCACATCAAGGGCTTTGATATACGAATTCTCCTCGTAGCTTTTCCCGTTTTCCTCAGCTTCGGAAACGATGGATAATTCACGAAGGCTACGAGCGATTATGCCTAAAGGGGATAGCATTTCGCGGTACTCTTTCATTTTGCCTTCATTATTTGTGGCGATGACGATTTCTTTTATGTCTTTCATATATTTTCTCCATTAAAAGAAAAACCTCAACTGAGTCGAGGCGTTTGACGTATGGAGCAGGTGACGGGAATCGGACCCGCATAACCAGCTTGGAAGGCTGGTGTTCTACCACTGAACTACACCTGCGCTTGCTTTGGCGGACCATACGAGATTCGAACTCGTGATCTTCTCCGTGACAGGGAGACATGTTAGACCGCTACACCAATGGTCCGGGTTGAGCGCCTAGAAATATACCATAGGCGCTTATTTCGCGCAATAAGGAATCGCTCGCTCCGAAATCGGTCTTTATTCGACTTCGACGAAACGGCGGAGCGATGGCTCTGGCAAATAGCCAACCTGCGTTTTCTTTGCCTTCCCGTCTTCAAACAAGACGAGAGTCGGAATGCTATACACGTTGAATTTGGCGGCGATTTCGCTCGCTTGATCGACATCGATTTTGATGATCGTTATCTCTGGATGCTCATCGGCTAGTTTCGCGACGAGCGGGGAAAGCATGCTGCATGGCCCGCACCAAGCGGCATAAAAATCGACAAGGACCTTCCCTTTTTTCGTTTTTTCCTCGAATTCTTTCATGCCTACGATATTCAATTCCATGATAAACAGTCTCCTTTTCAGCGCAATATTAACGCAAAAACAATGGCTATAATAGCGATATGCAATGGGTAAAAGACATATTCGAAATAACGCCACCATTTGCTGTCATAACCTCTCTTCCCTGAGTAGCATAGGAGCAAGAGGCAGTCGAGCAAACAATAGTTTTGAACTTTGGTGTCGGGGTTTTCGTAAACGTCGAAATGCCAGTTGAGGTAAGATATCCCCCAAAGAAGGACGGTCACGATCAAGAAGACGGTCACGCCAATCGTGTTGACAAGGCGCCTTTAGGCTGGCGTCGGTTGATAAGCGGATAAATCCTCGCCTTCCAGAAGCAAGCCTTTTTTAACCCAGGCATCGGCGATTTTGTAAGCGTAATAAAAACCCAAAAACACGAGAAAGCCGAACAAGTTGTAGGCAGCGCGGAGGAAATCAGGGAAGTATAAGTAAGTCGTGGCTCCATATCTATCGATGACGCCAAGAATGTAGGAAGCCAGGATATAAAGAGCTGGCAAAAGGCAAAGAGGACGCAGCTTTTTGTTTTGATGCTCAAGAAGATAAACGAATAAAGCATAGAGAAGAAGATCGGTGAAGGCCTGGCTTCCAACCATGCTTCCGAGTTCGCCAAGCCACGAATAGGAATTATTGGCTTCGGCGATTCGATACGATGAATAGAGAAAGGTCTCCACTAGAGCGATGGCAAGCCACATAAAGAAAAGACGCATGATATAGCCTCTGCGATCTTTTGTGTGCTTAAGGCCCTCGCTTAGGAAAAAAGCGAAAAGCGGAAAAGCCAGTCGACCGATGATGCGAAAGACGCCCCCGATTGCGAAAGCGGTGGTGGTTGAAGCATAATTGCTCACTAAAAAAAGGCCTACATGGTCAAGCGTCATTGAGACAAAGGCGATGATTTTCAGAGCAAATTCATCGACAATTTGGGCTTTTTCGCTCATGAAGCTCCGCCTTTGCTGCTGATGATCGAAAGAGTGCAGGAGATGGTATTGTTGAGAGCGTGCGCCAAATATGAGGCCCCGAAGCCGAATTTGTCGTAAGCTAGGGCAAAAAGAAGCCCTGAGACGATATAAGGCGGGAGATTGAGCCATTCAATCGCACTGCCGATATTCTGCCAATTGAAGTGAATGGCCCCGAAAATCAGAGCGCTCAAAATGTAGGCAACGGTCGTATTCCACCTTTTCAAAACGTTGAATAAGCCAAGCCGGTAAGTGCATTCTTCGCAAAAAGGCCCGATGAGCCCGAGAATGATGATGGATAAGGCAGGATAAGCGGTGATGATACTCATGACATTGTTTTGATTTTGATTGCTCTCCCCGCCCGTGTATTTGGAAATCAGCATTCCATAGAGTATGTCGAAAACATAAATCGCAGCCACGAAAATGAAGCCTGCGTAGGTTTTCGGCTTGGCGAATCTATTCACTAAACGCGGAAGATACTTCCAAAGCGCGATGATGAAGCCGACGAACAAGATTGAGTAAAGCGGGAAGAAAATAGAAGCCAGCCCATTGCCTGAGTTCACGAAGGCATAGACGGCCGCATTGAGTTCATCTCCGCTTAAACCAGTCGCTCGGTAATTATTCGCGACCACGGCAACGACGATTACTTGGATTATGAGTTCGATGATCTGCAGACCCAAAAATCCGAAAAGGAAGCAAAAAAGCTCTCTCCATGGCCCAACAGGGGTGCATTCCTTCCAGGAACGTTTCACCACTTCATCTTCGTTGATGGCTCCGCAAGCGGGGCACTCTTGGAGAGCCGAATCATATTTTTGGCCGCAATTAGAGCAGCTGATTTTGTGATAATGCAATTTGCTCATATAGCCGCAATTATAACTTTATATGGCAAATTTAAAAGTTAATTGAAAAGGCGATGAACGCTAGGCGATAATTAATCAACAAAAGTTATTAACTTTTCCTAAACGCATATGAACCTAGCAACAGTCTTAGCAAATATTGATTCTTCGAGCATTGTCTCAATCCTCAATACCGCCCTTCTTGCCGTCTTCATCCTTATCATCGTTTCGCTCATATTCGCCTTTTTGCGCGGGCTATTCCGCGGATGGAGGTACGGGACATATCGCTTAGGCTACTTTTTGCTCCACATAATAATCGGGCTTGCCTTATTGGAGGTCATCGCCAATACAATCGGGCAAATAGATATAGCCTCGATTATGGGGCAAAACTCCATGAGCGTCTCGCTTGGGGGAGCCGAGATAACTTTCACTGTCTCGACTCTTGAGGGGACGATCAACGATTTCTGCAAACAGGCTATGCAGTCTTATAGCCCTTCGACCGATCCGGCGAGCGTTTCCAATATTGCCTATTCTTTCACTAAATCGATTTTGAAATGGCTTACGGTTTTCATTGAAGGCATATTGCTTATCACCATCGTGAATTTCTTCTGCTGGCTTCTTTGGCATATCGCTTTCAAGAGAATAATCCCCTCCGGCATCAGGAAAAGGACTTATAAAAAAGGGAAACTTGTCAGCGCTTTTGAGGAATTTTTCGTGTCCGCCCTTTGCTTATGCATGGTCATCGCTCCTCTCTCGAGTGTCGTCAATAGCGCAATTCACGGCTTTGAGAACGCCTCTTCCAGCGTTGAGGATAAAGAGAAGCTCAAGGCCAACAATGAGACTTATAAGCTTATAAGCGATGTGGCCGATGCTTATAACGACAGCGTTTTCGCAAAAGTGTTTTTCGCCGCCCGCGACGAAAATAACTACAGTTTCGATCAAGGGCTCATGAATTGGCTTACGACTTCCTCGTCTGGCGATAACGGCCTTGAAGTGTCTTTCATCAAAGAGCTCCAATATGTGGCGGGCCTAGGGACGCTCGTCGTCGAATCGGGGCTTTTGTCGGAAAATGCCACGACGAATTACAAGGTTTATTTATTCATCACCAGCAAATATCCATCCCTTCTTATATCTTCCTTGGCGAAGAGCGATATCGTGACCGGACTATTGCCGTTTGCTTTCAGCATTCTTACAAATATGGATGCGCTTGAGCAATATATAGGCAACAAATGGAATATAGACTATTCCTCAAACAATTGGAGCAATAGCATCGACAATATCGCCGGTCTTTTCGACGATATTCAGCATAGCGGCGTCATTGATTTGCTGACTTACGATGAGACGGAGGACAAAATCGTTTTCGCAGCAAGCAACGCCTCAAATCTGTTTACCGAGGAAAGCAAAGCCAAATTCGAATCCGCTTTTGCGCGCATCAGCAACGATAACGATGAATGGAAAGTCTTCAATAATCTGCTTATCTCTTTCCTTGTGAATACCGTCATCAATTCCTCTTCCAGCGAAGAGGCTTCCTCCTCTTTGTCTTTATGCGATTTCTTGCCAGCTGTTTCCGATGAATATTATGAATACGATGAAGCAAAGGGCCGCAATGTCCCGACGAATGAAATCCCACCGGATTACGCTTCTCTCAATATCGCCGATGAAATAGGCTATATTTACCGCTCTTTGGCGAGAGTGAACGACATCAGCGGCGATTTCGTGGGGAATGTCATCGAAGGCGTTCTCAATAATAGTCTCGATACATCATCTCTATTGGCCACCATGGTCGATAGTATCGATGAAGTGGTGTCTATCTTCACGGGAGAAGACGAAGATGGAGTTATACAAGCTGATGAAAAGACTGGTAGGAGCGAGAATGGCGACTGTTTGCTTGATAGCTCTCTCATTTGCAACGCCATGCCGAAAGTTTTCAAGATATTAGGTCAAACGCTTGGCAGTTCCATGAGCGTTGAAGTGGATGTAGATGCAGTCAACAATGAGCTTTTCTATGATGAAGAAGGCGAGCTTTTGCCGCTCAACGAGCGTTTGATCAACGAAAAGACGGAGGTTTCGCATCTTCTTGGGGTCGCTAGCTCATTCGCCAAAACCGATGTAGGGAAGAACTTGCTGAAGAACCTCGACACGATGCCTGGCTTCACTTATAACCCGGACGAAAGCAAATCGCTTGCCTATATCGACCCCGACATTTTGGATGCCTTAGCATCGTCTTTGGGCAAAATCGATGATTCGATTTTCTTGAGCAAAGCCATCCCGAATCTATTCGCTGGGCTTTTGACTAACGCCGGCGGCGCCCTTTCAAGCTTCGGCATTACCTCAGACGATTTCAATTTCAGCCCTGTGGATGAGAATGGGGATAGCGTGCTCGGAAAAGAGCTGGGGAAAATGCTCACGATGTATCGCGATTGCCAAGATCTCTTCAATTATATAAAGGATAATAGCGATTCTTTGTCTAGCGGTGGCGATACGAGCGCTTTCCTTAAAGGGTTAGCACCTTTCTGCAACGATGGGGAAGAAGGAGCGAAAGGCTCAAGTTTGTATTCTTTGCTAAACGGATTCTCCTCAAGCAAGATCCTGAATGACAACCCTAACCACGAGGAAGAGAATTACAATTACCGTCTCCTCATGAATAAGGTACTCACGACCGCTTTAGGGGAAGGCTACGAATATAATGGCAGCATAAGCGATGTGAGCGAAGAGAATGTGGCGATTTGCAAAATCCTTTCATGCATGGTCGAAAGCGATTTGCTCGATATGCTGAACGGCTCTTCCATTTCCTTATCATCTTTCCTTGATTTCGATTTCGAAGCCCTTTTATCCCCATTGCAGGAAACGACGATGCTGCGCAGCGTTTTCACCACTTTCCTCGACAAAACCATATGCGAAGGCGCTTTGAGCTCTTCTGAAGATGCGATGAAGGGTGTTTCTTTTGAAAACGTCGTCGATTGGTCTAAGGAAGGAAAGACGCTCAATCTCCTTATTTCCTTCGCTGACCGCATTGGCGATTTCAGTAACCTCGATCTTTTCAATAGTGATCCGGACGCCGTGACGGGGATTCTCTCCTGCTTAAGCTCCAGCCAGCTTTTCCTTGAAAGCGATGGGACTTATCATTTTGGTCAATTCCTTTACTACACCTTGACCGATTCGATGGAAAGCGACGCTTTAAGCTTTTTTTCGGATCGAGATGGGACTGGCTCTACGCAGCTATTGATCGATATGGAAAGCCTCAGCCAAACCGATTGGAGCGATGAGGCTTCGGTATTCGGCGATATTGTCGCGGCTTTGAAGTCTTTGGGAGGGATGGATCAATTCTCGTCAGGGTCGATCGATTTCGGGAGCATTAATTTGAACGCCATCGGCTCAATGCTTGATTCCTTATCCAAATCAAAATCGGTAGGACGCGTTCTCTCATACCACTTTTACGAGAAAATCGGCGAAGAGCTCAAAAACAGCTCTTTTGAGCTAGGCGGAGGGCATGGAGACGATGCTTTAAGCGAGAAGGTCGGGAATCTCAACATCGATGAGGTTTGGGAATCATATGACGATGGCTATCAAGGCCTATTGACGGATAGAAGCGAAGAATATTCCTTATTGACCAACATTTTGTTTGCGGCGACCTCCCCGAAATACGGGATTATCGCCGATGATGGCAGTTTCGGCGATGGTTTCTCTCTTTCTAGCACAAGCGGCGAATTCCTCGTCAAGCCGGTTTTGACATACATGTCTGAAAGCATCGTTTTCAATACGCTCAACGCAAACGCGGTGAATGAGGCCAAAGAAGAAGGCAAAACCATTACCTACACTGCGTTTGAGTGCGAGATGGCTCAGATTGTCTACGATGCTGGAATATACGGCAAAGACGAGGACGGAACGAATGATGCATATAACAAGATTCGCGACGAATATGTGAAATCCATTCGCCCATCGGTTGATTATGATGCGTCAGCTGATAGCGAAACCGACTTCGCGAAATTCAAGGAAAGCTACAAGGCGGAGATTTCCTCGATTTCCTCGATAATCGATGGTTTCAAGGCACTCGATATCGACCTTGCGAATTTCTCCTTGACTAATTTCTTCTCGGATTCCTCAGGCATGCTTGCTGATGCCGAAATCCGCAAAGCCAACCTCGATTCGATACTGTATTCCATCAACGGATCGCATCTTTTCTACAATTTATTGCCGGATAAAATCAGCGAAGCCTTCTCTGGGGCCAGCATCAGTGGAATGGATACGGAAAACGCGAACGTCGAATATCTTCGCGCCTATGATTCCGATGCGGCCAAAGGCGAAATAAGCACAATCACGCGCATCCTTTATTACATTGAGAAAACGGGTTTGGGAAATGCCACCGCTTCTTTCTCACTCGATTCAATCGATCCTGAAACGACAACCGATTTGCTTGCGACGATGGCCAATTCCTATGTTTTCAATTCGCTTAGCGAAAGCGTAACCGACGAAAACGCCCTTACCGTCTTCCAATCCTTCTTGAGCCAGATCTTAGGCGGAGACGATAGCCAATTGAAAGACTATTATTATCTCGATGATTCGCCAAAAGACCAGGCGAATAGCGGATATTATTCGAATTCGAAGGAAAAGGCCGAATATATCGTCAAGAACACTTTCAAGAATCTTTTGGCTAAGGATTTCACAGAAGAGCCGGTCGAGATATTGAACGGTGATTCGTATTCCTTAAAGACTTTCTTGGCTCTTCTCAATGATGGCGATAATGGCTTGGCCGATGCTCTTTCGGGCGGGGATTTCACGGCTTTGGACGAAGATCTTTTCCGTGATTTGCTTCGCGAAATAAACGGCAATGAGCTTTTCTACGATGTCGTGCCGAATTCTTTATACAAGACAATCAACGGGGATAATTTGAGCATCGACGGGTTCAAGATGTCCCTTGCCAATCCGTTCTTCGTCTACAATTATGACGGCGAGGCTTATTCTGAAACATCAGATTTCGAAAGGCATTACCCGGATAGTGAAATCGTCACTCTTTCTTCCCTCATCAAGCGCATGAGCGGCCTATCTTCCACCCTTGGTAACATTTCGGAAGGCGGAATCGACGAAGACGGGATAAAAAACATCAAATCGCTCCTCTTAGAGCTTTATGAATCGAAGGTTTTCCATAAAACTGGAGTCAACACGGATTCCTCAGATTATCGCGCAGAAACATCAGGGGTGGAGAACTTGACCGTTTTCGAACAAACCATTTACAAGCTTTATAGCGATTCCTCATTGGCAAAAACCGCTTATAGCGAAAATTACGATGGGCTTTACTTCTCTATCTGGGAACAAAAGCTTCATGATTATGTGAGATTCGGGACTGAAGCTGACGATAGCGGCGAGAACGCCTCAGGATTAATCGATTTCGAGGGCTTCAGCTGGAATAATGAGATTTCTTATCTTACCATCACCGATGATGCTGACGGAGGGCTTCTTTATACCGCTTTGAGCCAAGGTTTATTGGATACTGGCGTCAGCTTGACGGAAGACAATTTCTCTTTCTATGGCGAAGGGACGACCTCCGATGATTTGAAGAATATCGGCAAGCTGAGCTCGGCTTTAAACGAGCTTTCCATCGTGCGCGATGTCATGCCGATCCAAATCGAAGACCTCTTAAGCTCATTGGGTTTTGATGCCTATGGTTCGCTCACGAAAACATTCGATTTTTCCTCATCTCCAGTGAGTGAATATTCTTTTGGCTTCGATTCGGTCTATGGATATATAATCAGTTTGGAAGTCACGGGGAGCGACGTTAAATATCAATATTCTTTCGGATCGTCTTATTTAGGCGAAAGCGATTGGATCGAAGAAGCGAACTGGAAAGAAGTTCGTCCGCTTTGCGTGTCGATAAAAGGCACCGACATCAGCAAGATAACGGTGAGTTTCGATACCGCTGACTATTTCCTCAGCAAAGCTCAATACGCCGGAGAAGATGGCGCCCTCAATGGCTTGATCAGCTTTGCCACAGGGATTATGGAGGCCAATGGCGGAAGCTATCCGAAGTTCGATTCCGGCAGCAATATGATAGAGTGCCTTGCCAAAAAAGGAATAATCGAGAGCGCTCTCCGCTACCTCGATTGGGATAAGGGATTCTATGGGCTTGGCTATGAAATAGACGATGATTCCTCCATCGTCGCGAATAGCGAAAATTCTCTCTTTTATAGCCGCGATATCACTTTCACGAACATGCTTTCCTTCAGTTATAGCGGAAATAGCATCGATCTCGGCAAATACATGAAGAGAGGCGACGCCTATCCTTATGCGAGGATTAACGATGTTTTCGTGGACAACAAGAGCAATGCCGATTTCTATTCGAATGAGGACGAATTCTTGAGAACAAATCTCGCTGGAATGGCCGCGAATGACTTCGTTATCGGTAACGATACGAAGACAAGCGCCACCTCCATCAGCGCCTCTTCCATCGATAATTTCAAGAATTTTGGCGACATCGAGATGAGCTACACAATCAGCGGAATCGATAAGAAAGTGGAATTCACCATTGATAAATCCGTCACGAAAATGCTTGGCTTATCGGGTCTTGCCAGCGCTTCAGAAACGAGTTTCGCGACCTTATTAAGCGAAACTATCTCGAATCGAAAAGGCAATCAGGCAAGCGCCTTTGGCCAATATATCGTAAGTGGGATGCTCGCTCGCCTTGTGAAAGTGCAGGATGAGCACGCCGTAAGCGGCTCTTATCTTGGCAGCCCGATCAAAGATATCGCCAATGAAGCCGATGCTCTTGGCAAAGCCACGTCGACCATTACCCCATCCGGCGCCATTTTGACGACATACAATTACAGCCATTCGCCAATCTCTTCTTCTCATCAAACAAGCGCTCAAACGTTGCACGCGAGTTTGCTGCAGAATCGCTCGATATACGAATACGCGGACACTTTGCTAGGCGAAGAGAGCACTTCATCGCTATTTGGCGATTTGCTTTCGATTGAAGGGGCGATTGGAGCCATCAAGCATTTTGCTTCAACTCCAAGCACCGAGGAAAAAACCACGGCCCAAAAATCACTCATCAGTTTGGATTCGTATACTGGAGATTTGAAGCTCCTTGTCAATATCTTCTATTCCGGATCTATGTATGATTCCTTGACCTGGAACACGTATTTCTACGAACAGTGGACGGTAAATAGGATTACCACTGCCGGGGATAGTAGCGAATCCACAATCACGCAGAAAGTAAAGGATTTCCAGAGCGTTGACGGGAATGGATATTTGGCTGGCGTCGAGACGCCCTTCTCCTTTACCAATGTGGCTTGTTGCCTTGCTTAGCCTATGGCTTCATACGGCGTTCTTTCCTTGTATAAAGATGAGATAGTGGTTCTTTCTTCGCGCTTCATCGGGCTGGTTTTTCCACTCGAAAGCAAAGATGAGGTTGATTCATGCCTAAAAAAAGCACATGGTGATTATCCCAAGGCGACCCATTATTGCTATGCCGTCAGATACGACGGATATGAATACTGCAATGATGACGGCGAGCCCTCAAGAAGCGCTGGTCTCCCGATTCTCGGCGCTTTGAAAAGCGAGAATCTGAATCGGACCATCTTGATTGTCGTCCGTTATTTCGGAGGGCAAAAATTGGGCCTTCCGCGCTTAACGAAAAGTTACAAAGATATTGCGAAAATCACCGCAAAAATGGCTCAAAAAATAGAATTTTTGCCAGGCATAAAAGCAAAAATATGCTTAGATTATGCCTCTTTTGAATATTGGAAAAGAACGGCGGAGCGAAGCGGTTTCGCCATCATAGACCCCAAGTTTGAAGAGAAAGTGACTTTCTTTGCTAGCGGCAGTGATAAGATACTACTGCCTTTGGTGAATAGCTTAAGGGAAGAAGAGGTTCTCACAATCGAGAAGACGGAAATTAAACGGAGGTTAGCCGATGATAGCAGCAAGTGAATTTGAGGCGCGCAGGCAGCGCCTATTCGACATGATGGATAGCGGGAGCGCCTTACTCATTTATAGCGGCGTCCCGAAAGTGTCGAGCGCCGACGAGGATTTGCCTTTTGAGGTCAACCGCAATTTTTATTATCTCACGGGCATAACGCAAGAGGGGAGCGCCTTGCTCCTCATCAATAGCGAGGGCGAAATGCAGGAATTTCTCTTCATTTTGCCTTTCGACGCAAAGAAAGAAAAGTGGTACGGGAAGCGCCTAACTCCGGCTGAGGCATCCGCCAAAAGCGGTATAAGCAATTGTTTGCTTAGCAACACAATCGCCTCTAAAATCGAGGCCATTTATAGCCCTGATATCAGGCAATACGGGGAAATCGATGAGCTTTATCTTGATTTGGACCGCGAAATCAAAATCGCCGATGAGATGAGCAGCCGAAAGTACAAAGAGCAATTCTCTTTGCTTTTCCCAGATATCAAGGTTTCCGATTGCTATCCTTTGATTACCACTCTGAGGCTTCGCAAATCGAGCAATGAGGTCAACGAGCTCCGCGAAGCCGTCGAAATAACGAAAAACGCTATCTCCTCGGTTCTAAGCAAAATGGCCCCCGGCGTTAAAGAGTACGTTTTGGCGGATGAATTTTTGCGCGCAGTAAACGATAATAACGGCTACCAAGGCCTCTCCTTTCCGACAATTATGGCGAGCGGGGCGAATGGGACATGTCTCCATTACCCAACTCCTTTATCAACCTTAAAAGACGGCGATCTTCTCTTGATGGATCTAGGGGCGAGGAACGCTTTCTATTGCGCCGATGTCTCGCGCACTTTCCCCATCAACGGTAAATTCTCTACGCTCCAAAGAAAGATTTATGACATCGTTTTGGGAGCGAATAAGCTCGTCATCGAGAAAGCTAGGCCAGGGTTAACGATCAATGATTTGCAGCGCTTGACCGTCGATTTCCTCGCCGAAAGATGCGTTGAGGAGGGCTTGATCAAAAGCAAAGATGATATCATCGAGGTATATTTCCATGGCGTCAGCCATTTGATTGGCCTAGACACGCATGACCCATATTTGAATCCCTTAGGCAAGGATTCGAAATCGATTCCGCTTGAGCCTGGCATGATCATCAGCGATGAGCCGGGGCTGTATTTCGAGAATCTTGGCATCGGCATCCGCATCGAGGATGATTTGCTTATCACATCGGATGGAGTTGAGGTCCTCACAAAGTCAATCATCAAAGAAATAGACGATATCGAGAGATTCCTAGCGAGCAAAAGCCGCAATTAGGCTTTCCATTGTTTTATTCCGATTTCTTTATGAAAACGCTTTCATGCGTCTTTTGAATGGGCTTATAATGCTCGCATGGAAAAATACATTCTCTCAATCGATCAAGGCACGACATCGACCCGTGCCATTTTGATCAACAAAAAAGGGCAAAGCGTTTTCAAAGCCCAGCGGCCGCTTACTTGTTTATACCCTAAACCAGGTTGGGTGGAACAAGACGCCGATCAAATCTGGATATCCGTCGTTGATGTGGTGAACGAAGTCATCATCAAAGCAGGCATCAGCATGAAACAGATCGATGGCATTGGCATCACCAACCAAAGAGAAACGACGGTTGTCTGGGACAAAAAAACAGGCAAAGCCATCTATAACGCCATTGTGTGGCAAAGCAAGCAGACCCAGAAAATCTGCGATTCGATGGCTAAGCACACTTCAATGATTGCCTCTAGGACCGGATTGAGGATGAATCCTTATTTCAGCGCTTCGAAAATACGCTTCATCCTCGACCACGTCAAGGGCGCAAGAAGGCGCGCCGATGCTGGCGAATTGGCCTTTGGGACCATTGATAGCTGGCTCATTTACAAAATGACCAAGGGAAGATGCCATTATACGGATATCTCGAACGCTTCCCGCACGATGCTTTATAACATCTTCCTCCAAAAATGGGACAAAGAGCTTCTGGATTTGTGGGACATTCCCGCTTCCATGCTCCCAACGGTTCTAGAAAACAGCTGCGATTTCGGAATTGCCTCTTATTTCTCCAACGATATCCATATCTGCGGCGTGGCTGGCGACCAGCAAGCTGCCTTATTCGGCCAATGCTGTTTTAGAAAAGGCGAAAGCAAAAACACATACGGAACGGGCTGCTTTATGCTCATGAACACGGGCGAGAAAGCCGTCAGGAGCAAAAACGGATTGTTGACCACGATTGCTTGGCGCATCAAGGGTGTGACGACTTACGCTTTGGAGGGCTCCGTTTTCATAGGGGGAGCGATCGTTCAATGGCTACGCGATGAAACACGTTGGTTTGAGGATTCCTGCGACAGCGAGATGTATGCCCGCAAGCGACCCGATACGGCTGGGGTATATTTCGTTCCGGCTTTCGTCGGCTTGGGCACGCCTTATTGGGATGATGATGCCCGTGGGGCTATTTTCGGATTGACGAGAGGCGCCGATCGCCACAATATCACCCGAGCTGGGCTCTGCTCGATCGCCTATCAGTCGAAAGACGTCATTGACACGATGAAAAAAGACGCTGGATTGGAGCTGCCCGTCCTCAAAGTCGATGGCGGGGCGAGCGCGAATTCCCTTTTGATGCAATTCCAATCCGATATCCTCCAATGTGAGGTCAGAATCCCCAAATGCGTTGAGACTACCGCTTTAGGCGCTGGCTATATGGCTGGTCTAGCGACCGGATTCTGGGATAGTATGGAAGAGATAAACGATCTTAACAAAGAGGCCGCCCAAAGCTATTTCCCGTCTATGAGCGTAAAAGAGAGCAACCAGCTTTATCGTGGCTGGAAAATGGCCGTGAAAGCCACAAGGGTTTTCAAACCGTGAGCATTAAAGAAGACTTATTGAATCGATATCAGAACGCGATTATCATCGGCAAAAAGGAGAGCCGCTCCTTTTTCGAGGGGCTGAAAAAAGATTTGCCTTCATTGGAGTGCGTTTTCTATTCCGTTGAGGAAATCATCGACATGTTCGCTTTCGTATACGATGATTCATCCATCTCTTATCTCCGTTACGCTTATGAATTGAATCCGATCGTGGCGGAAGAAACGCTCATGATCGTCTCTTTGCTAAACGAGAGTCATTATTCTTGCCCTCGCCTGAATGCGCTTTTGCCCCTTCGTGACGATCTTCTTTCGCATGGCTTGCTTAAAAAGATGACGGGGCTAGAAGAGCGATTCAAGAACAAAAGCATCCTCTATTTTTCTCTTTTGACAGCCTTGCCTATCTCCAAAAGGCTAGGGGAGATGAGCAATATGGCTCTTTCTTTCGATATTCCATATAAAGATAAGGTCTCTATCGACCCGGACATCGAGAAATATCGGAAGCTGAGTCAAGACGAAAAGAGGGAATTGGGCCTTTATCCTTGAATTTGTTCGCCTTTTTCCGTTAGAAGGCTAAAATGATTGGCATGAGCCAACTTCTCAGCAAAGAGCAATTCCATCTTTACTTGACGAGCATACGCTTCCCTGATTTGGAGGCTGAGGATTTTCTTTATCGCTGCTATAGCGATGCTGTTGAGGGGGCGATAGATCTTCGCTCCGCGAGCGATTTGTTGTCAAAGCTTCCCCTTAATCCGCTCCCGCTTATCCTCTATATCATCAATGAACATCAATTTTATAAAGTCTCGCATCCGGAAAAAGATGAGGCTTCTTTATACGACGATGATGATTACGAGCGCTTGATCATCTCTATCGCGGTCGATAAATATTTCACGAACGAGCATCTTGATTTCCGCTCATCGACTTATGCAAGCCGCTTTTCCGTCGAAATATCGACGATTGCCCTTTATCTCAATTTCATTTTGGGGATGCTTTCCCATTATAAGCAGGGTGATCCGAAGGAAACGCTTATCGTCGATATCATGAACAAGGGCTTTTCGATGGCCAAATGCATTTTGAATCTCTTGATGGAAGGGTTTGAGACGGAGGCTTTTTCCACTTGGAGAACGCTTCATGAGAATGAGAGCATTTTGGCGGTTCTCCTTAAATACGGCCAACCAGTCATCGAAAAATACCTCAAGCATCTGAAATACGCGCTCGCTTTCCGGGGAGGCCTCAGCAAAGAGGAGACCGATGCGACTTTTCTTGAGATAAAAGAAGGAATGAAAAAAGTCGACCTCAAGAGCAAAGACATGAAGCGCTACATCGAATACGGCTGGTTATATGCTGTCCCCAATGTTGGGCAAGTAATCGATTTCAAATTGAATTTCCGCGATGGCGTAGAGCGCTTGGCGGATTTGAGGCAATATGCGAAAGTATATGAGATGAGCAGCGAGATCGCCCATAGCTCGCCCTTGCTCATTTATAGCAGGAAAAACTATTTCTATCTCATAACGATTCTCAATCTATATGAATCTTTCTTCCGCTTGGAGAAGGTATTCTCATCGCTATATCTATCGACGGTGAGCGAAGAAGACCAAAGCCGCTACATCGCGATGAGACAGCTATATTACGGGGAACTACTTGCCGCCTACAAAATGGAGAAAGGGCGCTTTGAGGCGCTTATCTCCTCTGGCAAGAAAGACGAATTGCCCCCGAAAAGGCCCATTGACTGAAAATAGCCCCCCACTTGAAGGTGGCTATTTTTTCTTTATACGTCAGCGTAGCAGCTGCCGCCGATGAATTCGCGCATAAGCGAATTGCTCGGCACCCATTCATCGCTCATGTCGATGAAGAATTTGAGCATGTGCAAAAGTCTTTGGGCATCAGGATAATATTGGCTATCCTTGTCGATTGAAAGGAGAAGCGGCATCGCGTATTTTTTCATGACGGGAAGCTCGTAAGGCAAAAAGGAATTAAAGACATAGTCGGAGCCTTCCTGCGTGCTATAAATCCATTTGAATTCGCCCGCTCGCACATTCGGCCACATGCTCAAAGTCTCTTCCGCCGGGGAATTGCGGAATTTTTTGTCGCGCACGATGCGTCTGACCAAGCGAAGATCGGTGAGGCTAAGAGGATTGTGGTCATCCAGATTTATCTGCGCTTGCGGAGAGATGAAAATCTTGAATTTGTTGCTCTTCGGGATTGAAATGGTGAGGTCGTCATTCAAAGCATGAATGCCTTCGATGATGATCGGCTCTTCCTTCCCGACTTTTATCGTTCTTCCGTTGACCCTTCTGCCCAATTCGAAATCGAATTTCGGGAGGGTGACGGTTTCTCCGTTTATGAGGTCCAGCATATTCTGGTTGAACGTCACGACGTCAAGAGCCTCGATTGATTCGAGATCAGGCTCGCCATCAGCTCCAAGCGGGATATCCTTCTTTTCTTTGTAATAGTCATCAATCGAGATGCGGATAGGGCGAATACCGCGGCTCAATAACTCAATCCGGAGGCGATTGGCGAAAGTCGTTTTGCCAGAGGAAGAAGGCCCAGCCACGCAAATGAGGCGAATATCCTCGATATCGTCCTCGATGAGCTGCCCCAGTTCGGATAATTGGCGGTTATGCCTGGCTTCGCAGACATTGATGAATTCAATCGGCCCGGCCGTCTCGATTTCCTGGTTGATCTTGGCGATGGTGTCGGTGCCGATCGTTTTTACCCAGGTATGGCTTTCTTTCAAAGTGCGGTTATAGGTTGGGGCATCCTCGAATTCGGGGATTTTGCCAAGACACTCGGCGCGCGGGTATTGAAGGAGGAAGCCAGGGGCGTAAAGGCGCAATTTGTAGCGCGACAAATAGCCGGTGCTTGGGACCATGTGGCTATACATATAGTCCTTGAAGCCATCGCACTCGTAGAGATGGACCGTTCTTTCAGGACGATAATTGAGAATCGCCTTTTTATCGCTTAAGCCATGCTCTTCGTAAAATCTCTCAGCCTCTTCATTACTCACGATGATGCGCTTGAGCGGGTAATCGCTTTTGACGATCGATTCCACCTCATGGTTGATGCGAAGGAGCATCGCGGTGGTGGCGATGCAGCCTGGCGTCAATAAGTGGATGCTGATGCAGCGCGAGACATCATAGGAAAAGCGTATTTTCATATTGGGGTAGGCCCTAGCGAAAGCCATCGCAAAGACGTAGCGGAGGGAGGCTTCGTATATCTTCATCGCGTCACGGCTTTTCAAATCGAGGAATTCGACATTCGCATCGTAATATATTTCGTAATTCAGTTCCCTGACGCGGTTATTGACTTTCGCGCAGAAGTATTTTTTCTTATCTTCCTCATTTAATAGCGAGAGCAGGCTGACTCTTTTTTCGAAGCGCCTTTCCTCGCCGTTGATTTTCACTGTGAATGGCATGTTTTTTGCCTCCTGTCGGGGATTTGTAATCTTAGTATTATATCGCTTTTCTTGCAAGCGCTTCCAATGCTCGCGGGGCAAAAATCCGGGAGGCGGCAAACCCTAGGCGCGCAGCCTCTTTTTAATGCTCAAAATGAACATTTTTTACCATTTTGGCCAAAGGGTATTTTTTTGCGTTTCGAAAGATTGACAAAAACAAAAAAGGCCCCTAACATTGAGCTTGTTCCTATAAGGAAAGGACGAAGGCGAAGGCATGGGAAAGTGGTTATCATCTCTCTCTGACGAAAACAAGGATTTTTTCATTTTGGCCGTTATTGAGCTTTTCGTTTTCCTTTGCTTGCTACCCCTTATTTTCGTAGGGGCTGGGAGCTGGGCGCTCGGCTGGCTTGCCGGGGGATCATTGACCCTCTTGAATTATTTCCTCCTCATGCGTTTTTCTTCCTCCATCCTTGATCCGGATAGCGGGGATAAAAAAAGCGTTACTTTCTTTGCTTTGGCCGCGAGCTTTTTGCGTTACGCTCTCTTCGGCGGGCTTTTGATCGTCGCCGCCATCAGCACTTACAAAAGCGAATGGCTGAATGGATTCAGCGCCCTTAACGTTTTCGCGGTGGCTTTATCTTATCTTCCAATGCCGATATTGCTCATGTGCAGCCATTTCCTTAGGGCGAAGAAAGAAGAAAAAAGGACGAACAAATGACATTTCGCGATAAAGTGGCAAAGATGTTCGATTTCGAGATAGAGGCGCCAGTCTATGTCTCGCTTTTGCTTATTTCCTTGCTCATTATCCTTTGCATCGTGATTTATTTCGTTTTCACTCGCGCACTCAAACAAAAGAAATATCTTGAAAGACCCAAAGGACTCCTTTTCTTGGGGGAGTGGTGGTACGAATTCACGAACAATTTCGTCCACAAAACGATGGGATATCACGCCGAAGGGATGACAGGCTACTTCATGGCTCTTTTCGCCTATCTGATCATTGCTTTCAACATTTCCCTATTCGGCCTTCCTTCGATCATCGATTATCTAGGCGTGACCCTCTCTCTTTCCATCATCATGTTCGTGATGATCCATGCCACGGCCATCAAGTATCAGAAACTCCGTTATTTTCATCGATACATTGAACCTTTCATCGTTTGGCTTCCGATCAATCTCATCACGATGTGGACGCCGATCATTTCCACCTGCATGCGTATGTTCGGCAATGCCTTGAGCGGGAGCATTCTCACTGGCATTGTCCAATGGTCGCTTGGGAATCTATCCGGCAAAATGTTCGGTTCTCTCCGCGATGCGGCTTTATTGAATTACTGGCCAAGTTGGGATATCAACCAAAATACCTTGTGGACAGATATTTTCTTGGCGCCGATCCCTATCGGCGTCCTCAATATTTATTTCAGCTTATTCTCTGCTTATGTGCAGACGACGGTTTTTGCCACTTTGAGCGCCCTTTGGATGGCGCAGGAGCGGCCTAGCGATGAGGAGATTGAAGCCAAACTCCCAACGCGGGAAGAAACATCGTCCAACAAGAAAAAAGCAGCAAGAATAGAGTCATAGGAGGTTATGTTATGACTGATTTGGGTTTGAAAGCGATTGCGGCGGCAATTGCGGTTGCCTTCGGATGCTTATCCGCGATTGGGGAGGGCATGATTATCTCTCACGCGATTGACGGAATGAGCCGCAACCCCGAGATGCAGAGCAAATTGCAGCAGACGATGATCATCGGCACGGCGCTTGATGAGTCGACCGCCATTTACTGCTTGCTCGTCGCCATTCTCATCATTTTCGTTCTCTAATTTCAGGCGGAGAAGAAAATGCGCTTGAAGAATATCACCGTCATTTTAAGCGAAGCAGCTCCTTTTTCACCCGAGGATTTCATCAATAAGCTATTCCCGAATTTCTGGAGCTGGCTCATCAATTTCTTGGCGCTTATCGTCCTTTTCGTCATTGTCTATTTCTTGGCCTATAAGCCGATTAGGAAATACGTGCAGGCACGAAAAGACTATGTCGAGAGGAATCTGCGTGACAGCGAGGCCGCAAAAGAGATCAACGAGCGGAAAGCCTTAGAGAGCGACAAACTTATCGCCGATGCGAAAATCGAGGCCAACGAAATCATCGTGAAAGCCAAAAACGACGCTTCAAAGCAAGCCGATATCATCATCGATGAGGCAAAAAAAGAAGCCAGCAGAAAGCAGGTTGAGGCCGACATAGCCATCAAACAAGCTGAGGAAAAGAGCAAAATGGCCATCGAGGAGCAAATCATCAACGTCGCGATGGACGCTTCGAAGAAAGTGCTTGGCCGCGAACTCGAGAGCAAGGACAATGCCCGCTTCCTCAAGGAATTCGTCAGTGATTTGAACGAGGGTAAAGACGATGAGTAACACCCGCTTCTCTTCATATGGGCGTGCGCTTTTCGAGCTGATCGGGAACGATCCGGCTTTGCTGCATCGTTATGAAGAAGCTCTCTTGGATATCGAAAGGGATTTAAGCGACAATCCTTCCCTCTTCGCCGTTTTATCGAGCCATTCCTTGCCCAAGGAGAAGCAATTCGAAATCGCTGATAAACTGTATCAAAGATACGACCTAAAACATTTAGTCCCCTTTTTGAAGCTCCTTATTTCCCGTCACCTAATCGTGAAATTCCCGGAAGTGGAGCAAGGTTATCGAAAGGCCGTGAATGAAGCGCTGGGGCGAAGCGAAGGCATTGTCTATAGCGCCACGCCTTTATCGAAAAAAGAAGTTGGCGAACTTGAGAAAGCGATGGGAAATAGATTGAAAAAAGAAGTCGAATTGACGAACCGCGTCGAACCATCGTTACTGGGAGGGGTCAGGATTTTCATCGACGATATGTCCTTCGATGGGACTATCGAAAGCAAGATAGAGAAGATGAGATCATCCCTACTGAAAAGTGCCAAAGGAGGAAATTAGCATGAAAATCGCAACCGAGGAAATAAGCGCGCTCATCAAAGAGCAGATAAAATCCTTTGAAGGAGCCATCGAGAATGACGATGTTGGCACCGTCACGAGCGTCGGAGACGGAATCGCCATCATTTTCGGGCTCAAAAGCGCGATGCTTGGCGAATTATTGCTTTTCCCGCACGATGTAGTCGGTATGGTCATGAACCTCAATCTTGATAGCGTTGGCGCCGTTTTGCTCGGCGAAGGCGCCCTCATCAAGGAAGGGGATACCGTCAAGCGCACTCGCCGCGTGGCCGAAGTGCCAGTCGGAGATGCTTTGCTAGGAAGAGTCGTCTCATCTTTAGGGACGCCAATCGATGAATTAGGGCCCATCAAAAGCAGCAAAAGCCGCCCAATCGAGAGAATCGCCCCTGGCGTCATGACAAGAGAAAGCGTCAATACGCCTTTGGAGACCGGAATCAAATGCATCGATAGCATGATCCCGATCGGGCGAGGGCAGCGTGAGCTCATCATCGGCGATCGCCAAACGGGCAAAACATCGATTGCGATCGATGCGATCATCAACCAAAAAGGAAAAGGGGTCAATTGCGTCTATGTCGCAATCGGCCAGAAGAATAGCTCGGTGGCCTCTACCGTCGCTCGCCTTAAGGACTTTGGGTGTTTCGACTATGTGACCGTTGTCAATGCCTCGGCGAGCGAATCGGCCCCAATGCAATATATCGCCCCTTTCGCCGGCATGGCGATGGCGGAAGAATGGATGGAAGAAGGGAAAGACGTTCTCATCGTTTTCGATGATTTGTCGAAGCACGCCGTGAGCTATCGCACCTTGTCTTTGCTTCTTCGTCGCGCCCCGGGGCGAGAAGCCTATCCTGGCGATATTTTCTATCTCCACAGCAGACTCCTTGAAAGAGCATGCAAATTATCGAAAGAATATGGTGGCGGCTCTATCACGGCTCTGCCGATCATCGAAACGCAAGCAGGCGATATCAGCGCCTATATCCCTACCAACGTGATTTCCATAACCGATGGCCAGATTTTCCTCATGAGCGATGCTTTCACAAGCGGGCAAAGGCCTGCGATCGATAGCGGATTCTCCGTCTCACGCGTAGGGAGCGCGGCTCAATACAAATGCATGAAACAGGTGGCAAGCGGATTGAAGATCGAACTCGCGAACTACAATGAGAACCTTTCCTTCTCGCAGTTCGGGAGCGATTTAGATCCGGAAACGAAGAAAATCCTCACCCATGGCGCTGTCATGATGGAGGCTTTGAAACAAGTGAACTACAAGCCTCTATCGATGGAGAAAGAGGTCATTGAGCTTTACGCCGTCAAAAAACGCTACCTCGACGATTTGCCGTTGGGGGAGGTCTCGTCCTTCCTAGAAGGCTTATTCGCCTATGTAAGCTCCAATCATAAGGAAATCATTGACGAACTGATTGAGAAAAAAGCTTTCGATGATGCTCTTTCCTCTTCCTTGGACAAGGCTATCGA
>CAVKAR010000005.1:0-62441 GCA_963654425.1 Lachnospiraceae bacterium
GGTTTTGTCGATTCCTTCGCCGACTTGATAACGGGTGAAAGAGATGATTGAAACGCCTTTCTCTTTGAGCCACTGGCCAACGGTCTTGCTCTCATCCATCAAGAATGGCTGAAGGGCTAAGCAGCTTTGCGAGAGGACTTTGTCTACTTTTCTCTCGACAATCTGGGCCTTGACGGCATCAGGTTTGTTCGTGAGTTTCGGATCGTCTTTGACCTCTTGCTCGGCGATGGCTTTCTCGCGTGCCCTGTCATCCGCTGGGACATCTTCCAAGTTGATATAGACCGGGCTATTGGCGGCAATATGCATCGCAAGAGGCTTAGCGATTTCAGGATCGTCTTTGCTAAGAATCGCAAGGACGGAGATTTTGCCAGCCATGTGGATATAACTAGCGTAGCCTTCTTCAGGCTTCTTACTGACGACTTTGAAGCGGCGGAGAGCTAGTTTCTCGCCGACCGCTAAAGCCGCATCATCGAAGTCGAGCTTCGTGAGGGCGATTGCATCATCTAAGCTGGCGGGATCGTTCTCGAGGAGCTTATCGGTGACGGTATTGGTGAGAGCGATGAATTTATCGCTAGAAGCGACGAAATCCGTTTCGCAGTTGATTTCAACGATAACGCCTTTGCCGCATTTCTCGCAGACTTTGACGTTGGTTAAGCCTTCAGCGGCCGTGCGTCCGGCGCGTTTGGCTTGCTTGGCGATTCCTTTTTCGCGGAGATAATCGATCGATTTCTCGACATCATACTCGTTGGCTTCGAGGGCGCGCTTGCAATCCATCATGCCGGCGCCAGTGCGGTCGCGGAGGGTTTTGATGAGCTCAATAACGTTCTTGTCGGCCATTATTTGCTCTCCTCGGCTGGTTTCTCGGCCGGCTTATCGGCGGCTTTCGCCTCGCCGCCATTCTCTTTGGCGGCTTTCATCGCGGCGTAGCGGGCTTGACGCTCGGCTTGCATCTTGGCGTATCTCTCTTCGCGCTCTTTGCGTTGGGCTCTGATCGCGGCTTTGCGCTGCTCATTGATGAGATCGGCGTTGCGGATGGCGTCTTTCATCGTGGCTTCTTCGCCTTCATCCTTCGTATAGGCGATTTCAGTCACTCCGCCTTTGCTTTCGACAACGGCATCAGCGAGGACGCCGATGAGGAGTTTGATGGCGCTTGCGGCGTCATTGTTGCTTGGGATTGGGAAGGTGACCACGTCTGGGTCATCGCTCGTGGAGCAGATGGCAAAGACTGGGATATTGAGTTTGTGGGCTTCGGCGATGGCATTATGCTCGACGGTTGGGTCGACGACGACGAGAGCCTGTGGGAGCCTTCTCATCTCTTTGATGCCTTCGAGGTTGCGTGAAAGCTTCTCCAGTTCCTTGCGGAGGATGGCGACTTCTTTCTTCGGAAGCTTGTCAAAGCTGCCGTCTTCTTCCATGGCTTCAAGGTCTTTGAGTCTCTTGATGCGGCCAAGGATGGTGCGGAAATTCGTGAGGGTTCCGCCGAGCCAACGATGGGAAATATAGAAGCTGCCGCTTCTAGTGGCCTCATCGATGACGATTTGCTGGGCTTGGGTTTTCGTGCCGACAAAAAGGACTTTGCCTCCATTGTCGACGATGCCTTTGAGGGCGTTATAGGCGGCAACGGTCTGATCGACGCTCTTGACGAGATCGATGATGTAGATGCCGTTTCTCGCACCATAGATGAATTTGCTCATCTTTGGGTTCCAGCGGCGCGTTTGATGCCCGAAGTGGACTCCGGCATTCAAAAGCTTTTTGATGGTGATGATCGGAGCGTTTGGATCATGCATGATCTCATCCATCGTGATGGGAGCGGCTTCAGTGGCCTCTTCCGTAGTAGGGGCGGCTGCCTCTACCTTGATTTCTTCGTCACTCATTCTGGTGACCTCCATTTGTTTTTACCTCCCCCGTTTCGAGCAGCTGACCACCTTGCCGCTTTTTAAGCTGTTTCGCCCGGCAAGGAACACGGCGCTGAATCCGCGAGGTGTGCATTAGCCCGCAATAAAAAGGGCCGAATGAGAGTATACCACCGCTTTACTTTAAGTAAAAGCGCGATTTTTCTCGCGCAAGAGCGCTCCAATAAAGTGGAATCTATTCCTTCAACAGCGAAATAATCGCAAAAACGATCCCCAGCAAAAGCAAAGCTCCGCCGACTTCAAGCATCTCGTAATGGAATGGTTTCTTCTTTGCCCGCTTCATTTCGACATAATCGGCATAAGTCGGAGGCAGATTGCTTTTTTCAGGCTTGATTCTGAAAGCATATGAAAACACTTTTCTGACACCATAAACAATCATATCGAAAGCGCCTTTTTCGCTAACCCAGACAAGGAGCCAAAAAAGGATTGGCATCGCTCCTCCGACGAAAAAAGAATCGCTTAAAACGCGGTATTTGTTGTCGAGCCACGTTAGCTCGAGCGGACCATAAATCTCAAGGCAGAAAGTCATTGCGAAAAGCGCGGCGGAAAAAAGAAATGACAAAACAAGTCTTATCCAGAATTTCTTCCAAGAAAAAACCTCTTTTTCTTTTTCTAAGACCCCACGCTCTTCTTCCATCGCTACTTACTGTTCACTATTGCTTTATACGTTTCGAATTCTTTGTCATCGCAAAGCACGAAATGGCCTGGTTCGACTTCTTTAAGCGTCGGTTTTACCCCATCATAATGATGGTCACGGCTCGGCACGTAATCTATTCTCTTCCTCTGTTTCTCATAATGGGGATCGGGGAGAGGGATTGCGCTCAATAGACTTTTGGTATACGGATGAAGAGGATGAGCAAACAAAGAGTCGCTTGAAGCTATTTCGACGATATTGCCGAAATACATGACGGCGATCCTGTCGCAGAAATACTTGACGACGCTCAAATCATGCGCGATGAAAAGAATAGAAAGATTCAGTTCATTCTTCAAATCATTGAGCAAGTTGATGACCTGAGCTTGAATGGAGACGTCAAGAGCGCTCACTGGCTCATCGCAGATAAGGAGGTCTGGCTCCATGATCAAAGCTCTGGCGATTCCGATTCTTTGGCGCTGCCCGCCCGAGAATTCGTGCGGATAACGGGTCGCCATCTCCGGCTGAAGACCTACGCGCGTCAAAACATCGGCGACTTTTTCATCGATGATCGATGCGTTGTGAACGCCTTGAATCCTAAGCCCTTCCGCAATAATCTCGCGAACCGTCATTCTTGGATCAAGAGAGGCGATCGGATCCTGAAAAATCATCTGCATACGGCTTGTGATTTTCGTATTGCGGGCGATTAGACGATGCTCAGCGTACTTCAAATATTCTTTCCAATAAGCAAGGAAAGTGGCATGTTGGCTTTTCAAATCCGCCATGCGTTGCTCATGCTCTTTTTTCTCTTTTTCGAGAGCGGCTTTGGCAAACGGGGCATTGCAGTGACGGTTGTCGCGATGGGCGCGGCGAATCTCGTGGCGCTGAGTGGCGATGATGGCATCGAGCTCGGCTTTCAAAGCGGCGATTTTGTCGTCATATTCTTTCTTGATGCGAGCTACTTCGGTATCGATGTCGCTGTTATCATTGACGGCGACGGCCGAAAGAGCGTCTTTCTGCTCTTCCTTCAGTTTTTTGATTTCCTCGCCGTATTTGATTCTCTTCCACTTGATCTCTTTTTCGTTCCATCTGGTTCCGGCCGAAATCCTTGTGCCTTCGAAATAGACGGATCCGCTCGTGATGTCATAGAGTTTGATGATGCTTCTGCCGGTTGTGGTTTTACCGCATCCCGATTCGCCAACGAGCCCAAGAACCTCGCCTTTCTTCAAATCGAAAGAAACGTCATGAACGGCTTTATTGTATTTGTATTCGCCAGTTCCGAATTTGAAGTACTGCTTCAAATGGCGAACCGAAAGGATGACGGGAGCGTCTTCGCTCACGCCGCTTTTTGGGGCATTTTGTTTAATTTCCTCCCCATCTACGCGCACCAAATCAGTGGTTTTTGCGTTTGCTTCTTCTTTTTTCATTGCGCATTCTCCTCTTTTTTGGCTATTTCTTTGTTCAATTTTTCAAAACGGGCGATGCGATCGGTCACCGATTTCGGCGGATTGACATGCGGAGCTCTTTCATCAAGCAGCCATGTGGCGGCTTTATGAGTTGGCGAAATGGCGAAAAATGGCGGCTCTTCCTCATAATCGATTTGCATCGCGTATTTGTTTCTCGCGGCAAAGGCATCACCTTTGGGAGGAATGATCATATTCGGCGGAGTGCCAGGAATAGAATCAAGGCGCTCTTTGGTGTTGAGATCAGGCATTGAGCTTAATAGGGCCCAAGTATAGGGGTGGGCTGGGTGATAGAAAATATCGTCAGCTGTTCCGTACTCGACGATTTTGCCAGCATACATTATGGCGATATCATCGGCCATGTTGGCAACAACGCCAAGGTTATGGGTAATGAAGATGACTGACAAATTGCGTTTTTCTTTAAGCTCATTAATCAAATCGAGAATCTGAGCTTGAATGGTAACGTCAAGAGCCGTAGTCGGTTCGTCGCAGATAAGAACCTCAGGATCGCTAGAGAGAGCGATTGCGATAACGACACGCTGCCTCATGCCGCCGGAGAATTCAAAAGGATACTGGTTGATGCGTTTTTCCGGATCCTTGATGCCGACTTCCCCCAAAAGCTGAATAGCCTTCTGCTTAAGCTCGGCCTTATCGATGGTCAGATGCGAATCGACGATATTCTTTTTTAGTGAGGCCAAAAGCGAATCCGCTTTAGCGTCGACATCGGCGCATTTCGCAATGTATTCCGTCTCAAGATGCGATACGAAACTCTCAATGTATCTTTTCGCGTTGGCGACTACCGCCTTGCTAGAGACATCGATTTCGCTTGCCCACGCCCTTTCTTTGAGGGAGGAAGATGCGTCTTCTTTGATTTTGCCTTTGGCGATGAGTTTTTCCTTTTTGGCGGCGGCTTTCGCGGCGGCTTTCTCGCGCTTTAGGGCTTCGCCGTATTGCTGAAGGCAATATTGAACGGTGATGAGGAAGGTGAAAACGAAGTCGTCTTTCTTCTCATCGAGATGGTTCTCGACTCTCTTCGTTTTCTCTTTAATCTGGTGAAGCTCTTTTTTCAAGAGAGGGAAAGAGCCTTCGCTTTCGAAAATCGGGCTCTTCAGCAGCGATTCCAAGTAGGCTTTGGCCTCTTTGGCCCCGATATTGATGCTCTCTTCGTTGCTCTTGACGGCTTTTTTCGCATCGTCAAGAAGAAGGCTATAATCGCCATTCTCGTCTTTTTTGAGATTCTCGATGATCTCTTTTTTCGCCGGATCGGCTTCTAAAAGGGCTTTTTCAATCAATCCCACGCGTTTTTTGCTATAGGCGATCATGCTCTTCTTTTTGAGCATCATGGCCTCGGTAATCTGCTTCCCGCACTTCATGATCGGATTGAGCGAACTCATCGGATCTTGGAAAATCATCGCGATGCGTGAGCCGCGGATCGAGCAAAGATCTTCCTCTTTAAGGCGAAGGATGTCATGCCCATCATAAAGGATTTCCCCTTCTTCCACGATTTTGTTCGGGGCAAGGATTCCCATGATGGCGCGTGAAGTCTGGCTCTTGCCTGAGCCAGATTCCCCGACGATGGCGAGTGTCCTTCCTCGATATAAATCAAAGGAAACGCCACGCACCGCTTTAACGGTGCCGTTGTTCGTCCAGAAACTCACGCGGAGGTTCTTGACTGAAAGTATTTTGTTTTCGTTATTGATATTAGACATTGTCGGAACCTCTTAATTGTGGATTGAAGGCATCGCGCAAACCGTTGCCGAACATATTGAAGCAGATCATGAGCAAGGAAATGAACAAAGCTGGCCAAAGAATGTTGTTCGGGTAGGTCGTATACGAAGACTGCCCTTGGGCGAGCATCGTGCCGATGGAAGTAGAGCCAACGGCATCGAAATTGATGATGCCTAAGTAACTAAGCGATGATTCGCTGAAGATAACGCCCGGGATCATCAAGACGCTGCTAGTGACGATCGTGCCGATGGAGTTAGGCAAGATATGCCTGAATATGAGTCTGGCATCGCTTGCGCCAAGGGTGCGGCTCGCCAATACGTATTCCTGTTTCTTGTAGCGGTAAAACTGCATACGGACGGTGCTTGCCGTGCCTAGCCATCCCGTCAAAACGAAGGCGATGAACAACATCCCGACGATTGATATCGAGAAATAGACGCCGTTGTAGTTCTTCATCAAGGCGATGACGATCATAAACGGAACGTTAGAGAGTATTTCCGAAATACGTTCCATCACGATATCGACGGTGCCGCCATAAAATCCCTCGATCGAGCCATAAATCAAACCGATGATGAGGTTGATGGCGCTGACGCCAAAGGCGAATAAGAGCGAGAATCTCCCGCCAACGGCGAGCCTAGTCAAGATATCGCGCCCAGCGGTATCGCTGCCCAAGCCGAAGACCGGGCGCTGACCATTTAGATAATAATAATAATTATCGTAATTGAGTCGGACATTATAAACACTTCCGCTTAAGCCCGTGGCTTCGTAATAAACGTAGCTCCCATCAGCATTCGTTTTCCAGGCTTTCTGGATTTCCCCGTCTTTCAAAATCGGGAGCTTCGTGCGGGAATAGAAGCGGTAATCGTAGTTGGCGTTGTTTCTGATGGCATTTTCGATGACGCTTGAATCTTGCCCCTCTTCCTCAATCCAGGAAGTGTCGATGAGCGGCAAAAACACTTTGTATTCCGAATCGACAGAAGCGTTATATTCAAGCAAACTATTTAGTTCATTTTGCGTAAGCGTGTGATTGACGGCACCAATGACATAAGTGTCGTAGCGAACGTCGTATTTCGTGGTATAGCCGGAAAAATCATCGCCAGATTGATAGACTTTGTATACTTCTTTGACGCGCCCGGCTTCGGTATAAAGATAATATTCGGCTTGGCCTAAGGTGCGTTTTTCAGTCCCGTCCCAGAAACCGCCAGCGTCAGAAAAAGCCTTTGGCAAGCAGTTTGTATAATAGGAGTCGGTCTGCGTGGCGGTATAGCCGGTGCAGAAAGGCGTGATGATGGAGAAAAGGAACATGAAGAGAAGGATTGCCCCGGCGATGATCGAGCCCTTATTGCGGGAGAAGCGGTACATCGCGTCAGCGAAGAAGCCGATGCGCTTCGTCTCCATTTTCGTATCGACGAGTTTTTTGTCGCTTTGGACAAAAGTGAAACGCGGGTCTTTGACAATGTTTTCCATACTTATTTAGCCCCCATTCTGATGCGTGGATCGACCCACCCGTATGAGAGATCGATAATAAGCGCGGCCGCTAAACCGATACCGACATAGAACATGCTGAGGAACATGAAGAAGTTGTAGTCTTGGTTATTGATCGAAGAAAGGTAAAGCTGCCCGACGCCAGGCACCGAGAAGAAGTTCTCGATGATGAGCGAGCCGCCTAAGCAGGAAATGAATTCGCCAAGGATCATCGGGAAAATCGGGACCATGGCGTTGCGGAGAGCGTGTCTCCAAGTGGCTTGGCCTCTCGTTAAGCCTTTGGCTCTAGCAAGCAGCATGAATTCGCTCGTAAGGACTTCGGTAAGCTCAGCGCGCGTATAGCGGGTGAGCCCAGCGACGGTACCTACGATTAAGCAAAGCATCGCCGGGAAATAGCTATGGAAGAAAGTCGGATTCCAGTAGTCATAACCGCTACTGACGACAAGCGGATACCATTTGAGCTTTGCGCAGAATATGTATTGGATAAGGAAGCAGTAAACATAGCTAGGAACGGAAATGAAGAGCATGACGAGGATCGAGATCAATTGATCCTGCCATTTGTTCTTCTTCAAAGCCGCGACAATCCCTAATGTCAAACCAATCGGTATAGCGATGATCGAGCTCCAAAGGTTGAGATAAATCGTGCTTGGGAGTTTCTCGCCAAGGACCGCGGTGACGGATTTGCCAGCGTAAATGTTGAACCCGATTCCGAAATCGCCTTGGAAACAGTGCTTGATATAAAGCCAATATTGAACGAGGATCGGCTTGTTATAGCCGAGCGCCTCTCTCCAGGCATTGATGGAGATACATGTTTGATCTTGCGAACGGCAACTCGAGACAGGGAGCAGCCGTATAAGCACGAAGCACATCGTCATAATGATGAAAAACGTGAGCAGCATCAAACCGATTCTTTTAAAGATGTAACGTAACATAATCGATTTCCAAAGCGTCTTTCTCGAATCGTCCCTAACGCAAACGGTTTAGGGTGACCCCCGATTCGAAGGGTTTTCCTAGATGAAGAGATATGATAAACGATTTATCTTCCCCTTAGTAGCGAAAGAGGGTGAGCGTGCCCACCCTCCTTCTTACTAGGAGAAACGGTTATTTGTTGTAATCGATGAATCCGTCGCTTCCGAGGTTCGACTTGACCCAGGCATTCCACTCAGAATCAGTCTTCGTGAGTTTAAGATTCCTAATGCCGCCGAATCCAACGATTTGGACATACTGGTCGGTGCCGTTAGTGACGCGGTAGCTCTCAATCGAGACCGATTGACGGGCGCCCCAGGAGATGAAGTTGTAAGTGCCGACGATATAGGATTCGCAAGCGCTTAAGATATTAAGGCGAGTATTGGCATCGGCCAAAGCTGAGCTGTACTTGCCAGAGATAAGCTCATAAGTCCAGCCTTCCGCTTTGCTTGCCGAGCCATCGTTAGCGCCTAAAGTATTGGTTACGATGTCTTTCTCATCGCCAGCTACTTTCTTCGGATCTGTGTTCCAGTCTCCCGTCTTGAGGTTGATAGCGATCGAATCTTTGTAAATAGCATATGGCTCATACATGCTGTCTCTTTGAGTATAGCACTGGAGGATGCTGAACGGATCGAATTGAGCACCGCCCCAAGTGGAGATGCCGAAGTCACAAGTTCCAGCCATGATATGATCGGAGTAATCACCACCGGTAATCTTAACCTCGATATCGAGTTTGCCTTCAAGCTTAGTGCCTTTCACGAGCTCTTTGTACTGAGCGATGACCCAGTTGACCATATCGTTCCATCCTTCGTTATAACTTTCCCAAACGAAGTGGACGTTTTGGCCTTCGACATAATGTCCGTCTACAGTGGAAGCAGTTTCCTCAGCTACAGCTTCATCGATGAGTTTTCTCGCTTCCTCGACGTCATAGCCGAAGTAGTTTGGTTCGCCATCGCTGTCGGTCCCGAAGTTGTCGGTGACGACTTTTTTGCCTTGAGTTGTATCACGATAGGCTACACCTGTATCAGGATCGGAAACGTACATGAAGTTAATCGGCACGTCGAATCCGCGCCAGCCAGCGGTTTGCGTCTGACAGAGGGTCTTGCGGTCAAGGCCTAACGATAAAGCCTGGCGGAATTTGACATTGGACAAAATCGTATGATTGCCTTTGGTGTCTCCATCCTGAAGCTCCTTTAGTTTGTCGTAAACGCTATTGACAGTGAGCTTCGTCGTATAAGACTGAGGGGTGTACATCAAACGGGAGCTCGAACCAAAGATATCAAGATCCTCGCTTCTTAATGAATAGCCGTCGATTTGGCCAGTCCTGAACATGTTGAGCTGAGTATCAAGGCTTTCGACATATTGCACTTCAATCTTGTCGACCTGGTATTCACCATCATGTTTCCCATCCGAATAGCCATACCACTTGTCATTGCGGACGAAGTCGAATTCCTTGTCGGTCTGGAATGTGTCGATCTTATATGGACCATAAGCGACATAAGTATCTTTGGAAGTGCCGTAGGTGGTGCTATAGAGATCGCTGTCAGGGACGGCTTTTCTCAATGAATCCCAAAGAGACTGCTTGACGATCCAGTTGCCAGAGAAGAACTGTTTGGCATAGAAATCGCCGACCGGATTCTTGAAGTAGATGTTGAAGGTATAGTCATCGACTTTGGAAATACCGACATTGTCGAAACTATAAGTATCATATGTGTAGTAGCGTGAGCACCAAGTCGCTAAAGAGTAAGTATCAGAGTAGGTGACATCGCCTTCCACGAAATCAGCGGTAAAGGCGTCTGCCTTAATTCCCCACAAAGTGCAATACACCGCGCAAACTGATGCAATCTTATTCGCTAATTCGGCGTTGTTGTCGATACGGACATCCTTCGGCGATGAATCAGTTCCGAATGTATCGGTATCGCTTAATAACGCATTGGCAACAATCCCAGCGTCACTTTTCTCGGGAAGATAAGCGGAGAGATCATAAAATGAATAACCGCCCCACCACGCGTTTGAGGTATAGGCATTAAAATACCATCCTTCTTTAGAAGGTGTACCAGCGTGGGCAACACCATCACCATCAATATAAGCATCAAGCAGCGTCCTTCCGCTTTGGAGATAGGACAAGCCGCCGGCAATCGCCGTCGTGCCGTTTGCGTAGTCGCCAGCACGATAGTTTTGCATATCCGGATCGAGCAAGTCCTTCAAGGAGTTGACGTAAGTGTCAGCGTTAATGGCGGTTCCATCCTCGAAAACGGCCTTTTGATTGAGCTTGACTTGCCATTTTTGGCCTGTCGTGTATTTCGCCGTCGCGCCAGTGTCGTCAGTGGTCGTGTTCATGCCGTATTTGGTAACTTCGGCATCGGTTAAGGTCGAAGTGACGTCTGTTGGGATTTCAGCAGCCATCTCAGGTACGACTTTGTAACCATCCTTCGTGTCGTTGAGCACATAGTCGACTAAACCCATTTCGGTATAGCCGGAGACTAAGGTGTCCTCAGTTGTCCTCCATGTGGCCGGGGCCCATCTCTCTGGGTTTCCGCTTGTGGCGTCATGGTAAGTGTAGGTGGCACCATTGTCATTACTGCATCCTGTAAGTCCGGCGATGCCGACGATCGCCATAAGACTAAGAGGAAGCAATTTTGTCTTGTTTTTCATACAATTCCTCCCACGCTTTGTCAGCGTATGGGCACATTTTTAAGATGAGAGAAATATTGTCAACGATTAATTTTCGTTTTTTCTATTTAATTTTCGGATTTCGCTTTCAAATTTGGCAAAATATTCGATTTCAAGGCTTATTTTCTAATGTAAACGCTTTCAAAGATAAATACGTAATTTAGTGAAAAATCACTTTTTCTTCTCGCTTTTTCGCGGGAAAAAGGCCTCGTATTCCTCTTTCATCCTCTTTTTGCTGACGTGGGTATAGACCTGGGTCGTATTGAGGCTTTCGTGTCCCAATAATTCTTGGATAAGGCGCAGATCGGCCCCGCCCTCTAACAAACTTGTGGCAAAAGAATGCCGCAATGTATGGGGGTGCAGCCCAAGATTGCTCCCGACTTTCTTCTCGATATTGTCGAGGATGTATTCAAGATCCCTCACTGAAAGGGGATTCCCGTTTTTCGAGAGGAAGAAAGCGACGAGCACCGGGCCTTTGCGGTAGCGTTTCGCTAAAAGCGGACGAAGCTCATCGTAGTAGCGTTTCATCTTCTCGCTGGCTTTCTTGGAAAACGGCACGAGCCTCATTTTGCTCCCTTTGCCCGTCACCCTGATCATTCTGGCGTTGTAATCGATGTCGCTTTTCTTGAGGCTCGCGAGCTCGCTTGCCCTCATCCCGCTTGAGAAAAGGAGCTCTAAGATGGCGGCGTCGCGGATCATGAGGGGATCAACGCGCTTCTCGTTTTCCGCGAAAAGGAGATCGATTTGCTCATTGCTAAGGACATCAGGGGCTTTTTTCCCGGTTTTGGGGTTATGGAAGCCAATCAAAGGGTTCTTCTCGGCGTATCCTTTCTCGACGGCGTAACGGTAAAAGCCGCGGATGGAGGCTAGATGGCGCTGGCAGCTCCTTTTGCTTACCCCACGATTGAGCTCTTCGGATAGATAAGCCCGTAGCACCGGGCGCGACACATCTTCGAATCCGATGCCTAAAGGCGTCAAAAAGGCGAAAAAAGCATCCAGATCCATCTGGTAATTCTTGACGGTGAGGGGCGAGAAACGCCTCTGATAAGTCAGATAATCCAAATAATCCCTCTCGGCTTTATTCATCGAGAGAGATTATATACGAAGAAAGGGCTTCGCGGCATTTTGCGATAGTGAGCTCCCTTTGCTTTTTGTCCGAATTCGGGAAAAGGGCCCAATTGGCGTTCATCGGGGCAAAATAAGAGGGATTTGCGTGCAGCAAATAATCGATGAGCGCCCCGCTCATCGTCTCAACTGGCACTTCGATAAAATCCTTGCCAGAGTATTTCCTATCGAAATTGATGGCGGCGATGATCCCCATCATCGCGCTTTCGACGTATCCTTCTACGCCCGATAGTTGGCCAGCGATATAGATATCGGGGCGCGCGATGAGCGATAAATCGGGGGCAAGGGCGGCAGGGGCATCGATATAGCTATTCCGGTGCATGAGGCCATATCGGATGAAACGGGACTTCTCTAGCCCCGGGATAAGGGAGAAAACGCGCTTTTGCTCTGGGTAGGTGAGATTGGTCTGGAAACCGACGAGGTTATAGTATTCGCCAAGTTTATTATCTTGCCGGAGCTGCGCCACCGCATATGGTTTAGGGTGCTCATCCGTCCCTAAGCCAAAGGGCTTGAGCATGCCATGGCGAAGCGTCTCCACCCCTCTAGAGGCCATCGCCTCAATCGGTAGGCAGCCTTCAAAATACTTGGTGTCGAAAGAATGGAGCGGAGCTTTCTCGGCATGAAGGAGCTCATCGACGAAGCGATAATACTCATCTTTGCTGAACGGGCAATTGAGATATGCCCCATCATCTTGCTTGAAACGGGACTTGTAGTAGACTTTCGAGAAATCGAGCGAGTCCTTCGCCACAATGGGGGCTGAGGCATCGAAAAAGGAGAAATTGCCTTTGCCAACCGTTTTTGCGATATCCTCGAGCAACGGGCCGCTCGTAAGAGGGCCCGTGGCGATAATAGAAGGAGTCGAAGGCAAGGAAGTCACTTCCTCTTTCACAAGATGAAAAGAAGGGAATGATAAGAGGGTTTTATGGATATGCTCGGCGAATAAGTCGCGGTCCACGGTAAGAGCATTGCCCCCAGGTACGCTAGAGAAAGAGGCGGCTTTCATCAAGAGGCTATCCAAGCGCGCGATTTCCTCTTTCAAAAGCCCGCAGGCATTGGTGCTTTCTTTGCTTTTAAGGCTATTGGAGCAGACGAGCTCCCCGAGGTATTCGCTTGTATGCGCCCCGTCATCGACGTTCCACTTCCGCTCATAAAGGGTGACTTCATACCCTTTTTTGAGCAAATAAAAGGCAGCCTCGACTCCTGCAAGGCCACCTCCGATTATTTGGGCTTTCCTCTCTTTCATTCGCCTTTCTTCTTTTCCGATATCCACTCGTGATAGCGGCATTTCGGGAAATTGGTGCATCCAAGAAATTTGACGCGCTTCCCCTGCTTTATGACCAGATGCCCGTCTTTGCAGTTTGGGCAATCCTTCACGTAGTCTTTCTCGGTATAGGCGGGAAGAGCCTTCTTCTCCGCTCTTCCTTTGATATAGGAGCAAGAGGGGTAGCCGCTGCAGCCAATGAAGGTTTCGCCTTTCTTGTTTTTGCGCTCCACGAGCGGTTTCCCGCATTCTGGGCACATCTCGCCGGTGTATTTCGGCTCCTCTTTCTTCTCTTTCTTGATGTAAGAGCAGGACGGGTAATTGCTGCAAGCGACGAAGCTCCCGTATTTGCTCTTCTTGATGACAAGGGGCGAGCCGCATTGCGGGCACATCTCGCCCGTGGCCTCATCCGGGTCTTTGTACATCTTCTGCGCCACTTCATCGTATTTCTTGATGAACGGCCCATAAAAGGAATTCATGGCATCGAGGCGGCTTTCTTCGCCATTCGATATCTCATCGAGCGTCTTTTCCATATTCGCGGTATATTCGCTTGAGACGATCTCCGGGAAATATTTGCTTAAAACCAAAGTGGTTCGACTGCCGGCTTCCGTCGGGGTGACGATCCCGCCTTTGCTATTGATATAGCCAGAGCGGATGAGCGTTTTGATGGTTGAGGCATAAGTGCTTGGGCGCCCGATGCCTTTCTCTTCCATCATCTTGACGACTTTGGCCTCACTATAACGGGCTGGGGCTTTGGTGAACTTCTGCTCGCCGTCTTTCTCTTTCAAGGAATATGCTTCCCCTTCTTTCAAAGGAGGCAAGATCTTGTCTTCATCGTCCTCGAATTCGCCGTATATGGCCTCATACCCTTTGAAAATCGTTTTCACGCCCGTGGCTTTGAAGGAAAGGCCGTTCGTCTCGAAGATGGCGGTAGTTGATTCCACTTGCTTATCGCTCATGCAGCTAGCCAAGGCGCGGTCATAGATGAGCTTATATAGCTTAGCCTCGTCCGCGTCGACGAAGCGGGAGACCAAAGAAGGGGTCCTATGGGTGCCAGTGGGCCTAATGGCTTCGTGGGCATCTTGGCTCGAAGCGCTGTTTTTGGCTTGCTTATAACGCCCGACGTATTCTTCCCCGTAGCTTTCCTTGATGAAAGGGACGGCATGGCCATGGAAGAAAGTCGGAGAAAGGCGCGTGCTATCGGTACGCATGTAGGTAATAAGACCGACATGCTCGCCGTTGATGTCTTTTCCTTCATATAGGCGCTGAGCGATCGATTGGGTTTTGCTCGTGGAGAATTTGTAGCGGTTATAGGCCTCTTGCTGCATGGTCGAGGTCGTAAATGGGAGCTTGGAAGGGATCGATTTCTTGACTGTCTCCAAAGAAGCAAGGGTAAGGGTATCCCCGATGCGCGCAAGAATGGCATCAGCCTCCTCTTTCGAGGATATCGTGATGTTTTTCCCATCGACCTTATCGAGCGATAAAACAAGCTCTTTCCCGTTTGCTTCTATTTTGACTTCGATCGTCCAGTATTCGCTCGGCACGAAGGCTTTTATCTCTTCATCGTTATCGACGATCATCTTGAGCGTGGCGCTTTGGACGCGCCCAGCCGATTTAGAGCCCATCTTCTTTTGAAGCAGGCTCGAGAGCTTGAAGCCGATGATGCGGTCATACATTCTCCTCGTCTCTTGGCTTGAGACGAGATTCAAGTCGATATGGCCAGGGTTAGACAAAGCGGCGAGGATCGCGGGCTTTGTGATTTCATGGAACTGAAGGCGCTTGGTGGTTGCGATATCTAGCCCAAGGACGCTAGCAAGATGCCAAGAAATAGCCTCCCCTTCCCTATCAGGGTCGGTGGCAAGAATCACCTCATCCGCCTTTTTGGCATTTCTTTCGAGATTCTTGATGATATCGGCTTTCCCGGGAGTAATCTTGAAATCGGGCTTGAAATCGTGCTCGATATCGATGCCTAAGCCACCTTTGCCTTTGGTGGAAAGATCGCGTATATGGCCTTGAGAAGCCATGACTTTATAGTCTGAGCCCAGATAATGACCGATTGTCTCGCATTTTTTTGGTGACTCGACGATAACTAATTTCATGACTCTCTCCTTAAGTGCCCTAGAAGATTAGTGATTCGCCTTTTCCTTGTCAAGGGAAGCGAAAAGCACTTTCGTATATATAAATAACCTTATTATTTATAAGATTTGAAAAAATTTCTCTTTCTAGAGGAGAGCGATGATATCCTCTGGCTCATCGATGAGGTAGGCTCCGTCTTTGATAAGGGCGTTGCAAGCGCTCCCCTTCATTGGGGGAGAAGGCAAACAAGCGACATCCTTCCCAAGAGCCGAAGCCAAAGAGACGGTGATAAGCGACCCGCTCCTTTCGGCTGCTTCCCCCACCACGAGCAGTTTGCCCGTGGCCGCCAAGATGCGGTTGCGCTTCGGAAAATGCTCTTTTTTGGGCGCGACTCCGGGCGGGTATTCGCTGAGCAATAAGCCGTTCTTCCTGACATAAGAATAGATATCGGCGCTTCCAGTCGGATAATCGATATCGATGCCAGCCCCCGATATCCCGATGATTTTCCCTTTTGCCTCCATCGCCCCTCTCATCACTGCGGCATCGATCCCTCTAGCGAGGCCGCTTATAAGCGTAACTCCCGCTTTCCCGAGCGCCTTCCCAAAGCTTCGGGCGTTTATCGCCCCTTCTTTGCTCGCATCTCTTGAGCCGATGAAAGTCACTGAGCGCGAAAGGTCCTTCAATAAGGATATATCACCTTCGTAATAGCAAACCAAAGGCGGAAGATAGATATTCTTCCATTCGCTTGGGTAAATAGGCTCTAATAGATTGAAGCAGAGCGGATGGTTCTTTTTGAGGAAATTATCGAGTTCAGCATCATCCACTTTCCTCTTCTCTCTGATGTGATCGATCATCAAATCGCAGTTCCCTTTATATAAAAAGGATAAGTAGGTAAGAATCTCGTTAGCCTTCATAATCGCCTCCACCCATTAATAGATGAAAAAAGGCGAATTTACCGAAATAAGTTAAAACATTGGTTCTCGCCTTAATGTTCCACTTTCTTGCAACATCAACAGCATCAGGCGATGCAAAGAGCTTTCGTCATGCCTCACACTTCCTTTTCATATTCCGGCATAACCCCTTATAGCTCTCCTTAAGCGTTTTTCTTCTAGCCGTAATTCAGCAATCGATCGTTTTGCCAAAAGATATGATTTTCGATCCTCTTCCGCTTTATTGGCTTTTTCGCTGCCCACAAGACCGATATATACGGATACGATCTTTTTGCCTTCTCTATGTTTGCGGTAAATATAATCTGCGCCATTGATATGGCAAATAGACAAATAGCCTTTTGGATGCATAGAAAGCTCTTCTTTGAACGCCTTCTGCTTGCGCAAATTACGCTCCAGCTCTTCTTCCATGACTCCTTTGAAAATAGACATCGTTATTTCCTTTGATGCAAATTTCTTAAACTACATCTTGTTTATCAATCAATATTTGCAGTTTATTTTAACGACAAATTGGCAAGCAAATTATTATCTTGAATCGCATTGAAATCTCAAAAGCCGAAGTCGTTTAAAGACGATATTTCAGCGAGTGGGGCCATAACTAATGCGCTTTTTCTATTATTCGCGCAGCAAAGTTATAAAGAAACATCCTAAAAAAGCTTCAGCTGCTCTTTGTAATAAGCGGCAATCGGAGCATACGATTTTCGGTGTATGCCTTCAATCGGCCCGTATTTTTTGATGGCCTCCATATGGAGAGATGTGCCGTATCCTTTGTGCTTGGCAAACCCGTATTCCGGGTATTTCTTGTCGAGTTCTTCCATGTAACGGTCGCGAGAGACTTTCGCCAAAATGGAGGCGGCGGCCACATTCAAGCACTGTGCATCGCCTTTCACCATCGCAATGACGGGTTTATCAAGTTTCAAAGGCATCGCGTCGGTGATGATCAAATCAAAAGGGGCCTTGATTTGCGAAACGGCCTTCCTCATGCAGATTTTGGTGGCTTCATAGATATTGTGCTCATCGATTTCCTCGGCGCTCAACGAGGCTATGCCATAGCCTAAGGCATTCTCGATAATAAGCGAGAAAAGCTCCTCGCGTTTCTTTTCGGAAAGCTTCTTTGAATCATTGATGAGCTCATTTTCGAATTCGGGAGGGAAAAGGACGGCTGCGGCATAAACCGGGCCAGCAAGCGGGCCTCTCCCGGCTTCATCCACCCCTACGATATAGCGGGTGCTCTCATTATAGAATTCACGTTCTTTTTTAAGCATGCGGGCGCTCCAAGCTGATGGGTCCATACGCCCCATCCCTATAATCGAGGATGAGCGTCAAGGCGGCTTTGCCCAAATCAGGCAGGCCACCTCCTAGCAAAAACCCCTTCTTTTGCGCGATTTTCGTCAAAATCTCATCATTTCCCATGCCGATTAGACTTTCTATTTCATATCTTTGAGCGAGGTTTTGCGGATAAAACGAGCGCAAATAATCCAAAAGAATGGAGGCTAAATCGTCAATTGGGAGCACTTCTTCTTTGATGGAGCCGGTAAGCGCCAAGCGGATCGCTTCATCGCGAGTAAGATAGGCGCTAGGGAGAATGCCCGGGGTATCCAAAAGAATGAAACCGTTTTTGAGTTTGATCCACTGCTCCGCTCTAGTGACGCCAGGCCTATTGCCCGCGATAGCGACGCTTTTCCCGGCGAGGTTATTGATGAGGGTGCTTTTCCCGACATTCGGGACCCCGACGATAAGAAGGCGGACGGGCTGCGGCTTCATCCCGAGCTTTTTCTCCTTTTCGCGCTTTTTCTCTAGCAAGGGCGAACTTGCTTTCTCGATGAGAGGAAGAGCCTTCGCTTGCTTGAGATTGCTCGCGATCGCGCTCACCCCGATTGAGCGGAAATAGGCAATCCATTCCTCAGTCACGCCTTTATCCGCCCTATCGGTCTTACTTAAGAAGAGGAGACGGGGTTTATTCCCGATAAGCTTATCCAAAAGCGGGTTGCGGCTAGAAAGAGGGGCGCGGGCATCGGCTAATTCAATCACCAAATCGATCGCGCCCATGTAAGAAGAGAGCGAACGCAAGGCCTTCTGCATATGGCCTGGGAAATAATGGACGCCTTTTTGCTGCTGATTCATATCTGTTTGATATCCCAAGGAAAGAGGAGCGAAGAATAGATGAGCTTGCTCTCCGCCACTTTCTTCCCGTTTACGTATTTTATCGTCAAATTGATCTTGCCGGTTAGGGCGATGATCTTCCCGCGCAGGAAATAGGAGCCGGAAGGATAAGATGGATTCAGGTTGTGGCTCCTTCCGATCGGTCCTCTGAAGCGTGAATCGTTGCTCTTCCCGCTTCTGCGGTTATCACCCACCAAAAAATATTCATCATCCCCCAAAGTAACGGGATTGCTCTCGCTGCCGTATTTGGCATTAAGGGAGGTCTCCGCTAGATGCCCATCTTGCTCGATGAGCTCATTCTGCGCGAAGTAGCGATATTCCTTCTCCCCTTTTTCCTTTATATACAATTTCCCTTCATCGGTGAAATAGAGGCTCTCCCCGGGGAAAGCGTATAAGCGCTTGATTTTCGGGGCATGGTTATCACCGCTATAAAGGGTTCCATCCTCAAGCGAGTAATCATCATCGAAATAAGACATCACGATATCGAAGCGTTCCAAGCGGTCGATGAACCCGTCCTTATCATCAAGGAGGCCATAATCGCAGATATAGCTATAACCAGCCTCGTTGTAATCGCCCCAGTTCCCATCGCTATGGCTCTCTTTTTCGCCTGTTGCAAGATTTACCCGTATAGCCTCGGAATTGAAAAACGGGTACATGCTGTCGCCGCTTACGAAGAAAGGCCGATAACGGTTGTATTCATAAACGAGCTGACTTGCAGCCGAAAGAGTCAAAACGAGCAAAAGAAGCGCGATTCCGTTTACGATCTCGCGGATGATTTTCCTTTTTGGCGCGTGTTTTTTCCTCTTTTCCATAGCCTAGGGAATTATACGCTCGTGATGAAAAGATAAAAAGAAAGCCAGCGCGAAGCTGGCTAACGTCACTTTTGATTTTATTTTGCGGCTTTCTTGCTATCGTCCGCTTCTTTGATACGGGCGGCTTTTCCAGAGAGCCCACGCATGTAGTGGATGCGGGCGCGGCGTACTTTGCCCTTCTTCACCACTTCCACCTTTTGGATGGACGGGGTGTTGACTGGGAAGACGCGCTCCACGCCGATTCCGCTCGAGATTTTGCGCACCGTGAAGGTCTCGCTGACCCCATGTCCGCGACGTTGGATGACAACGCCTTCATAGACCTGGATACGCTCTTTCTTGTTCTCGATGATTCGGACATACACCTTGACGGTGTCGCCGGCGGAGAAGTCTGGAATATCCTTCCGAATTTGACGGGCGGTAACTTGTTCGACTAATTGATTGTTCATCGATCTTACCTCCTAGCAATGTGTTCTCTTCAGGTTCATGCCTTGTGACGAGGCAGCGGAGCCCGCGTAGCGTTTTCACGCAAGGAGAATGATAGGCATAAGAAGAGGGGAAAACAAGCAAAAAATAGTAGGTTGCACCCTATGGGTGAAAAGAAGAGGGGAAAATTGCCTTGGGGAATAAGCGATTAAGGCTCTAGGCAAAGAAAAGGCGTAGCCATTCAGTGAGCGCGCTTATTCCATTTTTATTGCTTGTTTTAGGATATTGGCTTCTCTAAACGCTTTAACGCTTGGAACAGTGAGCATTTTAGTGAAATACCCGCTTGTTAATAGCGAAAGCAATCTTGCATTTCATAGATAGATAAAAGACCATTGTCGCAATGAGAAGATCGCAAACAGTGCAATCGCGGAAATATCAGTGCGGAACAGGTTATTTTTGAATGATTAAAAACCCTTCTTTCCTCTTGCTGAACGCAGCTAACTTCTAAAAACTCTCTTCCAATCGTAAACACTACCTGTTCTTAAGCAATTACCAATCATAAACGCAGGGATGTCCCCGCCGTTAAAATATCCAATGTGTGAGATAAACTGCCAAACTATATGCATAAACATGCATTTTGGCAGTTTATCCAACGCTTTATATGAGGAAAACTGCCAAATCATGATTTTGACAAGTTTTATTGATCCAGAAAAAACCAAATAGTTTGCTGGTCGGGGTTTTTGCCATTCGTACAACTTTTTTGGAGCAAATCAAAAGGCGATTAAAGACAAAGGAATTGGCCAAACCGGCCCTTAAGCCGAACAACTAGTCGAACGTTGAAGCTTTAAAGAAATAAGTGCCAAAAAGAATTGGCTCAAAGAAAAATGGTTACTGTGAAAGAGCGAGAAAATGAAGTTTGCTCTTTTCTTATTTAGAACCGTCAAAAAAGGCGAACGCCAGTTGCATAATAGGCATGTATTATGTTCCTACCCATATCGTTACATTGGCACAAATGGACGTTGTCCATAATAGAAAAAGAATGCAGACGCAGACGCGTGTTTTAATTATTCTTTATTCAGATGTCTTATCGATATTGCCTTCTTAAGAATGCCTAGTTTGTTTTATGACGATAAATGGTGTCTACGACTGTCGATTGTTTCTCTCTTTGGGCAGGAGACGACGCTCGCTCATTCGCTGCGTTTATTCTCTTCGACAACGCCCCGCAGATACGCATTGGAGAGAACGGCTTCGCTCAAAAAACCGATGATGGTGCCAGTGGCAAGGGAGATAAGGGCCAAAAGCGGGAAGTAATAGATGATGGCGGTCGATTGATAAAAAATCATCGCCACGCCGATTTGGCTCAGTGAATGAATGAAAGCGCCGGCGATGGATACCCCGACCACCGTAAAGCATTTCGCCCACCTCTTCAAAAGTGCCATGAGCAAAAGAGAGGAAGCGGCTCCCGCAAGCGACATATAAAAGCCGATGCCTAGAAACGAGCCGCTGATCAAACTAGCGCTCACCACACGCAGCAAAGAGATGAGCAAAGCGGTATAAAAGCCGAAATAGTAAAGCGAGAGAATCATCACGCTGTTCGCTAAACCGAGTTTGGCCCCTGGCACGCCCAGAGGAATGTAATTCTCCACCACGCTTAAAGCGATTGCTAAAGAGAGCAAAACGGCGATCATCGTGATTTTCCTGACGCTCAATCGTTTCATCCTATGTCCACGCTTTCGTTTAGCTTTCCTTCGCGCAAAGAGATAAGAACGTGATTATAGGCGCATAAAATCGGATGGCCAGCTTCTTTAATCCATCCCTCATTCACGCATTCCTTCCCTGGGCAAGAGGATTCTTTGACCGCTATCGCGTGATTTTTTATCGCGATAATCATCATGCCGTGTTCAGCATCAAGAGAGAATTCCCTATCTTCCGTCTTTGCCAAATCAATCGTTTGATAAAGCGAGGAAGAAAGGTATATATCGGCGTAAAGGAAATCGGATGAGTTCTTGTTCCTATTCAATCTATCGACGGTGAAATAAGTTCCCGTTCCTAAAAGAAGAGCGAAAAGCAAAACGAAATCCCAAAGATGCTTCTTCCAGAATCCCTTCTTTTCTTCCATCTTCACTCCTCACGCAGTAAAGAGGGATTCTCGTAAAATAAAGTCTGATGATCTCCCTCATAGGAAAATAAGCTTGCCTTGAAATGGTATTCGCTCTCCCATTCTTTGACTTTCTCTATATCGGCAAATAGGCACGCCGTCGAGAAAGCGTCAATCAAAGAAGAATCATCACCAATTAAGAAAGCAGAAGCGAAATTCGTCTCTGGGAGACCCGTTTTGGGATTGATGAGATGAGAATATATCTTGCCGCCGACTTCAACTTTCTGCTCGAAAACAGACGACATCGACGTGTCCTCGTTTTTGACTTTGTAGCGGACTATCTCGTCATCGCTTGTGTATTTTATCCGCACCCTGAAATAGCCGTCGCTCGTGCTTTCGCCAAAGGAATATGAGGAAGTCCCTCCATCGATGATGTAACGCGAGATGCCTTTATCCAAAAGCAGCTCTTTCGCTTTTTTAACGGCAAATCCCTTGGCGATCGCCCCTAAATCGATTTGCCCTTTTCCAACGCGTTTGACCGTAAAATTGCTTTCATCGAGGATTAAGCTGCTAGAAGCGGCCTCCTTAAGCAATATAGGGGCTTTTTGCTTGGCTTTTTCAATGTCATCTTCAGTTGGCGAATATGAGGAATCCCCCGCAATTCCGCCATAAAGAGTCGTTTTCCATAAGGAAGTCAATGAGCCTAATAGAGGCGAGAAATAGCCTTCGCTTTTTGCTTCGATATCCTTCGCTTCTTTTAGAAGAGAGAAAAGAAGCGGATCCACCTTAACCTCTTCCTCGGTATTATTCAAAGTAAATACATTCGCTATCTCTTTCTCCTTATAAGCATCGGCCAAATCGTTGATTTTCTTAATCAATGATGTCGCTTCTTCCTCCAATCCCTTTATATATCCTTCATAAGCAACTGAGATATAAGAAGAGAAAACGTCGTTAAGGATAAAAGAAGTCACGCGCTCCGAAGATGAGCAAGAAAAAAGAGACATTGCCCCAAAAGTAACAGCAAGAAGTCTCTTTTTCATATAGATATTATGCGATTAATGAAGAAAGATTGCTCCTCAAATGGTGGGAGGAGTCATCTTGCTCCCGTCCGGAGCTGGGGCGGAAGAAAGATATTCGATGATCGGATCGAAGTTCTTGTCTTTCTTGCCAGCTTTGCAAAGGGAGAGTTTCTTCACTTCTCCGCTTACGATAGCCTCAGCCATATCGTGGCATCCGGCCTTCCCGCACGCCCCGCAGTTCACATTGGGGAGTCTTTTCTCGACTTCGGCTATGCGAGGGTCTTCCTCCACGTGGAAAAGGATAGAGAAGGCAACGATGAGCACCGCAAGGATAATTGCGGCCACAAGCATCATGATTATCGAATAGAGTATATCCATAGAGATTATTCTCCTTTGTCTTTGTTTTGCATCTTCGTTTCCAGATGATAGAAGCGGCAGCTCGTCTCCGAGCAGTTCCCACATTTGCTTTCGTCGCGCCCAAGATTCTCGCAGCCCTTCGGCGGCTTCGTCTTCACGTAAAGCAGGAAACTCACGAAGAAGACGACGAGCAGGACGACGAGCAGGACGATGGTGAGAATGACGTAAAATTCCTTTGGCATTTTAGATGATGCCCCATGATCCCAAATCGATCATGCCGCTTAAGCCCATGAAGATGAGAGCCATAATGCCAGCCACAATCAAAGCAAGCGGCACGCCCTTCATCGCTTTCGGGGCTTTGCTCGATTCAAGCCTCACCCTGATGCAGGCAAAGAGGAAGATGACGAGGATATAGCCTAGCGAGGTACCAATCGCGTTAGCCATCGACCTCCCGAAATCGTAAGACATATTGGTCTCGACCACCCCGAGCACCGCGCAGTTGGTGGTGATAAGCGGAAGATAGATGCCAAGCGTCTTGTATAGCGATGGCGATTTCTTCTTGATGAAATAGCCAACGATCTGGACTAAAGAGGCGATAACGAGAATGAAGATGATGGTCTCCATGTATTCCATGCCGGCTGGGACGAGGATATAGGTATATAGCGGCCAGCAGACAAGGGCGCTCATGACGATGACGAAGAATACCGCCATCCCCATGCAAAGAGCGCTTTTGACTTTGTTGCCAACCCCGATGAAGGAGCAGATTCCGAAATAACGCGAGAGAATCACGTTATCGATAGCCATATAGGAGATGATGGCCAAAAGGAAGGAAACCAAATAAGCTGAAGCTGAGTAATCCATTATTTCACCTCCGTGCCAGTCATGGCTTTCTTCGCGGCGAGCTCAGCTTTCTTTCTCGCTGCCTCTTTCGCTTTTTTCTTATTGCCGATGGCAGCGATAATCGCTAGAGCGATGCCAAGGACAAAGAAGCCTCCGGCGCTTGAATTGAATAATGGCATCGCCATCGTGAAGGAAGTGCCACTATAGCCGCCAAGTATCGGGATGACTGTTTTCGGAATGAAAGTGAAGGTGGCGCCGAAAGTCAAAGTGCCCGTGCCAAAAACCTCTCTCACCAAAGCAATCGCGCAAATAGCCCAGGTATAGCCGACCCCGTTCCCTAAGGCATCAACCATCGAATCGACGACGCCGTTTTTGTTCGCGAAAGCCTCGGCTCGGCCCAAAACGATGCAGTTGACGACGAGAAGCGCCACGAAAACGCCGAGAGAATCATATAGCTCTGGGAGGAAGGTGGAGCTAAGGAGTTTCACGATCGTGACGAAGGTCGCGATGATGACAACGTAAGATGGGGTGGTGATTTCCTCGGGTATCACCTTCCTGAGAGAGGAAATGATAAGGTTGGAGAAGAACAAAACGAAGGTGAATAATAGCCCCATGCCGAAGGCGCTCTCCAAAGACGTGGTGACCGCTAGAGCCGGGCAAGTGCCAAGAATCATCACAAATAGAGGGTTATTCTTCAATAATGGATCGAGAAAGACCCTCAAACGAGCCGATTGCTGTTTCTTTTCCATATTTAATTGGCTCCTTTCGCGTTCAAGAATTTCGAATAGTTCGAGGCGTAGTGGTCGCGGGCGGCTTTCACCCCATCAAGCAGATATTTCTGCGATTTGGTGCCTCCGGACAAATAATCCGTCTTTCCATCAAGAGAGGCTGTCCCATCCACTAGATAAGAAGCGAGGGTCACGACGTTTTTGTCATATCCTGAGTCGCCGCCTTTATAGACATTGATGGCTTTCGGGCGGAAAGAAGAGAGCGTATCTAAGCTCACTTCGCCCTCAAAGGAAATCGTGAAGAGCACTTCCGTCTTTACGGGCTTCCCCGCGTCAACGACGTAGGCTAAGCCAGCCTTCTCATCGTTTTTGCTCACGATATATAAATCGGTCAGATTCACTTTGGTATTGCTGCCAGTCACGGCGATATTCTCAAAAGATGATACTTTGCTGAAACTGACCGATGAATCGGAATACAAAGCCTTGATGGTTTTCGGCGCTTCATCGCTTTGATGGTTTTTGTTATAGGTTTCGGTGGCAAGATGGGTAAGGCCGATCAAAGCGGCGCTAGAGACGCAGATAGCCGCCAAAATCGCGGGAACCGTTATATATTTTTTGTTCATAGAACCGCTCCTTCTTTGAAATTGAGGACAAGAGTGACCGCAAGGATGCCGACCACGGCAATCGAAGCGATGCTGATATAGTGCCACCTCTTCCACTTCGAGCTGCTCCAGCTTGGGTAATCGAGGACCGGAGCGATCATGTTCGCGAAGAGAATGGAATAGCCTACCCCTTCTGGAGAAGCGGTGAAAAGACGGATGAAGACGGCAATCGTGGCCCCAAACATCCCGAAAATGACGCGGCTAGGGGAGCCAACTGGCCCAGTGACAGGATCAGTTATCATGAACACGCTTCCGAATAAGAAGCCACCGCCGAGAATCTCGTAAGCCAAGAAGCGCCACATCGAAACATAGCCGAGCTTCACTTGCACGATAATGCCGGCGATGAGCATGAGAACGATGAATGTGAGGCAATAGGATAAATAGGTGCGCCAATCGATCGTATGCCTCACAAGCAAATAAATGAGACCGACGATAATCGTTATAGCGAACCCCTCTCCTAAAGCTCCCGATGTTTTGCCTAAAAGCATATCGAGGAGCGAGATTTGGTTGATGGCGCTATAGCTCTCCGCCCCTAAGGCCGTGCCGCCAGAGAAAATATGAGTCGGCAAAGAGGCATGGTAAGAGGATGTCGGATGGCCCGTATATCCTCCCCAGAAAAGCCGCACGACGATGCCGCCGAAGCAGGCTGGATTGAAGATATTGTTGCCGAATCCGCCAAAGAGGAGTTTCGCAAACACCGTGCCCATCGCAGCGCCGATGATGACGATGAAATAGCCCATGCCGTTATCCCAGGATAGATTTCCAGGAAGCATGAGAGAATAGATGAGGGCGCTGATGAGGGCGCTTAACGCGTTGACGAGGTTAAAAGCCTTATAGTCTTTCTTTGTGATGAGGACGAACAAGAATTCGCATAACTCAAAGGTGAAGATAGACAAAGGCACGATGCGCAAAGCATCAAGCGGATAGACGATGAAAGCGAAAATGAGAGTCGGGAGCAAGGCGATGACAACGTCTAATAGCATCCCTTTCAGGTTGTCTTTCCTTTTGATATAAGGCGATGTTTTCTTAATGAATTCCATATGCTATATCCTCTTTTTTATGGGAGTTTTGCGACGATTTTCGCTCTTCTGACCCAATCAAGGACCTTGATGCCGCTCGTGCAGCTATAGGAGCAAAGCCCGCATTCGACGCACTTGAGCGGATTGAGCTTTTTGATCGCTTCCTTGTTCATCGCTTTATAGGCTTCCATGATGAGAACAGGCTCTAATTTGGCTGGGCAAGAAAGGACGCAAGAGCCGCACCTCAAACACGGATTCTCCTCAACGGGTTTCTCGTCTAGCACGAAGATGCCAGTGACGCAGCGCGTGCAAACCAAATCATCATTAGGGAGACTAGAGCCCATCATCGGCCCGCCAGCGAAGATGAATTTGTTGACGTCAGGGTTTTTATAACCTCCGCATAAGGCGATGAGGTCTTTAGCGAGGCACCCTGCCCTAACCGTGAGCTGAGCTGGTTTATTGACGCCCGTCCCTTGGATAGTGACATATCTATTCATGACAGGGAGATTGTATTTGACGGCATCCCTGATACCGACGACCGTGGCCACATTGAAATTGATGATGCCATGTTTCATCGGGAGCTCGCCTGGCTCGAGTTTGATGCCCGTGGCGTTTTTGATCATCTCGAGTTCCCAGCCTTGCGGGTAATAGTTGCCAAGCGCGGCAACCGTTACGCCACTGCCTGGATATTTGGCAATGACTTTCTCAAGATGCTCTTTGAGCTCTTTGTATTTTTTCTTGATGCAGATACGCACATCCTTGATATTGAAGATCTGCTCTAAGATAAGGATGCCTTCCATGATATCGTCGGCATTCTCTTCCATGAGGCGGTGATCGCTAGAAAGAAGCGGCTCGCATTCGATGCCGTTTAGAAGAATGGTGTTGATTTTCTCTTTCGTGGCAAGCTTGACGTAAGTGGGAAAAGAAGAGCCTCCAAGTCCGACAAGGGCGCAATTTTTCACGATTTCCGTCACATCGTCTTTAGTGAGCTTCGCGATTTCCTCAGGGCTTCTCGTCTTAATCGAGGAATCAAGGGTATCAAGATGGTCGTTTTTGATTTTAAGATAATCGACGACCTTGCCGCTTCGATGGAGATGCTTCTCGCTCCCCACCACCTCGCCTGAGCAAGGCGAGAACATCGGTTGTTCGAAAAACGGGCCAAAACGCGTTCCGATGCGTTCCCCGTAATAGACTTTATCCCCTTCTTTGACGCTCACTTCCGATTTGGCGCAGCGCCCATTTGCAAGCGGGACAAAAAGAAAATCCGGTACCGGAGTCTCTAAGATCGGAAGCTTCGAAAGCAGGGACTTATCGATATGGATCTGTTTGGTTTTTGCAATCATAGCAAACCTCTTTGATATAAGAAACGCTAGACATTATAACCCTTTCCAAAGCGAAAAAAAGCGATTTACCGATAAAAAGCCTATCAGTATTTCTTTATCGAGAAATAATTAGATAATATCTATATTTTTTGATAGCTAATCAACTTTGAAAATCGTTCATTTTATACTGATAGTGAGCTGAAAAATGGCGTTGTGGCCATCAATGGAGCTACTTCGCTCCCTTTCTTTTTTCGATGTATCTTTCTCTATCATTTTTGACGATATTCGGATCGAAAAGCTGGAAAGTCACCATATCGACATATGGGGATACTTCTTTCAATTGCTCCTCGCTTTCGATCGTCCAAACATTGACGATGCGTCCGCTACTCCGGTATTTCTGCACTTCTTTAGAGGTAACCATCCTCGAATCGAGATCCACCGCCTCGAAAAATCCGCGCAGCTTCCACACCCACTTCTTCTCCAAGCAGACAAGCAGCTGCCTTTCGTAGCGTTTCCCCATCGCCAAAAGAGCGCGAGGGTCGAAGGATATCATGATGATCTTCTTCGGGTCCTTCACTTGCTTAAGGACTTCTTTGGCCTTTTTTGCAAGCGCCTTCCAATTGTTTTTGTATGTTTTAAGCTCGGTGACGATGATTTCTTTTTCCTGATTCAAATCAAGCACCTCTTGGAAAGTCGGGACCTCCTCTCCGTCGAGAAGCCTGTAATTGTCTTTGATTTCCTTAAGCGTCAAATCCTCGATGATGCCGCTTTTGCCCGTGGTGCGGAGAAGATCGCTATCATGGCAAACGATGAGTTCATTGTCTTTCGTCAAATGGATATCAAGCTCAAAAGTCAGATCGCGATCGATGGCATTTTTGAAAGCCTTCAGCCCGTTTTCGGTGAATTCATCGTTATGAAGCCCGCGATGCGCCACGCCTAAATACGCTTTTTCCAAATATGCGTCAAACTTCTTATCGCTCATATAATAGCCTCGCTTTTTATCCTTAAATTATAAAGACAAGGGCCAAGCTAAGTTAATAGATATTTTGATAAGATGTTAAGTATTTTTGCTTGACAGGTATTTTGCTCGTCTATATACTTACCCTCGTTTTAGGAGATAAAAGCACATGTCAGTAAAAATCAGATTAACCAGAATCGGACGCCACAAGGATCCTTTCTACCGTATCGTCGCTGCCGATAGCAGAATGCCACGCGATGGCCGCTACATCGAGCAAATCGGCGTTTACGATCCAAAACTCGGCATTGAGAAGGCCGAAATCAATGAAGAAATCGCCTTGAAGTGGCTCAATAGCGGAGCTACCCCAAGCGACTCCATCCGCGCGATGTTCTCCAAAAAAGGCATCATGAGCAAATTCGCCGATGGCAAGAAAGCCGCCAAGAAAGAGAGCAAATAACGATGATCGACTACGAGAAGGTAATCCACGCCCTCATCGATCCGCTTATCGAGAAGCCTGAATCAGTGATGATTCGCCCTCTCCCCGGCGGAGATGACCGCGATGTGACCATTCTTATCGTGGCCGAAGATGATGATACTGCGCGACTCATTGGCAAGCGTGGCGCCGTCGCCAACGCCTTGCGTGAGGTCGTCGGCATCGCTTCGAAAGCCGATAACAGCAACACCCACATCCATCTCAAATTCGAAAGCTTCAACGAAGAGAAAAAGGAGGACGCCGAATAACATCGGCGCCCATTTCTTTATGGAAGGCATCGAATTAGGGATAATCAACCGCACCTTCGGCCTAAAGGGCGAGATGCGCGTTTATGGCGAAACCGACTTCCCCTCCCTTCGTTTCAAAAAAGGAACGAAGATGTTTTTGCTTTCTAACAAAGGGGAAGAGACCCCCGTCACCGTTGCTTCTTTCCGCGACGCCGGCCAATTCCTTTTCGTTTCTTTTAAAGAGATTGATTCCATAGAAGAGGCTGAGAAGCATTTGAAGGATGCCATCATTATCCCTGCAGAAAACGCCTCTTTGCCCAAAGGATATTATCGTAATGGCGAATTAGAGCAATGCCTCGTCTATGATGAAAAAGGCCTGCTTCTAGGCAAGGTGAAGAAAGTGGAGACCAACGCCCCCACAGCGAATCTAAGAATCGGAAGGGAGAGCAAAAAGGATTTCTTCGTGCCATTCCTTTTCGATACATTCATTGTCTCCGTCGATCTGGAGAATAAGAAAATCGTCATCAAAGTCATGGAAGGGATGCTTTCATGAAGATAACGATATTGACTCTTTTCCCGGAGATGTTCGAAGGGTTCAAAAACAGTTCGATAATCGCTAGAGCGATCGGCAAAGGCGTAGTCGAAATAGAAGCAATCGATATCCGCTCCTTCACGAAAGACAAATACGGGCGCGTCGATACTCCGCCTATCGGAGGAGGGGCTGGCTTAATCGAGAAATGTCAGCCGATCGTCGATGCCCTCGCTAGCGTGAAAACCCCTAATTCGCATACCGTTCTTTTTTCGCCTAGAGGCTCCACATACAATGAGGCAAAGGCCAAGGAGTACGCTAAGCTGAATCATCTTATTCTCGTATGCGGCCATTACGAAGGGGTGGATGAGCGAGTGAACAAATACGTCGATGAGCTCCTTTCAATCGGCGATTACATCTTAACGGGCGGGGAAATACCATCCATGGCCGTCGCCGATAGCGTCACCCGCTTGCTTGATGGAGCCATCACAAGCGGTTCGCTCGTCGATGAATCGTTCAACGATTCGCTTCTTGAATATCCCCAATACACCGAGCCATACGACTATAACGGCGACAAAGTGCCCGATATCCTCTATAGCGGCAATCACGAAGCCATCAGGAAGTGGCGAAGGAAAGAATCGCTCCGCTTAACGAAGGAATATCGTCCCGACTTATTCGCCAATCTGACGTTAACGAAAGAAGATAAGAAGCTGCTATCTGAATTAGATAACGGAGAAACCCCCGCTTGGGAAAAAACGGCTCTCGAAAAAGGGCACAAATTCATCCATTGAGGCGTTTTGCTATTTAATAACCACCCAACGGCCTTTTTTAGGAGACCCTTCTCTAAGGAGATAGCCGTTTTCCTCTAAAGATCGCAGATACCTTTCGGCCGTTCTTTTGCTCTTCCCGATTTTCGCGGATATCCTTTCGGCGTTTATCGAAGGATCGATGATCACCGCTTCTAAAATCTCCTTTTCGGCGTCGCCTAAATTTACACCGACATTTTGAGCATTTACACCGACATTTACACCGCCATTCATCGATTTCACGACTTCTTTGTCAAATGGGATTTTAACGATGATGTAGTTGCTGGAAATTTCAAAGGCTTCTTTTCCGTATTTCTCCACGATAATCGGAACGCCATGTCCTGTGTGATCGACGATATCCAGATCAGAGAAAATTTTCATAAGCTGCGCGTTTCTAGGCTTGCTGATGCCTCTATAAAATTCCTCTAGCGACAAACCGTGCGGCAATCCGCCATGCGACAAAACCTCAATCCTGTCTTTAAAGAAGGAAACCTGAGGCTCGCTTATGCTCCAATCATTATGGACGATCGCATTGACGATCGCTTCATTTGCGCTGTCGTAATCGAAAAGATATGTGTCTATTCTTGGCCTAACCGTTGTATTCGACATGCATATGTTTTCGGCGGCAATCCGATTCATGAGTTGCCTATAGGCGAAAATAATGGACTTATTACCATAATCGCTTCTTTGCGAGATGCTCGCTTTGTTGTAGCCGACGAATTTGACGAAAATAAGAGAATACCTATTATTATCGGATAATAGCTCGGCCATAACGTTGTATTCGCCGTTATTGTTGACAAGCTTCAAGTTCGTTTCGTAAGTGTCTTCGTTCAATCTGTATCCCATTTCCAAATAAGAGTTTTTCAGCGTGAAAAAGGACAGCGTTTTAAGGTTCGTGGGCGAAGAAACGATGAGATCGTCATCAAAGAACTTCAGTTTGTATCTTTCATGAATCTGCGATACGCTCATCGCTCGAGAGCTCGATCCGATGCGGATAGAACACCCATTCGAGGAAAAACCGTATTTTTTGATGCAATAGATCGGGGAGATGCCCTTCTTGACGTTTATCGCAATCACGGGCAAGCCATCCATTATCTCGATTTCGGTTTTCGTTACATCTATGGCGCTGGGCTCAATTTGAGCGGTGACAGTATCCGAGATAGCTCTGAGCGTCTTGTCTATGCCTTTTGCCCCGCAAACAGTGCCATCATCATTGATTCCGATATAGATTTTCCCGCCATCGGCGTTCAAAAATGCCACTATTTCCCTAATTATCGTATCGGTGTATTTGGATTTAAGCTCAATTTTATTCGATTCTATCAACATTCTCGCGCCACCTTTCTTCAAAGTGATTCTACTATTTACACCGACAAAAATAAATAAATATGCGACATTTACACCGACATCAATGGCATGTAATCAATGTAGTGGTGCCTCAAAAAGCAGGATGAGGCAGTTTATTTCTTCTTCGAATTCAATTTCTCGAGAACGGACAAGGCATTGATGGAGCAAGTGTCGTAATTCGGGCAGACGTTGCCTCTGCACGCCTCTTCAGCCATCCTCCTGGCTCGTGGGATGAAAGTCTCGATTTCCTCAGGATTATATCCAACCTGCACCCTATGATCATCGACGATGATGGGACGGCGCAAAATGCTAGGATTGGCCAATACGAAATCAATGAGCTCGCTTATCTTCATCTCATCGAAATCGATGTGATTCTCGAGCACGATTTTGCTGCGGGGGGAGATGATATCATCTGTTCCGTTTTCGCATTTGGAGATAATCTCCTTGATATCGGCTTTGGTGAGCTTCTTCGAAAAGATGTCCTTCCCTTCATAGGGGATCTTCTGCTCATCGAACCATTTTTTGACTTTCCGGCAGCTGCTGCAGCTGGGGCTATAATAGATTTTGATCATCGTTTTTATCCTACCATCTATGTTACGAGTTTTGTTAGATGCTCTTCTTCTCTTTGCGGAGTTCTTCGAGTATCATCTCTTCCTCTTTCGGGAGAGAAGCCTCGAATCTCTTATGCGATAAATATGACAAAACCCCGTCGATTTTCCCGAATTCGAAAGAATAAGCATGGAGGAATTGCGAGGATAATCCATATTTATCGCGGTAAATCTTGTTCAAAGCGAAATCCCCGTATTTTGCGTCCCCCAATAAAGGATGGGAGATATAAGCCATATGCACTCTTATCTGATGCGTACGGCCTGTTAAGAGGTCGCATTCCACAAGCGAAGAATCAGAGAAAGCCTCAAGCGGGCGATAAAGCGTTTTCGCGCTTTTCGCCCCGGATGAAAGAGAAGCCACCTTCACCATTCCGCTTTTCTCATCTTTTAATAACGGCGCATCCACTTCCCCTTCTTTCTCCACTCTTCCTTTAACCAAAGCCAGGTATTTTTTGGAAATGTCCTTCCTTTCCTTGAAAAGCGTCTCTAATTCTTTCAAAGCGGCGTCTCTCTTGCCAAAGAGGACCAAGCCGCTTGTGTTCCTATCCAATCGATGGGCGGGAGAAGGAGAAAAAGATGAGCGAGCTGGATCGTATTCGTCTTTGTAATAAAGGTAATTCTGAACGTGGCGAGTAAGGGTATTGCGCTTCTCTTTATCGTCTCCATATACCAATATGCCGGAAGGCTTGTTGACGATGAGGATATTGCTATCTTCGTACACTATCTCGTAAGGGAAGGGCTTTTTGCTCGCTTCTTTCGGCTTGGCGAAATCCTTCAGTTGCTCATCGCTCACATATATGCGAACGACATCGCCATCTTTCACCACCGCGTCTTTTTTGACCCAGTGCCCATTGATTTTGATGTCTTTTTTCCGGAAAGCCTTATAGATAAAACCGAGTGGAGCCGTAGAGAGCGCCTTCTTCACGAATTTCTCGATTTTCTGCCCGTCTTCTAAAGAAGATACCTTGATTTCGACCATGGCGAAATTATGGTTCATGAGGGAAGAATAAGCAATTGCAAAAGCCTATCGACCTCTCTATAATTTCACTTGCGCTTTAAGCGTCAACGGAGGAATACCCAAGTGGTTGAAGGGGCGGGCTTGGAAAGCTCGTAGTATCTTAACCGGTAGCTGGGGTTCGAATCCCCATTCCTCCGCCATTATAGAAACGATGGTTTGGTGCGATTTGCATCAAACCTTTTTTCTTTATCTTTTATGTGTGTGTCAAAAATAGCGCCAGTGCATAAAAGACCGAAAATTCCGTTTGAATAAACGAAAGTTCAGCTCTTCATTCAATCGGCGAAGGCCAAGGGCCACCTATGGGTTTCGACACACAGTTTCTTTATCTTCGCCTTTGTTTTGCTTGAGTAGAGGCGGGTTTTTCCTCATGCAATCGGATGTCGCGAGTCTCAGCAACGCTCGTTCCACTACTCCTACAAGCTTACTTGCCACGCAATACAAATAACTCTTGAATCGTGCTCGTCGCAATATAACTGAAGAAAAATGCAATTCTCGCAAAAATCTTCAGTTGATTAACTATATTCTTGTTATAATATTGATGAAGAAAAATGCAATTCTCGCAAAAATCTTCAGTGGAGGAAATCGCGCATGATAAATAGGGACTTTTATTTGAAACAATTAATAGATAGAGCTGGCAATGGCCTTATAAAAATCGTCACCGGGATAAGAAGATGCGGCAAATCATATTTGCTTTTCAATCTGTTCAAGCAGCATCTTCTCCAAAGCGGAATTGCTAATGACCACATCATCGAAATCCAGCTGGATAGAAGGAGTTTTTCTAAGCTGCGCAATCCCGATGAATTATATAGTTACGTTATTTCAAAAGCCGTCGATAAGAAAAAATATTATTTGCTGATCGACGAAATAGGAATGTGCGATGACTTTATTTCGGTATTGAACGATTTCCTTTATATCGACAATTTCGATGTGTATGTGACCGGGAGCAACTCACACCTTCTCTCAAAAGATATAGTGACGGAATTTAGAGGAAGGGGTGACGAAATTCATCTAAATCCCCTTTCCTTCAAAGAATTTTACTCGCAGCGGAGCGATTTTCACGAAGCGTGGAAGGAATACTATACCTTCGGCGGAATGCCCTTGATTCTTTCAAAAAAAGATGACGATTCCAAAATGAAATACCTCAAAGACCTGTTCAAAGAAACGTATATCAAAGACATAAAGGAAAGAAACGGCATCAAAGACGACAGAATCATGGAGGAACTGCTGAACATTATCTCATCATCAGTCGGTTCGCTTACAAACGTCCAAAAGCTCGTCGACACATTCAAAAGTGCCTCAAACATATCGGTTTCGCCAAGCACAATCAAAGATTATCTTGAGTATTTGGACGACGCTTTCATCATCAGGAAATCGATACGTTACGACATAAAAGGGAAAAAATACATCAATACGCCGTCCAAATATTATTTCAGCGATGTCGGGTTAAGGAACGCGAGGCTGAATTTCAGGCAGCAAGAGGAAACGCATTTGATGGAAAACGTAATCTATAACGAACTCTGCATGAGAGGATATTCCGTTGATGTCGGCGTTGTGCAAGTCAACGAAAGGCTCCCAAACGGGAATTATACGAAAAAACAGCTTGAGTGCGATTTCATCATCAACAAGGGCGACTCAAGAATATATATCCAGTCTGCTTATTCCATCGCTGATAAAGACAAAGAGAGGCAAGAAAAAAGCGCGCTGATAAACATCGAAGATTCGTTCAAAAAGATGATTATCGTGAAAGATGATGTGAGAAAAACGGTCGACGACAATGGGATAATGATACTTTCCCTAAAAGATTTCTTGCTCGATGAATCGCTTTTGAACGTTTTCTAGCGCGAATGAGGACTTTGCGGCGTTTTCCCCATAAGCGGCTTTTCGATTATCGACATGGCTGCTGTTTAAGGCACTCATATCGGTTTTATCTCTAGGCAAAAGCGGAAATTCAATGGAAACAAATAATGGTATAATCGCGCACCTAGAGGGCTGTGTGTCCAGAAACATATAGCGGCATAAAGACCGGACTCTTTTTTCGTTTTGCTTCGATAAAAGCCCGCTTAGAAAGCATCCCTTGGAACTATTTTCGCACCAACACCATTTATCCCCACTGAAAATCAGTAGAAAATCAAAGCAGTTAGAAACCTATATTTCCCCAAATCGTTAGATTTTTTTGAGTTTTGGGGAAATATAGGAAGGATGAAGATATGCATGAAAACAAAGAAACAAATGTCATAATCGGAAAAAAGAAGAAATGCGAGTCTTGGAACACTGCTCGAATTCGGATCGGTCTGAGTTTGTCATCATCTTCGGAAGAAGGCGTATCGGGAAAACCTATCCGATCAAACAATTCTTCAAAGGCAAATTAAGTTTTTACGCAACTGGGGCGAAGCCGGGCTTAAAAGCATAGAAGCTAGAGTTCTTCCAAGACGCCCTCCTTTCCTACGGCGACCAAAACGAAGTCACCCCAAAAAGCTGACTAAGAGGCCTTTTGCGGGCCGAGGGGTCTCCACCGGAACAAGGCCATAACGGCTTGCGCGAGGGAGATGGCGTGTTTCGTTTGGGGGCTCACGAAAGGCAAACTATACGGGAGGGAAGCCGCGGAGGCGCCGTTCACGAACAACATATCAGCTTCGCTTGACTTCGGTCGCAACATAACAATCTTTCATTGAATCCTTTATTTTCTATGTCTCCTCTCCAAATATTCAATTTGAAGCTTCATATAGATACAAGGCCGGAAGCCGGCACCTATTGATCCCGCACTAGAGGAATGCACCCGTCCCTCATAATCAGCATAATAAGCAAAGCCAGGCTCAGAAGGATAGGCCGAGCCTATCCAGTAGAGACCATGATTCGTCTCGGAATCGATTCTCACACGTTTGGCTTTTGCGTAGTCACTAGCCGTGCTTATCATGAAACCCTTGTCCAATTTCTTGCCTTCCTCAAGGCTAAGGAGGCTCACTTTATCACCATCCGAGTTCCCTTCTTCTCGAGGCGCCTTCTCTAGGATACCGCGATTGACGAAAGCCGTTTTGAGGAAGCGCTTATTCAGCTGTTTCATGAAACGCGAAAGCCCATATTCATCATTCTTCTCCTCATAAACGCGGCCATCTAGAATCAAACGAGAGACGGCTTTGCAAAGATCGTTTGAGATAGGGAATACCTTCCACTCGATGGGCTCGCAGAGGAACCAATACACCTCCTCGTTCTTTATCTCTTCCCCATCATCGAATCGGGATTCTTTCTCGGCGATGGAGGCTTTCGCTTTGCAGTAATAATATCCTTCGAAAAGAGTCCAGTCATTCCAGGAAGTGGCGATTTTTTCTAACTTCGCGATCAGTTCTTTGTCTTTCACGTGGCTTTGAGGGTATAAGCCATATGTCAGGATTCTCTTCCCTATGTCATAGATAGGGCAAGTTGCGAAATAGCGCGGGTCCGGTGTTTCTTTTTCGATTGGCTGGCATTTGCATTCGTTCATAGGTCAGTTCCCTTCTCTCTATCGGCTTTAAAGCCGTTTTCCATAGCCATATTCTAAAAGAGATGATGTCCCATAAAAGGTACATGCAAAAAAAGAAAGCGCCCCGCAATGACAAGACGCCTTTATTTTCCTGAACCTGTTTTTCCTTGTTGAAAAGAGACCAAGGAAAATCCTCGCTTTCCTCAGCTTCTTTCCCTCCTTGGCGGTGACCGGCTTAACGTAAGAGAAATTCAACCGAGAATAGCGAATGCCTGCACAAGGAATCTATCCAATAAGCCAGCGACGACGTCATAGTTTTCGTAATCGCTATCATCGTGCCGCAAATCGAAATATTGGTAGATCCAGTGCTCACCGTATTTGCAGTATTTGCTGCGGATCTTCATTTTCGTCTCATAGCCGTGTATTTTGCGGCTCTCATGCATTTCATAAGAAGGATCGAACCACCCTTTTTCCGAATACTCTTCAAAGATTTTATCGGCGCTCTTGTTTTTGCTCCCTTTGAATAGCCTGAATTGGCCTTCCTCTATTTGGATGCCGATCGACTCTCCCCATTCATCATCGCCGATTTTGTTATAAAAGACAAAACTCAGGGTCGCTTTGCAGTTGTAGAACCCTCGTTCTATGAAGAATTTCGTAGCGGGCCTCGTGGCCGCTAACTCATCGTATTTGGCTTTGCGAGTGGAGCCGAATCCATTCATAACGAAATCGTCGGCTTTGTTCTTTTTGAAAACATCCATCAGATTGACATCGTTGAGCAAACGGATGTTTTCGCTCCAGTAGGAAAGGATTCCTTCCTTTTCTTTTAAAGACATGGCCATCAAGGCGTTTATCGAATCGAGGGCAGTGCAGTAATCATCGACTAAATCATGCATATACCCAGTAACGCCTTCATTCAGTTTTCTGAGCGCTGTGGCTATCTCGGCATAGGAGACGAATTCCCAGCCTTCGAGTTTGAAAGGCGGCTCATTGATGCCTGTGAGCGCACCAGAGGTGAAATTGCCTTTTTCGGCATATTCCTCCAGCTGGTCTTTCCGAGGATAAGATTTGATTTTGTTCTCAATCACGAACTCTCGCCCTTCCTTGTCGTAGATTACGAGGTCTCTATGTTTGTCTTCCCTCTCGACTTTCTCATAAGCTTCTAGGCAAAAATTCGGGAAGAAGGCTTTTATCAAGCCTCTATAATCGCTCGTTTCGATCAGAAACGCCCAAAAATTAGAATGGAAGAGCTCTTTCGATCCGAGCGACATCGAATACGCCGGCGATTTTTTGAGTCTATCGATGTGAAGTTTGAATTCATCTTTTTCCATGGCTTTATTCATACCTTTCCAGAGTCTTCTTCAACCCTTCTTTGATTTTGTTTACGAAAGATGCCGGCGAAATGGCTGTGACATCGTGAGCGTACTGCATCACCCAATAATAGAGAGCGCTCTCATTGCAGCGGATCGTAGCGTTTATCTTGCCACCCTTCTCTTTTATCTTCGCCGTTTCCCCAAACCAGTCTTTTATGTAAAGCAAGGCCGATTCGTTATCGAGCTCGAAGGTGGCCTCTATCGTGTCCCCGCCGAGCATATAAAGGTGATCGTTCATGTACTTCGTGATGGAGAAATCTTTCGGAGCGCCTTCTAAATCATCAAGGCGCTTGATTGGCCAATCGCTTTTTATTTCGGCGTTCATCATGTAGTCCACCCGGAACACCTGGAGGGGGCGATACTTCTCGCGGTAATTGCAGAGAAGGTAGTAGCGGCCGAAGTTATTGATCAGATAATACGGCGAGACGATATACTGATACCCATCCATTCTCGGAACCGGATTCCCTTTCTTATCATAAGAAAGGTATTGGAAAGCGACCCGCTTCCCCTCTTTCATGGCCTCAATGATGAGAGAGACGTTGTATAAGACATCCTTGTTTGAAGTGCGCGTTATCTCAGACGATTTGTAAATATAGGAATAATCCTTTCTCTGATATCTGCTGAAGCAGCTTGCCACCTGATCGGCGATCCTCTTCGCTTTCCTGCCATCGATGCTCCTGCTCGAGAATATGGCATCTATCAAATAGGTCGCTTCCGTCTCATCAAAGGTTCTTGAGAGCAGGGCGAAACCGCCCTTAGGCCCTTTGCCGATATCGTAATCGAGCTCTTCCAAAAGCTGCAATGAGGAGCCAACGGATTTCCTTTCAAGCTCGATATCGTAGAGCTGGGCTATTTTATCGGCAATCTGCTTCTGGGTGAGGTAATGCTCCTCATCCGTGTATTCCTCGAGGATTTTAAGCACCAGCAAAATGGAGCTTTTCTTGTTTGGGATCATCATCTCTCCTTTTCGAATCGACAAGTTCAATATATTGTATCAAAAGTACCATTTTTGAGACGAATAAAAAGGCGCCGGATTTCGACGCCCCTGCCGGCTTATTTCTTTAGCAGCATCGTCAGAAGATTGCCATTTCCGATGAGGCGTCCATGACAATCGCGCGTTGACTTGCCATCATATTCGCCAAGCAGTTTGCCATGCTCGTCTCTGAGTTTTTCCCTGGTTCCGGATTTCTCGATCGTGCCGATCGTCCGCCCATGGCTGTCTTTCAGAACCTGATTCATCATCATTCCCTCCTTTCCTTTTCCAATATCATAGCGGTACCTAAGTCCGTTTTTCGGTACTTGGAAGATGACGCGCTGAAGCAGGAATATAAAATGCCCCAAAGCGTCATAAAAATCTCTATTTTGGGGCGTTTAAAAAGAAAAAGGCTCAGTTTCCTGTCGTCACGCCCACTGCTGTAACCATCTTAAAAGGAGCAAGGATGATTCGTTCTATATTTTTGAGTTCCCCAAATTCATTCCCATAATGGTGCCACGAGTCTCGAATTCCTAGGCGATAATAAAGCTTAAATAGTGATCAATGCCTCCACTTATCGCTCTTTTTCGCTACTGCAAACTTGTTTATGGGGCGATGAACCAATAAGACATCAAGGTATCGCAATGGTTAGAGCCAATCTTTTCTCTTCATACGGATAAGTCTTGGCAGATCTTCGTTTACGTCCTTCTTATAAAGCCGACCATGAAGTTGTCCTTATACAATCACGGATATGATAACTCCCCATGATAGCCGATGGTTTTGCCCTAGGTTCTGTTATTTCTTTTGGAAGCTGGTAAACTGTTTCCCGATGGATTTGGAAGAGCTGGATTTAGAGATACAAAAAGCATTAAGCGCCGCCTTCGTAAACGGTAAGACCGGTTCTTTTTCTTCGATGGCGCCGCAATTCCTTTATAACGATAAAGATGCTCATAAGAAAATCATCGATGCTTTAAGGAATGAATTGAGACACGCTGTGTCGTTCTCTTTTTCGGTAGCTTTCATCACCAGAAGCGGATATCAGCTTTTGCTTGAGTCGCTTAAAGAAGCAAAAGAGAGAGGCGTGAAAGGGAGGATACTCACGACTGATTATCTTTCATTCACCGATCCAGATGTTTTGCTCGATATCGAAAGAAATTTCCCAAACATCGAAGTCAAAATATACAAAACGAGCGACGAGGAAAATGATGGCTTTCACACCAAAGGCTACATTTTCGAGCAAAGACAAGGCGAAAACCCCATCTACAAATTGATCATCGGCTCAAGCAATATCACCGCGAATGCCTTAAGCAAAAACGAGGAATGGAACGCCGAGCTAGTTTCCACAAGCAACGGCAAGATGGTCAATGAGGTTCTCGGGCAGTTTGACATCTTGTGGGGCAAAGCCTCAAATCTAGATTCCTATATCAATACTTATAAAGAAATATACGAAGAGCAGAAAAAAGTTTCGCTTTCAAAACCGAAAATACGTCTTTCCGATGCTTTGCTTAAACCAAATCATATGCAAGTTTCTTTCGCGGAATGCTTAGAACGCTCTTATGAGATAGGAAAAACCGGCAGCGGAGATCGCCGTGGGCTTTTGATCTCGGCCACCGGCACAGGGAAAACATACGCTTCAGCTTTCGGAATAAGGAAGATCAAGCCGAAAAGAGTTCTCTTTTTAGCCCACCGCACTCAACTTCTCGCCCAAGCAATACGAGCCTATCAATCGGTGTTCCCGAGCGATGAGAGATACGCTTTATTGACGGGTGAGAAAGCCTTGGCGAAAACGCTGGAGAACGTTGACTATTTCGATTTTGAGAAGCAAACAGCCTATGATTTCGTATTTTCAACCTCGGAGATGCTAGGAAATCGCTCAATTCACGAGAAAATCGATCCAACCTTATTCGACTTCATTATCATCGACGAAGTCCATAGAGCTGGCTCGGCAACCTATAAGAAGATCCTCGATTATTTCAAGCCTCGTTACGTTTTGGGGATGAGCGCAACGCCAGAGCGAAGTGACGATCCGAGATGCGTTTACGACCTATTCGACAATAACGTCCTCTACGAAATCCGGTTGGTTGATGCCTTAGATGAAAATCTTCTTTGCCCTTTTCACTATTATGGCGTGACTGACGTCGAATGGAGCAGCGATGAGCTATACGAAAAGAAGGAATTCTCGCGATTATTCAATGATGAGCGGGTAGATTATGTAATTCAACAATCAAAGTTTTACGGCTACAGCGGAGCGCGGCTAAAGGGGTTGATTTTCGTTTCCGGGAAGGAAGACGGGGCCATCTTGGAAGAAAAATTGAATCAAAGAGGGTTCAAGACGGCGTTTTTGTCTGCCGAAGACAGCGCGAAGAAGCGCGAAGAAGCCGTTAACATGCTCGAAAAAGACGACATATCGGATGGTGAATATCTCGACTACATCATAACCATCGATATCTTCAACGAAGGCGTTGATATCCCTTCGGTCAATCAGGTCATTTTCCTTCGACCAACCGCTTCATCCATTATCTTTATCCAACAGCTTGGAAGAGGACTGCGAAAAGTCGACAAAAAGGATTTCGTGGTAATCATCGATTTCATCGGCAACTACGAAAGCAACTTCATGATCGCCAAAGCTTTTGCTTTCGACGGAGACAAAGAAACGGGCCGGATACGTCTAGTCAATGGTGGCGATTTGCCAGGGATATCCACGATCGAATTCGACGAGATAGCCCGCTCAAGGATCTTGAAATCCCTCGCAAAAGTGTCTTTTAATTCGCTCAAAGAGCTTCTAGACGTATTTGTCAGACTCTCAAATAAACTATATCGAAGGCCGAATTACGAGGATTTTGAGCTTTTCAGCGATTTCAATCCGATGCGCATTATCACCAGCAACGGTTCTTATTATTCGTTCATGAAGAGGATCGAAAGGAAGCTGCCTTCCTTTATATCACCATTGCCGAATCTAGATGAAACCCAAGAAAAAATTCTGATTGAAGCCGGGAAGCGCTTAGGAGCCGGAATGCGTCTAGAAGAGCCTCTTCTATTGCTGACGCTTGTTGAAGGAGGCGACTACCGCTCATTTATAAAAAAGGCCAATTCATGCGGCATCGAGATGAACGAAGCAAAAGAAATCTGCATAAAGAAGATCTTCAGCGGAACATGGGGAAGCGCCAAATACCCTGATCTCCCCTTCACGAACGATGATTTTGTTTTGACTGGTAAGATGCAAAAGGCTCTCGAGGATCAATTCTTCAAAGATGAACTCACTGATTTACTGAAGTTCTTCATCCATCGTTATGAGAAACAATTCACGAACAAGTACAAGCAAACCGATTTGTGCCTAAACGCCCAGTACAGTTATCGCGACGTTTGCGAACTCCTCAATTACTCGCAAGATCTAACATCCGTCATCGGCGGATATAAATACAATGCTGAGTTAGGGATATTCCCCGTTTTCATCAATTACAACAAAAGCCCCGAGTTGGATGAAAGCACAAAATACGACGATTACTTCACCAATCAAAGAACGCTCGCGTGGGAAAGCAAAAAGAACCGCGATAAGAATAGCCATGAATTCAGGCCTCTTTATGATAAAAACACGAAAATTTATCTTTTCGTGAGAAAGAGCAAAAACGACAAGGACGATGAGGCCAAAAAATTCTATTTTCTTGGGGAAATGAATTTGATTGGAGAGTTAGAAACCGTAACGAAGCCGACGGGAAAGAACGGAGAAAACGTATCATACGCCGACGGGAAATTCTTGCTTCAAAACGAAGTGAGAAATGACATATATGAATATCTGCAAGCCGATTTGGAGGAAGGGAAATGAAAAGAATCGAAGTCGTTGCCGCCGTCATCAAAAAGGATAATCTCCTATTCGCCACCCAGCGCGGATACGGCGAATTCAAGGACAAATGGGAATTCCCTGGCGGGAAAATCGAAAATGGGGAGAGCGACGAAGAGGCTTTGACCCGCGAAATAAAAGAGGAGCTTAATGCTTCGATCGGCGTGGACAGCTTCATTCAAACCATCGAATGGGATTACCCCACGTTTCATCTCGTCATGAATGTTTATCTCTGTCATCTCAATAATCCGCACCTTGAGCTGCTTGAGGCCGAAAAGGCGAGTTGGTTAGACAAAAGCAACCTCGAAAGCGTCGATTGGCTACCGGCTGACGCGCTTCTATTGCCAGCGTTGAAAAAACTATTGGATTAGACCTTTTTGAACATAATCGTTCAAGTTGTTTATTCACTATTGAACGCTTTCCTAGTAGATTATTTTTACTGCATTTAGGAGGCTCATTTATGGCTAAAAAGAAATCAAATGCAAAAGTTTCCGTTTTGTCCATCGTCATCAAATCCACCGTGCTACTGCTTGGCATTGTTGCTCTATGCATGGCGTTCTTGCCGTTTGTAACAAGAAATGATTACTTAGTAGAAAAAATAGTTTCTACATATTCGCTAAGTGGTTTTGTGATGGGTTTCGGTGCTAGCGGAACATTTTCATCTCAATCCGCTAACATTCCTGACTGGACTTATTTTGTGAAGGACTTTTCCTCTTCTAGCCTTTCCGCAAAAGGCATTACCGTTTCGCTTGCGGCCAATGTCGGGGTTCTCATTACTCTCATATTGGCAATTGTCGGAATCGCTTTAGCACTTCTAAGTTTGTTTGTTAACAAGAAAAGCGGAAGAAAAGTAGTTGGTATCTTTTTATTGCTCGGAGGCCTTTGCTTCATCGCCGCCGGCATTATGGCTTTCTTCCCCGTTCAATTCGGATCGTATCAGTCGAATCTCACCGAGGGATATAGAACAGGCACCGAATATACCCTCGGCATTGGCGCTTTGCTATTCGCTATCTTCTCGCTTGTAAGTGGCCTTATCTCTACCGTTTACGGCTTATTCAACGCCGCAAAATAAACTAAAATCACAATTTATCCCTGGCTTTTGCCGGGGATTTTTTGTTTATAAGGCTTAAGCATCAATCAAATGCCTATAGGCGCGAAAGATCGTCATGGGCACTCAAATACGCTTCCCGGATATCGTCTGGAAGAGAGCTAGGTGTCAACCTTTTCGCCCTATCTTCGTTCCCGTCTTCAAGGGCAATCGAATAATACCAGCATTTGTATTTGAGCATATCAAGCGCTTTGTTGAACGACTCGATCTCTTTTTCGATTTTCTCTTTTTGCCTTTCGATGAGGTCCAATCTCTTATGGTAACTAGAAGGCCCTTCCTTGCACCAACCCATGAAGAGCTTTATGTCTTTGATCTCTAGCCCCGACTTCTTAAGGCATTCGATAACCCTGAGGGCTTCGATATCGTTTTCGAGGAATCTCCTCTTGCCGCCTTCTCTTTGAAGAGAGGGAAATAGTCCCTCATTGTCATAATATCTGAGCGTCGATATCGGCAAAGAGAACATCTTCGCCACTTCCCCTATCGTATACATATATCCCTCCGAAAATGCGATAAACATCTTGACCTAAAGCCGACTTTAGGTCGTATCGTATAATCACTATAGAGGCCTTGCCCCTGGAAAGGAAAGAAAAAAGATGAATAAACCATATATCGTCTGCCATATGATGAGTTCGCTTGATGGGCGCATCGACTGTGCCATGACGGAGGAATTAGGAGGAGTCGATGATTATTACGCCACCTTGGATTCCTTTCATTGCCCTAGCACCCTCTCTGGGCGCGTTACCGCCGAAAAGGAGATGGCAGAAGGAGAGAAATTCGAAAGCGCGAACAAAAACGCGGTAAACAAAGAGACATATTTCAAAGCACTGGAAAGAAAAGGCTACGAAATAGTGGCCGATACCTATGGCTCTCTTTGCTGGAAGGATCAAAGAAAGGAAGAAAAGCCCTTGCTCATCATCATGAGCGAAAAAGCATGCGAGGAATACCTCCTCTATCTAAAAGAAAGAGCCATTTCCTATATCGTGGCCGGGAAAGAGAGAGTCGATCTTAAACGCGCTTGCGAAATCTTGCACGATGAATTCGGCATAGAGAGGATGGCGGTTGTGGGAGGAGGCCATATAAACGCCTCTTTCCTCGCAGAAGGGTTATTGGACGAAGTGAGCATCCTCATCGGGGAAGGGATCGACGGAAGGGAAGGGGAAGGCGCATCTTTCGATGGCTTAAAGAGAGAAAAGCAGGTCACTCATCTGCGCTTAAAGAAGGCGGAAGCCCTAGAAAGCGGAGCGGTATGGCTAGTGTATAAGACGATTTAAAGGAGAGAAAACATGAAAATCTTGGACAAGGATGAATTCGCGAAAGCAAATATCTTCGGATTAGGGAAAAGCAACGTCGATTACGCCGAATATTTCATCGGCGAGTCTTTCCTTAATCCTTTGAATAAAAGCGATTCTGACCTATTTGCGGCAAATGTGACTTTTTCGCCAGGGTGCAGAAACAACTACCACATCCATCACGCCAAAAAAGGCGGAGGCCAGCTCTTATTGTGCATCGCAGGAGAAGGGTGGTATCAGGAAGAAGGGAAAGAGGCGATTTCGTTAAAAGAGGGAAGCGTGATCGTCGTTCCCGCTAACGTAAAGCACTGGCACGGAGCCAAAAAAGACAGCTATTTTTCCCATATAGCCATCGAATTGCCCGGAGAAGAATGCCATACCGAATGGTGTGAACCGGTCAATAAGGAATACGACGAACTAGAGTGATATTCATCCTTAAGCGCTTTGACGCAAAAAAGTAGGAAAAACTCCTTTTGCCATTATAGGCTCATCCATTTTCGTTTGGCCTTATTCAAAAACTCATCTGCTTCTGCGGTAAGTGATATTCATTGCTCCCCCGCTTTTCGCAAGAAGGTTTTTGCTCACTAATGAATTGAGGGTCCTAATAAGCGTGTCTTTCTTAAGACCTGTCGAATTCTCGAGTTCCCCCCTGGTGTATTCCCGATTCATTTCGATGCATTTTAAGGCTATTTTTTCGTTTTTGCTCAGCTCGATTTCTTTTTTCACCGGAAGAGTGATGGAAACGCAAGAATCGGAGACATCGTATATCGGCCTAGTGGCAGAGCCGATATACGACTCATTGATGCGTTTGATCCCAGTCGCGAACATTTCGACGATATTGAGACGATGGAATACGTTTGCGAGAATTGGGTTTCGCAAGCACGAATACCTGCCAGCAAGGAAAGCGGTTAGATCCATCATAGGCATCAATCCGCCAGGTGAGGATATCACGATTTTGTCGCTATACATCTCGACTTTGCTATTGGGCGAGACATCATATGCCCTATGGATAATCGCATTGGCGATGACTTCCCTGAACGCTTCAAACGGAATGAGTTCGCACTTCTCCCTGAAGCCGCCGTCAATCCTCTCAACGATATATTGGTCCTCGAATATCTTAATGGCATCCAAATATTGTTTTAAAACGGAGACATTCGATAAGGTATGCCTCTTTTTGATTTCATTGATGCTCGAGCCAAAGACAACGATATCAATTCCGGGAAAATGATTGTTGTCGGCAAGGAGGCTTGCGGCGTTGTTGTAGCCTTCTTTCCCTAAAAGATTGAGGCTTTTAAGCGTGTCAGTATTGAAATTATCGATATTGATGGCTTTTTTGAGATGCTCAGACAGAATAGAAAAAACGCAGTTTTGATCTTTCGCCTTCAATTCTTCAAAGGAAAGGTTGTTCCCTTCTAGGACGAGTCGGTTCTCGGTTTGAGGATCGACCTCAATTGTCGATGAATCGTTTCTCTTGTAGCATTTGCCGTTATATCGATAAGGCGTTGCCTGGCCCTTATACACTTTCAAACTGATGGTAGAGTCATCATTGACCTTCAAGCTGAAATCCGGCTTTGGCTTAATGGAGTCATTGATCTGGTTTTTGATATTGAGACATTCTTCATTAGGGTTCTCAACGCCTTTCGTAGTTCCCTCATCAGTAACGCCGAAAACAATGATGCCATCGTTAAAATTGGCGTAGGCGCTGACGGTCTTCAGATATGATTTATCGACGATTTCCTTATATTCAAGGGCTTTATTCTCTTTTTTGTCCATAGGCTGCTTCTTCCATGAAATATCGTATATCGATGAAGCGTTATTTGCAACGATTGCCGTATCGTTGCAGCATTTTTTGCAACGATTGCCGTATCGTTGCAGCATTTTTTGCAACGAGGCATATATCGTTGCAGCAACGAAGCGAAAGATCGTTCTTTCCATTGTGGTAGCCATCCTCATTCGATGGAGCTTTTCAAAATGAAAAAGCGCCCTTTGTCGAGGCGCTCGTTTCCTTATTCGGCTTTAGAATCTCCCGCCGAAGCCTGGCGGCATCTTGCCGGATTTCTGGTATTGCTTCATCTGCTTCATCATCTCTTTGCTCTGTTCCCATTTCCTGATGACGCGATTGATGTCGGCATTGCTTTTCCCGCACCCCTTCGCGATCCTGTTCTTCTGAGAATACTTGAGGATTTCAGGATGCGCTCTTTCATATGGCGTCATTGAATTGACGATGGCCTCGAATGAACGCATCTCGGCTTTGGCCTTCTCTTGCTGCTCATCGCTTAATTTCGGCATGCCCGGAATGAGCTTTGCGATGGCCCCGAGGCTCCCCATCTTCTGAACCATCTTCATTTGTTTGAGCATATCATCGAGCGTGAAAGAGCCATCCTCGAATTTCCTCGCGGCTTTCTTCGCCTCTTTCTCATCGAATGTCTCTTGCGCTTTCTCGACGAGCGTTTTGATATCGCCCATGCCGAGGATTCTATCCGCCATGCGGTCAGGATAGAAAATATCGAGATCGGATACCTTCTCGCCTACGCCGGCGAATTTGATGGGAAGGCCCGTCATGTATTTGATGGATAAGGCGCTGCCGCCTTTCGCATCGCCATCGAGCTTTGACATGATGACGCCCGTCAAACGGAGCGAGGAATGGAAGGAGTTTGCGACATTCACCGCATCTTGCCCAGAAGCCGCATCGACGAGCAAAAGCGTCTCATCGGGATGGATGTCCTTCGAGATATCCTGAAGCTCCTTCATGAGGGCTTCATCGATCTGAAGGCGCCCTGCCGTATCTAAAATCAATAAATCATAATGCTCATTGATGGCGAGTTCTTTGGCTTTTTTGGCGATGTTGCGCGGGTCTTCATTCGTTCCCATCTCGAAGAAATCGACGTCGAGCGTTTTAGCAAGCTGCCCAAGCTGGTCGATGGCGGCGGGACGATAGACGTCTAGCCCAGCCAAAAGGACTTTCTTGTTGAGCTTGTTCTTCGCTAGATAGGCGAGTTTGCCAGCGCTCGTGGTTTTTCCGCTTCCTTGTAGCCCCACGAGCATAATGACGGTGGGCTCGCCTTTTTTGTAGCTCACCCCGGTATTGTCGCTCCCGAGTAAGCCAATGAGCTCGTCGTAGCAGATTTTGATGAGCTGATCGCTAGGATTGACATGAAGGAGGACATCGCTCCCAAGCGCTTTTTCCTTCACATCCGTGGTGAAAGCCTTGACGACTTTGAAATTGACGTCTGACTCAAGCAAAGCGACGCGGATCTCCTTAAGAGCCGCATCCATGTTTTCCTCAGTGAGCTTATCTTCCTTCCGCATCTTCTTGAAGATGCTCTGGAATTTCTCCGATAGTGATTCAAATGCCATTGATGTATTCCTCCAGTTCCGTGTAATCGCCGCTTTCTTTGGCTCTGCTCAATAGGCTCTTCAGTTCATTTCTTTCTTTGAGGATGCCTAGCCCTTTTTCAAGCTCCTCTAGTTTCTTTTCGCCTTTTTTGAGGGCGTCGTCTACCGCGGCGCGGCTGCTCTCCCGATTGATGGCAATCTCGGAGAGAGACAAATCGAAGGCGTAATAGTCCCATAGAACCTCTTTCTGGGTGAGTGAAAGCAGAGGCGCGTATATATCTAGGAGCAAGCAGATCCGCTCGCGTTTATCGAGTTCATTCATCGCTTTCACCGACCAATAAGCCGTGGAGATACCGTTCAAGGTCGAATTCCTCGAGATCGTCCATTTTCTCCCCTAGCCCGATAAAGCGCACTGGCACCCCTAACTCATCCCTGATTGAGAGGATGATGCCGCCTTTGGAGGTGCCATCCATCTTGGTGATGACTACGCCGGTAAGCTCAGTCACTTCCTTGAAGGCTTTGGCTTGAATGACCCCGTTTTGCCCGGTTGTGGCATCGATTATAAGGAAAGTCTCTTGCGGAGCGCCCTCTATCTCTTTCCCGATGACGCGCTTCATTTTCATAAGCTCCGCCATGAGATTGCTCTTCGTCTGGAGCCTTCCGGCCGTATCGACGATGCATAAATCGATATGGTGGTCTTTGGCGTATTTGACCCCGTCATAGGCTACGCTCGATGGATCGGCGTTTGGGGCGCCTTTGATAATGGGGCAATCTAATCTATCGGCCCAGATGGACAGCTGCTCGGTAGCGCCCGCCCTGAAGGTATCAGCGGCCACAAGCATCACGCTTTTGCCTTGCTTTTGGTAACGATGGGCGAGTTTGGCGATCGAGGTCGTTTTCCCTACCCCGTTTACCCCCACAACCAGCAAAACGGTCGGTGAGGAAGAGGAGAAAGAAATCTCGTTTATGATGCTTTCGCCTTTCTCCACGTAATCGACGAACATCATATCGATGAGTTTCTCATTGATGATAGATGGCTCCTCGATGCCTTCTTTTTCGCTTTCGTTGAGAAGGTTTTCCACCAAACGGAGGGTAAGAGAGACGCCCACATCCGCCTCGATTAGAATCTGCTCAAGTTCCTCGAAATAAGCGGAATTGACCTTCTTGTAACGCTTGCTCAAGGCATCGAGCTTGCTTGCGAAAGCCGCCCGCGATTTGGCGAGCCCTTTGTCGTATTTATCGGATGTTGCGTCCTTTTTGCCGGCGAATTTGCCTTTAAGAAAAGAAAAGAATCCCATTGTCACTCCTTCGCGAGTTTGCTCAAAGCGTCTCTTGCCGCATTGAATTCGGCCTCTTTTTTGCTTTTGCCTTCCCCGCTTCCTAGCATCGTCTCTTCGAAATAGACGGCCGAGACGAAATGCTTGTCGTTGCTTTTGCCCCACTCTTTGATGATTTTGTAGCTCACCGATTCCTTATTCTCGGCTTGAATGGCCTCCTGGAGCATGCTCTTGGGGTCCTCGTAGCGGTTAAGTGAGCCGTGCTTTATATCCTCCTCGAAGACGGAGCGGACGAAGCTATAGGCGAAGACGAGCCCTTGGTCGAGATATATCGCCCCGATGAAGGATTCGAAGACATCCTCTAAGATGGAATGGTTGTTCTTGACGCTCCCTTGGAGGGATTTGCCGACCTTGATATATTCGTCGAGATGGAGCTTAAGGGCGTAAGAGGCCTCGGATTCGCTCTTCACGAATTGGGCCTTGAGCTTGCTCATGCCGCCTTGATTGAGCTCTGGATGATAGTGGTAAATGAGGTCGCTTGTCACTAAACCCACCAAGGCATCGCCCAAAAATTCGAGACGCTCGTAATCAAAATGGTTTTTGCCAGAGGTCCCATTGACGGAAGAATGGGTGAAAGCCATCTCAAAAAGCGAGATGTCGCGCGGAGAGAAAGAGAAAGTTGGGAGGAATTCCTCAAGCTTCGGCATTGGAGAACCCTTCTTTGATTTTCTCGACGATTTTATTGGAAGCAAGGCGATAAGCGAGCTCAAGCGAATAATAGAAAGCGGTGGCATCGCTATTGCCGTGCCCTTTGACGGCCACGGCATTCACTCCGAGCAGCATCGCTCCGCCCACGCGCTTGGTATCCATCGTCTTTTTCATCTCATCGACGCCTTTTTTGGCCAAAAGATAGCCGATCTTGCTCGCAAGGTTCCTCATGAAACCCTTTTTGAGCATCTTGCCCATCGTTTTGGCGGTGCCTTCGATCGCTTTGATGCAGATATTGCCCGAGAAGCCATCGGTCACGATGACATTCGCCTCTCCCGTCAAAACATCCATTGACTCGATATTGCCGATGAAGGAGATGCGTTTATCCTCTTTGAGAAGCTTATAGGCCTCTTTCCCCTCGGGGGAGCCCTTTCCCTCTTCCGCCCCATTGCTTAAAAGGGCGACTTTCGGGGAGAGGATATTCGCTCCGCATTTCCCATACAAAGAGCCCATGAAGCCGAATTGCGCCATCTCTTCCGGCGTATTGACGTTCGAGCTTCCGGCATCAAGGAAAATCGAAGTCGAGGCATTGCCTCCGATATGGGGCATCGCGACAGCGAGAGCTGGCCTAATCACGCCTTCTATTTTCTTGAGAATGAGGGTGGCGCTTGATAAAAACGCCCCGGTGGAACCGCAGGAAACAACGGCATCGGCGCCTTCTTCTTTCACCGCATACATCGCTTTCACCATGCTCGCTTCTTTCTTCCGGAGCACTTCCATTGCCCCAGCTTCCATCCCGATGACCTCTTTCGCTAGGATGATATGAAAATCCTTCATATCGGCGAGCTCTTCCTCTTTGCCGACTAAAATAAGCTCGGCATCTTTATGCGCTTCGGCGAATCTTCTGACGGCTTCTTTGGTGGCTGGGCTTCCTTTATCCCCACCCATCATATCTACGACTATCTTCATGGCTAATTTCCTCGTCCCTAAGTATAGCGTAATCGCCTCTCGAAGGCATTAAGCAAGCGAGAGTTCCCCTATTTCTCTCTCAATGCCTTCTAGATACTTCTTTATCGAAGGATCGTCTTTCTTATCCAAAAGCCATTTTGCATCATCGCGGGCGCATTCAAACATCTTGAAATCGTCGATGATATTCGCAACCGCGAAGCTCGGTATCCCGCTTTGCTTTACCCCCGCCATCTCCCCAGGTCCACGCAAGCGCATATCCTCTTCCGCGATTTTGAAGCCATCGTCCTCTTTTTCAAGGATCTTGAGCTTTTCGTTGCCTTCATCGTTTTTCTTATCGAGAACGAGCAAAAAATTGGCCTCATCCCCTCCTCTTCCGATTCTCCCCCGGAGCTGGTGGAGGCTAGAGAGGGAGAAATGGGTTGGGCTATAGACGATCATGAGGTCGGCTTCCTTGACGTCGATCCCCACTTCCACAAGCGAAGTGGCCACAAGGATCGGGGTAAATCCGGACTTAAAGGAAAGGAGGGCGAATTCTTTGTCTTCATCTTTCATCTTCCCGTGCATCAAGGTAACTTTCCCCGGGTATTTTTCCCTGTAGCGCTTATTCACCTCTTTGACGGAAACGTTGCTATCTTCTTCACCTTCAATCTGCGGGACGATGATATAGACGCGGTGATTTGTCGCGATTGATTCTTCGATAAGAGCGTCTATTGATGGATCGTTCTCCTTCACGCAGCTCGTCTTCACCTTTCTCTTCCCTTGGGGGAAGCTGTCCAAGGTGGAGATATCCAAATCCCCGTAGATTGTTAGAGCAAGGGTTCTGGGGATCGGGGTGGCCGACATCAAAAGGAGATCGGCATCATCCCCTTTATTGAGGAGCCTTGCCCTTTGATTGACCCCGAATTTATGCTGCTCGTCGATGATGACTAAGCCCAAAGAGCGGTAAATGACGGAAGAGGAGAATAAGGCGTGGGTGCCAATGATGATGTCGCTCTCTCCGCTTGCGATGGAGGATAATGCCTTTTTCCGCTCATCGCTAGAAAGAGCTCCGACAAGGAGAGTTATCTTGATGTCGGTGGAGGCGAAAAGCGCCTTGAGATTCTCGTAATGCTGTCTAGCAAGAGCATCAGTGGGAGCCAGAATGGCGGTTTGCTCATCGCGGGAGAGATTCGCATAAGCGCTTAAAGCGGCCACAAGCGTTTTGCCTGTTCCCACATCCCCCTGCAAAAGGCGGTACATCACCGTCTCTTTATCCATATCGAGGACGATTTCCTTCAAAGCCGTCTTTTGGGAAGGGGATAAAGAATACGGCAAGGAGCGGATGAAAGAGCCTAATCCTTTCATATCGATCGGCTTCTTTCTCTCCTTCCTGATGGCTTTGTTGCTCTCTCTTATAAGAGCGCTGGAAGCGGCGAAATGCAGCGCCTCTTCGTATTTAAGCCTCCTGCGCGACTGAAATAGCGCCTCTTTGCTTTTGGGCTCATGAGCCATTTTGATGGCCTCTAGATGCGAGCAAAGGCGGTACTTCTTCGCCAAAGAAGGCGGCAAATCATCATCGATGGAGGTGACTTTGCTAAGCGAGCGCTTCGCCAAAGAAGCAAAAACGTGGTTGGGGATATCTTTGGGGAGAGAATAGATGGGCTTCAACGCCTTTTCGATAGGCACTTCGCCTTTCACGATATTCGTGAGCGATAAGCAGTTGCGCTTCTTCTCGTATATCCCGATGAGGGTATATTCCTCCTCCATCTTGAGATACGTCGATAGATAAGGCCTATTCCACGCTTCGACAAGGAAAGTCTCTTCGCCCGTTTTGAAATAGAAACTCGTGAGCGAGCGTTTCGAGAAACGGAGGTTCTTCCCTTTTTGGACGATCTTCCCCTTCTTCACCACCTTCTCTTTGTCTTCGTAATGGCTCTTCTTCTCGGTAAGAAGATAGGATTCATATCGGTATGGAAGGTGATTCAAAACATCCGCTGGGGTGAGTATGCCCATATTCGCCAAAGCGAGATTCAGTTTAGGGGAAGAGGAAAGAGGCATAGAGTAATGATACTCGCCCTTTGGCCTCCAGAAAAAGAGAAAGGGCTCCCTTTTCTAGGAGCCCCGCTGCTTTTATTTGCTTACGGTGACGAATTCGAGTTCGGCGTAGTTGCTCGCACCAACCGATAAGCCGAATGGTTTGCCTTCTTTATCGATCCATCTCACGATTCTCGCATCAAGCAAAGAAACATCGCCTGACTCGGCATCAAAGGTGTCGAAGGAGAGAGTCGAATCCTCAAGCGACCAGGTGAAACTGACTTCGTAAGTGTTCTTGACGGTGGTCGTTTTTGTCTCATCATAGGCAACGTATTTCGCGGTTCCGCTCCCATCAGCTTTGAAAGTCAGATACATATCGTAATGGTATATTTTCCTGTCGCAATAGAACGTATTGCTCGTCAAGAATGACTCGTAATCAGCAGAGGAAGACAAGACATAGAAAGTTTTGCTCGCGGTAATCGAGGAATCGTCCGCTGAAGCAAGAGTGATCGTTGCTTCACCCTCTTTTTTGGCATTTAGGCTGATGGTGCCGTCGGTATTGACGCTCACTTCAAGAACGGATGGATCGCTAGAAACGGCCGTCACGATTTGCGAAGCTTTCGAAGGAAGGACGCTGTAGCCCCAGTTTCTCGTATTGCCCGCAAGTAGTCCATATTCGGAATTATCCGCGTAATAGGAGAATCTGATTTCCTCCGGCTTAACCTCGGAAATCGTCAAGTTCTCGTAAGTTATTTCCGCTAAAGAATAAACCCCGGTATTTTGATCCTTCTCATAATAGGAGAATGTCAAATCGACCGTGCCAACACCTTTGATGGTGAAGACCCCGTCTTCCAAAGCGACGACATCTTCATCTGAAGTAGCGGTTGAAATAAGCGACAAATCAAGAGCTTTGCTGGGTTTTGGGTCAGAAACGTAACCATAGATTTCAGTATAAGAAGAAGGAATGCTGATATCTTTATCTGAGCCAAAGTCGTAGGTATTGAAACCGTATTTGGCTTTTAACCCCATCCCCCAAGCATGAGCCAAGAAATAATCATCAGGTTTCAAGGCGTCTTCCGGAAGCGAGAGTTCCCTATCCCCGTATTCGATGCTGCCAGACTCGGCAAGGAGAGAGAAATAGGTATCATCTGCGCTCCGCTCATAAGTCACTTTCGTTGAGAAAGCATAAGAGAGAAGCCTGCTCTTTTTCGCGTTCAATAGATAATCGATGTCGATAATGGTGGAAATCGTCTCACCGTCTTCATCGTAGGAATACTTATATTGGGCTTTGTATTCGATGTTGCCATCTTTGTCGGTAATCGGCTTGATGCCGTATTTGCCAAGCTGTGATATATAGTTGCTCGAATACAAGGAATTGATGCAAGAAGCCAATTTCGACGTGAGATTCGGAGAGGCAGTGAAAGGGATGTCGTCTATGAGGATGTAGGTGCCTTCGGTGAGGTTCCCGATTTCATCTTCCGAATCGACGATGAAGACTTTGCTTGCCGAGTCGGCATACTGGGAGTTGGCGCTGTCGCCCTTTGCAAAGTCGGTCACCTTGACGAACATATTGTAGGAAGTCGTGCCTTCCCCGTCTTCGTTTTCATAGGTGTCGGTGACGCTTGTCGCGATCCTTTTGAAAGTGTCAACGTAGTCGTCTCTCCCTTCCACTTTCCGGGTGTAGGAGCCAGAGGAGGTGACTGAGCCATCGATATAGCTATGATAGGTCTCCTCGGTCACATCGCTCAGCGAGGAGGTGGCCGATTCGCTTCTATACGTGGTCACGCTTGCGTTTTTGATCTCTTCGCTTTGGACTTTGCATATTTCTTTATACATATCCTCGAAGCTGACGGTCCCATCATCGACGGAAGATGAGCTGGAGGAGGATGAGCTGGAGGAAGAACTGGAGGAGGATGAAGAGCTGGAGGAAACGCTATCGTTATCGCCGCTGCAGGATACAAGCAACGAGCTAGCGAGTAGCGTCAGGATTATCTTTGATTTTTTCATGAACAATTTCCCTTGATTTTGCCTAATCTTTTTCTCAAAAGACTTCGCGCATTGTATCACAATTTCAAAAAGAGGGCGTTTTTTATTTTTTGCGTTTATAATTACGCTCGTTATGCAAAAGAAAATCATCGCAACCATATTGCTCGCTTCCTCTCTTTTTCTAGGGGGGTGCAACCCCTCAGGCGGAATGAGCGACTCCTCAAGCTCCTCTAGCGAATCAAACCCTTCAAGCGAGAGTGCTTTGTCTACGCCCAAAGCCATGATTGGCCGCTGGTATGTGCGCTCTAACAGCATGGGCGTAATCCCGATCAACGGCATTTTCGATATCAACGAAGACAACACTTTGGACATCGGGCAAGTGAGTTTGACTTTGTCCGGGCATTACGATGAGTATGAAGAGACGTACAAATTCGTCTATGGCACCATCTCCTTCATCGTCTCGTATGATGAAGAAGGCGATATGCTCGATTGGGGATACACCAACGTAAGCTCGTCCGATTGGGGTACCGCAAGTAGGGACTACATCGATAATTCATATGACTATAAAGGCGATATTTTCCCGATGGAGCAGATAAAAAAATACCTTGGCACGAGCGTTGATGTGCCGGCATATGAAAGCGATGAATATAGGCTCAAGCTCTACAAGAGCTCTTATTACACAAACGACAAATACGCCTCTCTTGAAGTAGATAGCGATAGCCTCGATAAAACCTTGTCCTACATCAATAAGCTCATCGATAACGGCTACTCCTTCTATTCCTTTGACGGCAAAGTCAAAGACGAAACCTTTTATGTGGCGTATGACGCTACGAAAACCTATACGATAAGGATCAAGCACTCGACGACCGACAAGGAAGCGGATTTATTCATCTATCCTTACCTTGCCTCGCTACAAAATTAAGGAGAGAACATGAAATACCGCCCACTTGTTTTGCTATTGACCTCGCTCACTTTGATCGGATGCGCCAATAGCGGTGAGTCGTCTTCCTCCTCATCGCCCCCGCAAACGGACGAGGAATACTTTCAAGCCCTCGGGGAGAAGCTCCTATCGATGGAAGGGAAAATCAATAAGAGCAAATCGTCTTTGAAGCGTCTCATCCGCTATATGGGCGGGCTTGATATGTATGTCGAGGACGAATATACGACCACGCGTTACGCAAATGGTGATTCCTACGTCAAAGAAAAGATAGGGACTTCGGCAATCGATGATGAAAGCGAGACTTCTTATCAAGAACAAGTCTTCGATAACGGCAAGAAATTCTATCAAATTAGGGTTTACGATGGTTCCGAACGCACGCAGAAATCGGCTAAATACGCCGAAAGCTCCGTTGAATCCATTTATAGCGTCGGCCAAGCATACACCGAAATATCGAACTTCAACTACATGCTCAAAATGGCTAAGGACGATTCCGTCGTTTATTCCTTCACCAACAAAGAGGGGCTCATTGAAAACGGGAAGCTTTCCTATTCCTATTCCCTTTCTTTTTATGAAGATGGGGATAGCGACAGTGAGGACAGGGTGCTTGCCCAATGCATGGCCTATGAAAACGTCTTCACCATCGAAAACGGCTTGATCACCCATTTGTCGCAGAAATACCAATCAGACGTCTATCTTGGCGATGCCACCCAAAGTCTCGTCGTCAATCTCGAAGAAGATTACGAACACGGCGAATACGCCTCTTTTTCCGGGACTTTGTTCACGATCGGAAAAGATACTGACTGATTATCAAAACAATTCATTGACAATTTGGCAAACTAGTCTAATTTTTGCTCATTCATAGTCTAAATTGAAATAGGGAAAGGAGCGCTATGAAGAAAAAACAACTATTCGCCCTCTCATTAATAGGGTTCGGAGCGATGCTGACGCTTGCCGGATGCACAAACGACGTCGTTCCATCATCGTCCAGTCAATCAGTGCACACGCATGTAGCAGGGACCACTTGGGAGCATGATGATAAGAGCCATTGGCATGTTTGCACGAGCTGCGGAGAGAAATTCGACCTCGCCGATCATTCGTATGAAGATAGCGTCGTCGCCGCGACCAAAGATACCATGGGCTATACGCTGCACACCTGCAAATGCGGCTACTCCTATAAGGACACCTTCACCGAACTGAACTATTCGATTACTTTCAATGGAGGCGATAAGGCTTTTACCTATGACATCGCCAAAGAAGCGAAAGCGCTTGATAGAGTCTATTTCACGATGAGCGTTATCTCGGGTTATCAAGCCTACGATGTCACCGCCACTTACAAAGAAACCGTCACTTACGTAGATGAAGAGGACGGAGAGGAGAAAGAAAAGACAGTAGTGAAAGAAGTACCCGTCAGCGGATCATATGAATTCGGGCTCTACTTCTTCATGCCAAATGCCGATGTCACCGTCACCGTAAGCACCAGAAACATCGGCGATTCCTATTACAAAGTCTCGGCCAATGACGATGATATCGTCGTCGATGTTGAAAATGAAAATGCGACGGACAAGAAAGTAAGCGACTTCATCGCCGGCTATATCGTCGATGATGTCATAACCAAAGGCACCACTTTGTATGCCCACGCTGGCGATACAGTGAGCGTGCTCACCAATTACGTCGCCATTGCCGATAACGTCAAATACTTCTGCGATGGGGAAGAGCTTGAAGCAGGAACGTATAAATACACAGTCGGAAAAGGCGCTGATGCCGTTACGCATGTCTACGATGTCGTCGAATTCACGATGCCGCTTCACTCTGTGACTCTCACCGTCACGGCCGATGAAAGGGAATACGAGATTGGTGTCGATGCTCCTGAATACGTTACTACGAGATTATATAAGCTCGACGAAGACGGGAAGAAAGTAGACGTTACTTCCACCAAAGGCGGAAACACCGTTTATCTCCAAACCGAATTTGACAAAAATCATAACAACGGTAATTACAAAATCAACAACGTGAAAGCCGTCTACAAGACCCGCAACGGATACGAAGAGCTCAAGGAATATTCGGAAACCTCTTCTAGCATGTTCGAGACTACAAGCGGATCAGGCATCTATTCCTACAAAGTCACAACAAGCACAGACTATTATGGTGACATTACGTTCAAAGTCACGGTCGATGAAGCGAAATTTGCAAAAGCAGCCTGGGCTGGCAGTTACGGCGGAGTTGAAATTTTGCATAGTACAGGTTATTACGGCAGAGGTACCTACGTATACGGATACTCGACAAATGCCACTGCTGATATCTTTGGATTGATAGCGAGAGGCTCAACGAAGATGTATGTCCTTGACGAGACAACCGAGAATGGTTCGACCAAATTAGGGATCGCATCTAGCAGCACTGGCACCACCGCCACAAGCCACGTTTATTATGATAATGGTCTCATGGTAATGAACGACAACACTAGCTATGAAATAACCGCTAAAGGCGACTTCTATATTGTCGTCAAAGACAAGACCGGTTCCAATCTCGATGTCACATTCAGTGAGGACGGAACGGCTGGCGCTAATGGATTCGTTCTCATCACCGTCAAAGACAAGACTTCCGGTGATGAACTTGGCAATGTCTTAAGAGCTGGCACCGATATCTATCTTAACGTCACCGTTGAATACGCTGATGGTTCTACAAGCGTCAACGCTTCTAGCAGCTTCGTCGTCAAGAAAGACGGAAAGACCCTTGCTACTTATAAAGCTGGCGAGAAAGTAACCGAATCCGCTTCTGCCGCTGAATAAGCGCTTTACGGCAACAAAGGCAGGCGAGCTTCATCGCTTGCCTTTTCTTTATGGCTACCAAAAAAGAAAACCCAGGTTTCCCTGGGCATATGGCTTATTCGATTCCGACTAGATAGCTATAAACAGGCTGCCCGCCGCTTCTTAAGGCAATCTCGACATCCGGGTATTTCTTCGTGAGCTCCTCAAGCGCAGCGTTAGCCTCTTCTTCCTTCACGTCTTCGCCATAGAAGATGGTGATAAGAGCGCTATCGGGGGTCACGATGTTTTCTAATAGAGATATGAGCGCCTCGTTCTTGCTTGGGACGCTTGAGATGATGCCGTGGCTATCTTTCATGGCCATGTAGTAGCCTTTCTTGACGCTGACCCCATCAATCTCCGTATCGCGGATTGCGTAAGTCACGGAGCCGCTGGTGACGCTCTTAAGGGCGCTTTTCATCGACTCGAAGTTCTCTTCTGGATCGAGTTCCTCATTGAACTGCATTAAGGCTGTGATGCCTTGCGGTATCGTCTTAGAGGGCACTACGCGCGCATTGATCGATTCATCCGCGCTTACTTCGCAGGCTTGCGAAGCCGCCATCACGATATTGCTGTTATTCGGGAGGATGAAGACGTTTTTGGCATGGACTTCCTTGATGGCCTCGACGAAATCGCCGCTTGATGGATTCATGGTTTGCCCACCGCTTACGATATAGTCGACGCTTAGCTCTTTGAACATCTCGTCCAGCCCTTTGCCGCTAGAAACGGCGATCAAGCCGTATTCTTTGAGCGGCTCGTCGTCTTTCTTTTTGCCTCTAGCGATATTGGCCTCCATATCGGTTGCGCTATCGCCAGCCTGGATATTGTTATGCTCCTCGGACATATTCTCGATGGTGATTGAGACGAATTCGCCGTAATTCTGGGCATAATTGAGCATTGTGCCCGGGGAAAGAGTGTGAACGTGGACTTTCACGATATCATCGTCTCTTACGAGGACAAGCGATTTCCCGTGCGCTGCCAAAAAGTTCTGGAATCTTTTCTCGATGAAGGCTTTCTTGCCATCTTCTGCGCTTCCTAGACGCAAAATGAACTGGGTGCAGTAGCCATACCCCTCTTCGTCTTCGCTTAGCTCAGCTCCAGCATAGCCTTTGCCGTTCCCACCAAGCAAAGATGACATTGAGGAAGAGGAGCCGTCATTCATATCGGTGCGCTCGACGAATTGCCCTTTGGCCCCCTTCATCATCCCTTCGATGACGACGGTTAAGCCAGCGCCACCGCTATCGACGACACCGACTTGCTTCAAGACCGGAAGTAAATCCGGGGTGTGGGCCAAGGATTTCTTGGCTTCTTCGAAAATATAGGATAAGGCATCTTCGATGCTCAACTCTCTCTCGTTGCTTTTGACATGATCTAGCAAGGCGGCGCTTGCTTCCCTGATGACGGTGAGGATCGTCCCTTCAACTGGCCGGAGAACGGCTTTATAGGCCACTTCCTTGCCGTTAGAGAAGGCTTCGGCAAGCTCCAAGGCATTGATGCTCGTCTTGTTTTCCAAAGCATCGGCGAATCCGCGGAAGATTTGGCTCGTGATGACGCCAGAATTGCCTCTAGCCCCCATCAAAAGCCCTTTTGAGAAGCATTTGGCGATCGTATAGACGCTTTCGTCGTTCTTGTTCTGAATCTCTTTGGCCCCGCTAGTGAGGGTGAGGTTCATGTTCATGCCAGTGTCCCCATCTGGCACCGGGAAAACGTTCAATTGGTCAATTTCAGGATAATGGTTGTATAAATTGTTCGCGCCTGAAAGGAAGATTTCCTTCAGCTTTAGTCCGTTGATATTTTTCATTTCACTCAATCTCTTTAATGTCCACGACGTAGACGTCCACACGCGAAAAGGGCAGAGAGAAGGTCTTCTCGAGATCATAGCTGACGCGCTTTTGCACTTCGGTTATCACTTCCGTTATCTTCACTCCGTATGCGACATAGATGTAGACGCCCACTTCGAAGCCTTTTTTCTTGTCGCCCTTTATATAGATGCCTTTTGAGTAATCGCTCTTCTTGAGCAAGGCGTTGATGCCATCTTGCAAGGAATTTTTAGACGCTAAACCGACAACGCCATAGCAATCCGAAACGCTTTCGCCAGCAACGCTCGCGATTGCGCTCAAGGAGATATTCATACCTGGTTCGGCTTTTATTAACTCTTTTCCCATAAGAAAACGCTTTTGTTAAAAGCGTGCATATTATCGCACTGAGCTTAAGCTCTTGCAAACGCTACCCCCAAGTTTATGAAGCGCACTACACCAAAAAAAGCCGATTTTTCGTCAGTTTATAACGAAATCTCGGCGTGTAATCCTAAAGAAATTGGCTAAATGCCAACGTACTCCATCTTCGAATGATGCTTAAGGCTCTTCGAGTCGTAAGCGATGCCAAGCAGCATCACTTTGCCGTGGTATCCATTCAAGATGGAGGCGTAGTTCCGTTCCTTTATCTGCCCGATGGCCTCTTCCGGCGTCTTGTCGGCCTTGAGCTCGATGACTATCGGCATATATCCAGCCTTCTTCGGCACGAATACCGCATCGGCCCTGCCGGTCGCCGAGTTCGGCTCCCAGAGGATATTGTAGAAATTCTTCGCATGGTAATAGGAGATATTGGTAATGACGGAGAGCACATCTTCTTTGTTCTTGTTCATCACCGTCGCGAGATCGGCGTGGTTGGCGTCAAAAGCTGAAT
>CAVKAR010000006.1:0-56019 GCA_963654425.1 Lachnospiraceae bacterium
TCTGGTTTGCTGCCGAGAACCTCGCAAACTCGATTATCAAGCCAAGTCAGGCTGATGGCTCCTTAAAACTCTTTGACCTTTATGAGGAGACCTTCGGAGCCTTAGAGACTTGGGATTACATGACGGTTAAACCGAGAAGGCAGTTCATTAGCTACCTCGCAATGCTTGTCAATGGCTTAGCGGAACTCGCAAAGATCCAAGCCAGCCATAAAGCCTCTGCCTACGAAGAAGGAGACGCTAACCGCATCGTTATCGAACAAGGCGTCAGTGATATGGCTAAAGCCGTGAACGAACTCAACGAACACTTCCAAGCTCAGCTTCTCGAATTAGAGGAGATTGAGAAAGACCACAACGAAGCCCGTCATATGGTCCACCGCACCAGAGGCGTTGATTCGGATGGAAACATCGTTATAAGTAAAGACGATGCCATCTCCACTCGTCTCTTCCCAGTCACCCCTGGCGATAGCGAGTACAACTACGCAACCTTCACCACCTTGGAGGACAACTACTTCAATGACCTCCACTACGGGCAATGGGACTATGGTGAGTTCATCTATACCCTTGACGCTAGCGAATACGCCAAAATCGGCAGCACGATCGTTAGCGAATACGCCGCCTACGCCAAATCCTTGGGCTACACCGACTTTGCAACATACACAGTCAAGGATTACATGAATGACATTGGCTTTATCTGCTACGAGAATGATCTCTATGCAAAAGCCAAAGGCTTCTATAGCAATGTCGAATATAGCTCTTGGGAAGAGAAAGGCGGCTATCAAAACAAACACAACGGTTTGAAGGTTAACTACACCAGCTTCGAAGATAGAACGCAAAAGAGCGACATCATCGATCAGGTCCAGATCTACACCGATTACATCTGGAGCTCCACCCAATACAATTACATCAAGGGCGATGGGCTGAACAGCTGGTATCTCTGCTTCATTCGCGCAGATAGCCAAGCCTTCCTTGGTGATGTGAAGAGAGTCACCACAGGCTATGTGAGCAGCGCGACCTCTCATAGCACAACCTGGAACAAACTCTATAAAGGCCACTGGACTTGGAGCCAAGATAGGGGCACTTGCTTAGGCTTCCTCGATCAGCACAAAAAATAAACGGATCAAACATCTAGGGACGGCAATGCCGCCCCTTTTTGTAGTTAAGCAAAGGTATTCCAATCCGATTGGCTTCATAGGCCGAGAGCTTCGATGAGCGATCGGTCTTTTTCGCTAGGCGAGCGCATCTTCCAGCTGCCGGGCTTCTCGTCGACGCTGGCCTTGACGCAGTCGTTGAGCCTGTCCATGACGTCCCTGAAGGCGGATATCAGCGCGATTGGGCTCGCCCAGTTTGAGCAATGACCCATAAGGATTTTCATTAAATACGAAGAGACTGATGAAGTTAGATTAGAAAAATGATAAATGATGCGAAAAAGGAAATCGTCGCCTTTTAACACCAATGGAGGAACGTTATTAGCTGGCTTTGAGAGGATTCCGCATTGCTTTTTTGCTCATCGCTTGCTGAACTGAACAAGAAGCAAGCGATATCATCAGAAACAGCAAGGATGATTTTTCATGATTTCACCTAAAGTCAAAACCCAACGAATCAATCCAGCTAGTCACGGTGCTTGAAGCAACGCTTGAAGAGAATCTTTGAGGGCTAAGCCAGCTGACGTCGCTATCATCTTCCGTCAATGGCGTAAGATTGCTTAAGTTGAATGAAGAGCTAGCACTCGTTCCAAAAGGAATGATTGTCTTGTTTGAGAAATCGTTTTCGGCAACGAAGTTTTCGATTACCCAGCTTAATTGCTGCCACCAAACGGGGGCTCCGAGGAATATGTGATTCGCGGAATCGAATTCATCGAATGAGGTCGTAACAAGTTCAACATCGACTCTTTCGCCCTTTTGCGTGATTTGGTGTTCCTTCACCACCCTGCTATCGCTATTGGAATAATTGAGATCCGCGCTTGTATATGGATTGGTTGGCTCTAATTTGTGTATCGGCGCATCTATATAATCGGCGATGGTTTTGGCCACGTTTTCCGTATGGTTTGTCGCTGAAAAATAAATCACCAGGGCTTTTGAGCTGCCCTCAGCAGAATCAATGCTGGTTTCGCTATCATCTGGCGTTTCGCTCGCATGAGGGGATGAATTGCTTTGATTTGAGCTGCAGGCTGTCAAAGGGAGCAAGAAAGATAATGCCCATAAAGATAACGCTTTGTTCATGTTCTCTTTTCCTAGCGTGATGCTTTACTTGTTTCTTCTCTCTACGATCAATTTTCCAAACCATTCGACTATGGCAGGATCTCGATGAGAGAAGAAAGACGATTCTTGCTTGTCCAATGTCTCGATAAGTTTCATCTCATCCTCATCGAGAGAAAAGGAATAGACGTCGAAATTCTCCTTGATGCGGTTTTCGTGCGTTGACTTGGCAAGAGAGACGATGCCTCTTTGATATAGCCAGCGGAGGATGATCTGGGCTACGCTTTTATCGTGCTTTTTAGCGATCGAAAGAAGAACTTCATTATTGAACATATTGTTTCTTCCTTCGGCGAATGGGGCCCAAGCCTCTAAGACGACCCCATATTTATCCGCCCATATTTTATCTTCGCTTCTTTGATGGAAGACATTGACTTCAATCTGATTGACCATCGGCTTGATCTCGCTGAAGAGGCAGATGTCGACGAGCCTATCAGGATAGAAATTCGATACGCCAATCGCTCGGACTTTGCCTTCTTTGTAGAGCTTTTCCAAATCTCTATACGCCCCATAGTAATCAGCGACAGGCTGGTGAAGGAGTATCAAATCGAGATAGTCTGTTTTCAATTTTCTCAGCGATTCTTTCACCGAAACATATGTTTTTCCTTCGCCATAATTGTCGATCCAGACTTTCGTGGTCAGGAAAATATCCTTTCTGTCGATCCCTGATTCTATGATCCCGTCTCCGACTTCTTCCTCGTTGAAATATGATTGGGCTGTGTCGATGTGCCTATATCCGGCTTTCAATGCGGCAAGAACGCTTGAGCGGCAATCGGCTTTGGAGATCTGGTAAACGCCGAAGCCGTTTGATGGTATCTCCAGCCCGTTATAAAGCTTGAAAGCATTCATTGCTGTTCCTCCTCTTTGATCAATGAAACGTGCTCTTCGACCGATCTATTCAACAAGCCCTCCTTGATATTGAGCTTTGGGCTCAATTCCCTGAGATCATTAAGGCTATTGGCCATGTATTGAGGGTCATTTGTGTAACTATTGGCGAATATGACCACCTCGCCCTCGTATCCTTTTAGGCTCTCTTTCGCGAATGTCCCGATTGGCATCGGGAAGGTGTACCACCAAATCGGGAAGAAAAGCAATATCCTTTCATATGAGCTTATCTCCGACTTGACATCTTTGATTTCTGGAAGCTTTCTTTCCTCCCACTCCTTCTTCGCTTCGACATATGCGCATTGGTTATAGTCTTTTGAATATGGGACCTTTCTTTCTATCCTTAGGACGTCATAATCGAAGCTCTTGTTTATTTCCTCAACCAGTTTTTTAGTGTTCTTCGACCAGCTGAAGTAAGCGATTAATGTCTTCATTTCTTGCAACCTCCGCATTCATTTTAGATAGGGATAAAGAAAAACGTTTATATCGATTCTCTAATCTACTATGCTTGAAACGTATAGGATGAGCGAAGATGATCGATATTTATCTTTTAGAATATTTCATGGCCTTTTATGAAGAAGGATCATTATTGAAAGCAAGCGAAAAACTCCATATTTCCCAGCCTTCTTTAACGAGGGCCATGCAGAAGCTGGAGTCTGAACTTGGATTATGCATCTTTAAGCGCGGCGTTAACAAAATCTCTTTAAACGAGAACGGAAAAGTCCTGGTTGATTACGCGAGAGACATTCTCGCTTTGAATAACCTTCTAATGAAGAAAGCCGAGGAACTGAAAGAAAAGGAGCTGTTGATTCACGTATCGATGACTGCGCCCGGGATCTTATATTATTATCCGTATTTCTTTTTCAGCAATCATGACAGGTATACGAATAAAATATGCGATCAAGAAACGTGCGTAAGAGAAATTAAAGAAGGATTGATCGATATAGCCTTCATCAACAAGAAAATAGACGAGGAAGGCCTTGTATGCGAAAAAGTGACGGATGAAAAGCTATATGTCTGCCTGCCTAAAGAACACTTTCTCGCGAAAAAGGAATCCGTTACGTACGAGGAACTCGATGGCCAATCTTTTCTCCTTGGAAACGACTTGGGGGTTTGGGACGATATCGTGAAAAGAAGATTGCCTAAATCGAAATTTTATAAGCTTGAACGCGACAGCGTGGGCGAGGTTGCCAAATATTCCTCGATACCGAGCTTTCAAACCGATATCAGCATGAAGCTCGATAAGAGAGGAGAGAAAACAACAATCCCCATCTTAGGCGAAGAGACGTCGCTGCCTTTTTACGCCATATATAGGCAAGGCAAAAAGAAAATTTACGATTTTATAAAGATCGTGAGGTAGGCACCCCTTTTTGAAATTATCGGTATGAACTTCTTGAAAAATGTAGGCAGAAGCGAAACAAAATTCGCATTTGCTTCAATATAGGCAGTCATCTCTATTAAGGAAGAACGGGATCGATGCCAAAAATAGCAGTTCTTTTTGCGATTGGACTATTTTGCGAAATCAGCGGCTTTATCACAAAATAAAAGCGGCCCAACCAGCGATTAGCCGAGCCGCCTTCTTGTTGAATGGCTATATCTCAATTTACAAAGACCGTATCCAAGAATGCCAATACCCTCCTCATATTGTCTTGCGCGCAGGGGCTGTCTTTCGTGGACTCAAAGCCGTGGGCCAAAACCTCTGTTGATTTTGGATAGAGAGTCAGCTGATTCTTGACGCCAAGCTCATCGAGTCTTGCATGAAGGGCTTCGGCTTGCGAATAGAAGGTGCCGCTGTTGCCGTCGGAGATATAGGAAGGGCAATAATTTGCGTCAACCCAAGCGGTGATGTTCGTTTTGTGGGCGATGTCATTCCCTTGCAGAAATCCGCAGTTGAAGGAGGCTCTTCCGCATTGCATGAAAAGCCAATCCAAAACCGGGCTATGGGTGATGCCGAATTCCTCGTTGTTGATGAGTGCAGAAACGAATACGCACGCCTTGACGTTTGAGGCAGGAAGATAGGCGGTCGCATAAAAGTTTGCTGCGACGGCTGGGTTTGTGTAGAGTAACGCGAGCATTCCGGCGAGATTGCCGCCTGCTGAGCCTCCTCCGAAGACGACTTCGTCCATGCTTATTCCGAGAGTCGAAGCGTTATCCATGCAGTATTTCACGCATTCATTCAATTGAAGCAGTGAAGTTGGGTATAGATATTCTGGCGCAAACACATAATTAGGGGAGACGACATTGTAGCCTTTCTCAAGGAAGGACCCTATGTACCATTCTAGCCCGCTGTCCTTGGTGTTTGGGTCGCCGCCGATTTTATCTCCCCAAACGTATCCGCCACCGTGTATGTAGAAATAAGTAGGCGCATCTTCTGAGTTTGCGACTTTGTTTGTCTTGTAGACATCGAAATAGCTGTTTTCCAGCTCCTTTCCATTTAAAACCGCGGTGTAGGGAAGATCGTTTGTGTAAGTTCCGATCAGCTCGCCATCGCCGTTTTTGAATTCGACTGTCTCGGTTTGCCTATTGGCCTCATAAGTGTTTATGGCTTTATACATGCTTTGAAGCGGGGATATGATCGCATTTGGATTAATCGCGACCGTTGATAGGAAAACTCCTCCGATGAAGGCGACGCTACTCACCCCGCATATAACGATTCCGCCGATGGTCTTTAAGGCTTTTGCTTTTGCTGGGCTTTTGAATAGAAGCGCCGCGCCTTTTAAGAAGAGGTAAGTCGCCAATAGGAGTTCTAGAATCATCGACGCGCAATATAGGCCATAGGATGTCGTGATAACCCATAAGAGATCAAGAAACGCGACCGCAAAAACGACCGATTTCTCGATGATTGCGAATTTGGATTTGGCTTTTATCCTTTTGCCATCCAATAACACTATCGAAAGGTCCAAGACCATTATGACGATCGATAATGGCTTCAGGCTGTTGACTAAGAATAGAGCCAATATCGTCATCAATAGGGCAATGCCTGCAAAGCAGGTCTCTAGGATTTGAGTGATTTTCCGTTCTCCGTTTTGCATTTTTTTATCCTCCTTTAGTCGATTGAAGAATGTGTGTTAGACTAAATGCAACCCAAGTTGCGTTAATATTTATCAATCTATTGACATTGGGTAAAAAGTCAAGGCGTGTCGGGCTTTTTCTCTTGATACAAACTCTAAAATGGACAAATAGGAGGATAAGTTGCGTTATGAGAACAAACAGCTTTTCAAAGAAATGTTTCTTCAACGCTTTGCTGAAATTAAGCAAGCGAAAACAATATGATGAAATACAGGTAAAGGATATCTGCGAAGAGGCTGGATATAATAAAAGCACTTTCTACCGCATATATGCTTCGAAGGATGATTTGCTGGTTGACGGGTTCCAGACTATTTTAGCCCAGGAATATTACGCCACCGCAAAACCCGGCATTGGAGAAGTTTATATCGACAACGTCCGTTTGCTATTTTCGTATATCCGAAAAAACGCAGAGGTTTTTTCGATGATGCATGATGCGCGGTTAGATTATAAGCTCTATGAATTGATACGCTCCGTGTTTCCTTTACCAACAGAATATAAAGAGGGGCGCAAATATTACCTCGCCTATCAGGCAAGCGGCTATTTGTTTGTCATAATCGAATGGGTGCTAGGCGGCATGAATGAAAGCGATGAATATATGGCAAACCTGATTGCGGAAATCATCGAGAAATCGTCTATTTACAAAAAGTGAAAGAATAACCATTTCGCAAAATAGAAAAAGCGGCCCGGCCAATGCTTGGTGAGCCGCATTTTCCATTTGCTTTCCGAAGCATGTTCCATTACGTCTTTGGAATCGCAATTTTACGCTTCCTAGATTATGGAAGGCATATCTTTCAGCTGGTTTCTTCATTCACGCAGAGTCTATGCCCGTAAGCTGCATTGCCTTTAGGGGTAGGAAATCGCACCAAACGTTATGTTTCTAGGCATTCAAGAAGCACAGGCTTGATACGATAAGCCTAAGATATATATCCCTTTTAATCGCTGGTTAGTTCTTTTCGCAAGGCAATGTGCCTTTTTTGGCGTTATCAAAATGTATGCTTTCCGTTCCGGCCTCAATCGCCGTTTGATAATACCAAACCTTATGATTGATGAATCCTAAAGTATTTTTCAGCTCCCGTATCTCTTCTTCAACCGCTTTTTTCCTCTCCAAAAACATTTGATAACGTTCCTGAAGCGTATCATCGCCTTCTTCAACCCACTTTGAAAATTGCTTGATTTCGTTGATGGACATCCCGGTTTTCTTCAGGCATTCGATTACTTTCAGCATCTTAATATCATTATCTGAAAACAATCTATAACCGGATTCTTTTCTTCCTACGAAGGGAAGCAATCCCATCGAATCGTAATATCGCAACGTGGATGGCGCTACGCCGATGATTTTTGCAGCCTCTTTGATCGTATAGCTCATAAAAATAGCTCCTTATTCAATGTTGACATTAAAGTTGACTTTAATGTTAGCATCAATTCGAATGGAAAGCAAAAAGCGTTAAAGGGAAGGAGATTCATCGAATGAGCTATATATGGAATTTGCCAACCAAGGTATTGTTTGGGCCTGGGAAAATCAAAGATTTGCCTAAAGAAAACCTACCAGGGAAAAAGGCGTTATTGCTAATTTCTAACGGGAAATCAGTGAAGGAAAACGGAGCTTTGGATTCTCTTATCGATGGTCTTAGGAAAGCAAAGTGCGAATACGCCATCTTTGATAAGATTCAATCGAATCCATTAGAGTCCACTTTAATGGAAGGAGCTATTTTTGGCAGGGCCAACAATTGCGATTTCGTTATTGGCTTAGGCGGAGGATCCGTTCTTGATGCAGCAACGATAATTTCAGTGATCATCCCTCAAAAAGAAGGGAGAGTTTGGGATTATGTTCAAGGAGGAAGCGGTGGAGGATTGCCCTTAATCGAGAAACCATTGCCTTATATCGAAATCACCACGAGCGCAGGAACTGGCAGCGAAGTCGATTCGTGGGGTGTGGTGACAAATGAAAAGACGCATGAAAAAATAGGATTCAAAGGTAGTTATCCCGCGTTAGCGGTAGTCGATCCGTTGCTAATGCTATCAGTCCCTCCCAAATTCACGGCTTATCAAGGCTTTGATGCTCTTTTCCACAGCGTTGAAGGCTATTTGTCTAGGTTTTGCAATGAAGCGGCCGAAACCGTGGAACTTGCCGCGATAAAGAACATCGCCAAATATTTGCCGACCGCAATCAAAAATGGACATGATTTAGAGGCTAGAACAAAGGTCGCTTTCGCAAACACGATGAGCGGCTATTCAATGGAGTTATGCTCTTGCATAAGCCAACACGCAATGGAGCATGCCTTATCTGGGCATCATCAAGACCTTCCCCATGGAGCCGGGCTCATCATGATTTCCAAAGCCTATTTCACGCGTTGGATAGACGAACACATATGCGATGATAGGTTTATTGAACTCGCAAAAGCTTTAGGTAAAGAGAATTCGGATGATCCCTATGATTTTGTCGCGATGTTGAGCGATTTGATTGATGAATGCGATGTTTCCGATCTAAGAATGAGCGATTATAAGATCGATCCTTCCAAATTCGCCGTCTTGGCAAAAGAGTCAAGAAAGACAATGGGCGGCCTTTTTTCTTGCGATAGATTTGAATTGACGGATGCAGATGTTATCGATATCTATCAAAAATCATATCGTTAATGAAGGATAAGCGACATGAAGAAAAGCGCGTTAATCCTGGGAAACTTCTTGTTTTTCGCTTCTCTTGCCACAGGATGCGGCAACTCAAGCATCATCGCTTCAAACGGGTCTGAATCAAAGTTAAACGAGACGAGCGATCCCTCTTCGGCCGCCAACGCCCCGTATCAAAACGATGGCAAAATGAAAAATACAGAGCTTACCGCAGTCCCTGCTGATTTTTATTCTTCTTCGGCTCATCAAGGTCGTCTGGAATCATTCGCATATGAAACGAAAAATTATCTTGGGGATGAAAGCGCCATTTCCAAGCAAGCGACCGTCTATCTCCCTTATGGGTATGAACAAAATGACGAAAACACGAGATACGACATTTTATATCTTCAGCATGGCGCTTACGGGAACCAGAACACTTGGATGCATGAATACGGGAACGATTTTAAAAATATGGTCGACAACATGATTGATGATGGGCTGATTCCGCCTCTTATCATCGTCATGCCATATCTTACTTCAGGCAATCAGTGGTACCACGATACCGTGCCAATCTTCTATGGTGGCGAAATCAAGAATGATTTAATGCCCGCTATCGAAAACCGTTATCATACCTTCGCCAACGAAGTAACGGATTTAGGGTTCAAAGAATCAAGGTCACATCGTGCTTTTGGAGGTTTTTCAGCCGGCAGCACGACAACTTGGAATGTTTTTAATGAAGGGATTGACAGATTTAAATATTTCATGCCCTTAAGCGGCGGCTTAACACTTGGGGGAGATGGCTCATCAAGCGATGATGATGCAAAACGTCTTGCCGATGCGGCAGTTGCCTCTGGATATGAGAAAAATGAATATTATATATTTTCCGCTACCGGCACGAGTGACGTTGCATATCAAGGATTGACCGCTCAAATCGAATCGATGAAGGTTTTAACGAACGCTTTCGCTTATACCGAAACGGGATTTGAAGACGGGAATTTAATGTATTACACAGCAGAAGGCAACCGTCACGATTACCAATATACGTATGAATATGTTTTCAATGGACTGCAATGTTTGTTTTCTTGGCATTAGATATAGAAAAACGAAAAACGCGCACTAGTTTCGCTTATATCAGCGACAGCATAAGGGGCTTTAAGGTCGCGATAATCATTACTCCGCAGTTGCTTTGATATAAGCGGTGGCCATCAGCCGTAAATGCAGCTTTTTGTTTCGAGTTTTCGAGGCATGCCTTTATTCAACGCGCATTCGTGAAAAGCGACCGATTGCAAGTTGCTTGATAGTAAAACGGGAACGCGTATTATAGTTTTCGTAGGGAATGATGGTCTCCCTTGCGATAATTCGCTAAACCGCTTCAAGAAAAGCTGATGGCATCTATGAATTTTGTTCATGGAGCCATTTTTTATTTGCTCCATGGGAAGGAGCGAAAATGTTTTTGAGTCTGTTTTTAGTTTTCCTGCTTGGGTTCATCGGGGGTTATTTTTTAGAGAAAATAAGGGTCCCAAAGATTGTCTGGTATTTGGTTTTGGGCATCCTTCTTGGGCCATCATGCTTAAATATCATCAGTGATTCCCTTTTAAGCATATCCTCGTATCTGAGGCAAATCGCCTTGGTTATCATATTGACCCGTTCTGGGCTTTCCCTCAATTTAAAAAACCTGAAGGAAATCGGAAGGCCTGCCATTCTCATGTGCTTTGTCCCTGCGAGTTTCGAGATTGCCGGGATTGTCATTTTTGCGCCGTTGTTTCTAGGGATTAGCTATTTCGAGTCATTGTTATTGGGTTCGGTATTGGCGGCGGTGTCCCCTGCAATCGTCGTGCCCAGAATGATTAAGCTGAAAAATGAAGGATATGGAGAAGAGCACCATGTCCCCGAGCTTATCATGGCCGGCTCCTCTTGCGATGATATCTACGTTATCGTTCTTTTCTATTCTTTCAAAAATTTAGTGGCCAGCAACGCATTTGATTATCTAACGCTCCTTAGAATACCGTCGAGCGTTGTTTTAGGCGTTTTTTTGGGCGTGATCGTCGGGATCGCGATTTCGTTTTCTTTCAAGAAGCTCAGCATCAATGCGCCTGGGAAAATCATCGTGATGCTTTCTTCTTCGTTTGGCATGATGGCCTTAGAGGAAGCAACCAAACAATACGTAAGCGTTTCTGCCCTTTTAGCGATAATCGTAATGGCGATTATCATCAGCAAAACGCATAAAGAGGAAGCAGCGCAAATCAAAAACGGGTATGAAGGTCTGTGGAATGGGTTCGAAATTCTTTTGTTTGCCTTAGTAGGCTGCATAACGGATGTAAGCCTTGCTTTCTCCAAAGAAGGCTTGATTATTCTTGGCATCATTCTCATTGCGCTCATATTCCGTTCCGTTGGCGTCATTCTTTGCCTAATCAAGACGAAATATGCCTGGAAAGAGAGACTGTTTTCGATCGTATCCTATCTTCCTAAAGCCACCGTCCAAGCCTCTATTGGCGGCATCGCGTTATCAGAAGGTTTAGCGTGCGGCTCTATAATCTTGACGGCAGCCGTCGTCTCTATTTTGATGACTGCGCCTCTCGGGGCTCTGTTGATGGATTCTTTGGCCAAGAAATTATTGAGGAAAGAAAACCACAATCAATAGGCCGATCAATCATCGAGGGCGGCAATCACATAAAAAACAAACGATTCCGGATACTGGGCCTTTGCTTTCGGCAAATGGCGATTTCGTCACTGGCGATATTTCGGCCATGCCTTCGTTCGTTTTTCACAATAAAGCTTTCATGATGTTTGCTTATATGCCTGCTTTATGATCGATGATTAGTTTGGGCGATGCCTCGATATACGCCAATGGCTTTTGCGAAGAAGGGCTTCTAGCTTGGGATGCCGTTTAAAGCCGTCAAACCAACACTTTTCGGCTTTTGTGTTGTTCAATGTCTCGCTTTCGGATCCCAAAATAACCGTGTTCCGAATAAAGGAGGGAACAAATGAAAGATTTAGATAAAGTATACGCCAAGCGCATCGCCGAGGAATATGCGCCAAAAAAAGAAAGAAAAGTTCTCCAATTGAAAAAACTTGATGAAAAAGTCAAAAGGCCAGCCAATGTTTTTGCCTATAGCTTCGGGATTGTCAGCGCATTGATCCTTGGGCTTGGCATGAGCTTCGTGATGACGGATTTCGGGCCAAGCGGAACGCTCGGATTGACGCTTGGCATCATTCTTGGCGTTATCGGTTTGTCTTGCTGCGGGTTAAACTATTTCTTGTATTCGAAGATGCTTGATTCCAGAAAGGAAAAATACGCATCCGATATCACGAAACTGGCTGAGGATATCGCTGAGGGAAAATAGGGAGAAGGAGCGGCGCACCATGAACAAAAAAGAAAGCAAATACGTCAAAACCGCCCAAAAAATGGGTGATGCGCTGCTCTCTATCCTCAAGGAAAAGGAATTTGAGTTCATTACCGTAAAAGACATTTGCAAGGAAGCCAACGTCAACCGTTCCACCTTCTATCTCCACTATGAGAATACCGCCGATTTGCTTGATGAGCTGATAAGCAAGGCAAACGATGATTTCAACGAAGCCTTTTCTTCAATCGAAAAGAAAAACCCATTGTCTTCGAGCAAGGGAGAGCTGATGTTTATCAAGGACGAATATCTAATCCCATATCTCACGTTCGTGAAAGAGCACAAAAAGGTGTATCAAGCCGCAATGAGCAACGCCTCTCTTTTCGGAGTCAATAAAATGAAAAGCGCCGTTTATGAAAACTTTGTTGAGAAAATCTTCATTAAATACGGCATAGAAGACAAATACAAAGATTATTATTTCGCTTATTTCGTCTCCGGTATCCAAGCTATCGTCTTGCGATGGGTGGCTGAAGGCTGCGGCCTTGAGATCGAGGAAGTCGTCGATTTGATCAAGGCGATCGTCAAAAAAGATGAAAAACCCATTCATGAACGAAAGACTTCCTAAAATAAAGCAACTGCTTTCTGCTTTCGCGACTTTTGCCTTCGCTTTGTATAACGGTATTTTAGGCATCATCCACCAAGCATCATGGAACGTTGCGATTTTTGTCTATTACCTCCTTCTTTTGCTGTTGAAGGCTTTTTTGCTGTTTTTTTCCGATAAAAGCAGGTTTGACGGCCAAGAAAGGACGAGGGCTGCCTATATTGCTTCGTTTATCTTTTTGCTCGGGCTCAACTTATCGCTGATTTGGCCGGCTGTCTTGCTCCTCACCAATAGCAAAGCCATACATGCGGATAAGATAACATCGATTGCAACAGCGACCTTTGTGTTCGCGAACCTTCTGGTTTCGATAATGAATTTGAGGAAAGAATCACATAGCGAAAACCTCCTTAGAAAGCAGTTGCGGCTGCTTGGTTTCATCAATTCATTGGTTTCGATGATGGTGTTGCAAAACACGTTGATAAACGTCTATGGATCCTACGAAGGCAGGATTTGCGTATTGTCGGCGATCACGACCTTCGCTTTCCTGGCCGCTATTCTTCTAGCTATCGTGGTTTCCTTTGCAAGGAACGCGAGCAAGAGAAAAGAAGAGGAGATTCAATAAAACGGAATTTGACTAGTGAACAAAAAAGCCTTCTGCTATAAAATAGGTTAGAAACTTAACTAAATGTTGGAGGCTGAATGGAATTCATACAATTGTTCAATGAACTCTACAACAAATTCATGGAGAGATACGTAGGGAGCGATTCATACAAGAACTGCTTCTCGAATATGTCATATAAAGAAGTCTCTTATCTTTCGGAGATTCACATCCATAAAGGCATAAGCTTGGTCGAGCTCGCAAGAAAGATGGGGGTAAGCAAATCAGCCGTTAGCCAGATTGTTTCCAAACTATGCAAAAAAGGATATGTGGAGAAACGGAAAGTCGAAGCGGACAAAAGGGAATGCAGTCTTTCCCTCACCGAAGCAATCGAGGAAATTTACAAAGAGAATGACAAGGCCTTGAACGCCATTTTCGATGAATCGCTTTCCTCTTTTTCCAAAGAAGAGAAAGAGACGTTTTGCTCGTTGCTAGTAAAAATCAGTGAAAGTTTATAAGGAGTTTGAGAAATGGGAAGAATCGTCGTCATTACTGGCGGAGGAAGCGGATTGGGCTTTGCTTGCGCGAGAGAGCTTGGCAAAGCGGGATTTGAAATACTATTAAGCGGAACAAATGAGGCAAAATTGAAATCCGCAAAAGAAAAACTCGAGAGCGATGGCATTAAAAGCATCTATGGCGTCTATGACATTTCCGATAAAACCGCCGTCGCAGGTTTGCTTGAGCAGGCGAAGTCGGTGGGTGAAATATGGGCTGTTGTAAACGCAGCCGGAGTCGCTCCCCCCAGAGTCAAAAGCGAAAAAGCGATCATTGATGTAAACGCAATCGGAACTTTTTATATTTCGGAGGCCTTTCACAAAGCGATGGAAAAAGGTGCCTGCATCGTCAATATCGCCTCGATATGCGCTTACGAGATTCCTCGCATTCTAAGGCCTAAGCACATTTATCGGCTTATAGAGGCAAACCCTGAGAAATGCGAAAAAAGAATGGTCAATCTCTCTAGGATTTTTGGTAAGAGGCACGCTGCCAATCTGGCTTATGCCATCAGCAAATGCTTCGTGGTTTATTATTCCAAGAAAGTCTCGAAGCGATTCTATGAAGAGAACGGAATTAGGATTCTTTCGATTTCTCCGTCCAATTTCCTGACCGACATGGGGAAAGCCGACATGAATGAGAGGCCTGACAGCGTGCAAAAGTATCTTGAAAGGCAGGCTATTGAGAAATCCGGCGATCCTGCCGATTTGGCTTTTCTTGTCAAATGCTTGATAGATGAGAGAATGAGGCTATTGACCGCGAGTGACATCCATCTCGATGGTGGGTGGCACGGTTACAATAAAGGAAAGGTAAGGTGGTGATATATGACGATTATTTATTTTTCAGCTACCGGGAACTCGAAATACGTAGCCACTAGACTCGCGAAAGGCCAGGACAAGCTTTTGTTCATCCCCGATCTTTTGAAAACCCACACGCTAGAATTCAATGATGAAGTCATGGGAATCGTTTCGCCGACCTATTTTTGGGGCTTGCCAAGCATAGTCAAAGAATTCTTGGAGAAAGCTACCTTTCATGCCGATTATCTTTATTTCGTCGCCACATACGGAACGACCCCTGGAGCCACCGGGGCTATAGCGAAAAAACTCATAAAAGGCAAAACGATCGATTCCTTTTATTCAGTTAGAATGGTGGATACATACACGCCGATATTCGATGTATCGACTAAAGAAAAGAAGGGCAAATTTACAAAGAACACAGAAAAAGAAATAAATAAAGTAATCGAGAGCGTTGCTAACTGGGAACGCAAGACGAGGATGAATCGACAAGCTCCCGTATTTGTCGTGAATGCAATCGCTCAGCCGCTGTATGACAAGAAAAAGAGGCTTACGAGCCGCTTTTCCGTTAACGACAGCTGCATAGGATGCGGATTATGCGCAAGGAAATGCCCCGTAAACGCGATTGAGATGAAAGACAAGAAACCCGTGTGGGTCAAAGATAAATGCGCGATGTGCCTTGGCTGCCTCCACCGTTGCCCTAAATTTGCAATCGAATGCGGAAAAAAGACGGAAAAGCATGGGCAGTACCAAAATCCATACGTGAAAATATAAAGGATATGCAAAAACCACCAATAGCATGCAAAACGAAAACGAAATCGACTAAGAGCGTGCGTTTGTCAAAACAAGCAGCCATTGCCATTATGATAGAAATGGTTTGATGTCTCCTTGAGAGCGCCGACAAAAAACGGTGCTTTCCCCATTTGGTTGATGAGCAAAATAACGCGAATCTATTTCGTGAAATGCAATTGGATTGAGCCTCTTTTCTAATTTTTCCGTATTCGACGTAATAGTCGGCCTCACCTTCGAAACATGGTGTTGGCGCCTTCCTGGTTTGCTTCCTTTCAATCTGACCAAAGGCTTCGTTAGAAACCACTCTCAGTCTAGCGCTTTCTTGAGCGCGTAAATTACTAACCTTATATCCTCCCTTTGTTAGATGCGACGTAATGAAATGCCACTAAAAACGGCAAAAACATATAAAACAGGGGCTATTTGCAGGGTTTTCTCATTATTATCGTTTTAGGGATTCGATTAATTCGGGCAATTATCGATATAACAGAAGCTCGGCCCCTTTGTCCATAACCTCGAATAGCCAAATTATAAAAACTCACGCTTGCCACATGTTTTATGAGTGGTATAAGTATACTCGCTCCCTCGGAGGGCGCGTTGTTCAAGAAACGACAGCCGGACAAGAGGCAGACTGAAATGTCTGTTTCTCGTCCGGCTTATTTTGTTTCTAAGGAGGTCAAAATATGAATTTGCTGAAGGACAATGTCAAACCGATATATTTTCGTTATCTGCTTGCCTCTTTTGGAAGCGCGATGATCACATCTATCTATTCAATCGTCGATATGGCTATGGTCGGCCAATATCAAGGTCCTGATGGGACCGCGGCCTTGGCTGTTGTGGCTCCCATTTGGAACATCATATACAGCCTTGGGCTTCTCATGGGCATTGGCGGCAGCGTCATCTTCAGCACAATCCGAGGGAAAAACGAGAACGATGAAACTGGCAATCAGTATTTTTCAGCGGCTGTAATCGGCTCCATTTTCTTAGCCGCTCTTTCGACTTTGGCCATCGTTTTCTTCGAACGCCCGATCTTGCTTTTTTTCGGCGCGAATGAGACGTTGCTTGCATTAGCCTTGGATTACATAAAGCCGATAAAGTATGTCTTCCCTCTCTTTCTTTTCAATCAGATGCTTGCCGCTTTTTTGAGAAACGACGGCAACCCCAAGTTAGCGACATTCGCTGTTTTGGCTGGCGGCATTTTCAATATTCTGGGGGACTATGTTTTCGTTTTCCCTTGTTCTATGGGCATCTTTGGCGCCGGTTTAGCCACCGCGATAGGGTCCGTTATATCCTTCTTGATGATGCTTACGCATTTTTTGAGGAAAAAAAGCAGCCTTAAGATGGTGAAGATCGAAAAGATGTTCAAGAAGATGCGGGAAATATCCGTTACCGGTTTTTCAACATTCTTCATTGATGTGGCAATGGGGATACTTACCATACTTTTCAATCGCCAAATCATGAAATATCTTGGCTCTAGCGCTTTATCAATCTATGGGCCGATTATCCAAGTAAGCACCTTCGTGCAGTGTTGCGCCTATAGCGTCGGCCAAGCATCGCAGCCGCTTATTTCCACGAATTTCGGCGCGAAGAAAGGCGGGCGTATTGCCGCAACATTGCGCCTAGCCTTATTGACGACGGCCGGTTTCGGTCTCTTTTGGACCACGCTGAGCCTTTCTGCGCCAAATCTATATATTCGTATATTCATGACGCCGACCGAGGAAATACTCGAAATGGCCCCTTCTATAATAAGGACGTACTCGCTCTCCTTTCTTTTGCTCCCGTTCAACATATTCTCCACTTATTATTTCCAAGCCATTCTCAAACCGCGAGCCGCTTTTATCGTCTCAGTCTCACGCGGTTTATTGATAAGCGGGCTTCTGATCATGGTTCTGCCGCTTCTTTTTGACGGCTCGTCTTTATGGCTATCGATGCCGATCACTGAACTGATTACGAGCGTTTATGCCGGCATTGCCATTTATGGATATACGAAATGCTTGCCTAAGGAAGGAGAGACCATCGCAAGTTGAGCATCTTTAACTTTTGAAAAAGAAAATAAGTCATCATCGTTCCTTGCCTGTGCGATAATGGAAGAGATGGATAGGAAAGAAGCAAACGGCATCATCAGGTCTCTTTTCGAAAAAGAATCTCGAACTTTTCTGAGCAATGAAGACAAGTTCGAGCTCAAGGAAGCGCTGCGTTATTTATCTGAGGTCGAGCACGATGGCAAAGCCATGGCGCATTTAGGGGGCATATATTACGAAGAGGAGAACTACCCTCTTGCTGAAAAATACTATTTAGCCTCATATGAAGCTGGCAATAAAGACATAGCCTCCGGTCTTGGTTTTATCTATTTTTACGGGCGCACAGGCGCGCCAAACTACGAAAAAGCGCTGCGTTATTTCTCCGAGTCGGCTGAAAGGGGCGATTTGGAAGCCGCGATGAAAATCGCGGATATGTATCGCGATGGGCTAGGCGTAAAGGCTGATAAAGACGAATATGAAAGACGGGTACGCGAATTATATGAGCAGGCCCAATTAGACGATAATGTCTTCTCGCCCGTCCCCGAATTAGCCCATCGATTGGCTGCCATCGATATCGAGAAAGGGAATCTCGAAGAAGCGAAAAGCGCTCTTTTAAAAGGACGCCTATACATAGTAACAAGGATCCGTTGCAGCGCTTTTTGGGGCAACTTCATCGTTGCGAGGAGAATCGAAGCGCTTATGGACAAACTCGGCATGATTGACCACCGTATGCCTAATTTCTTCGATTTGCTCGTGCTTTTGAAGAAACCGAGCGAATTCGCCCTTATCTACGGAGGAAGCAATTATTCAATCTCCTCATTCATGGATGAGGGAAAAATACGGGTCAAATTCAACCAGGAGCCATATCCGTCCATCGAGGATTTCTTCCGGAAAGCATCCATCAAGGGAAGGCCAGTATACATGCTTGAATATTACGGCGATTACTCGCTTTTGAGGTGCGGAAATGAATAAAAGCGAATTCGAGACGCTTTTGCTGCACAAAGCGGAACTCCAAAAGGAGTGTTTAGAGATCGAAGAACGCTACTACCTGAGGTTTGGGGATGAACTCGCCGAGCTTTTACGCCTCAAACTCGAGGCTGCACTTCTCAGGAAGAAGATCACCTATTGCCAAAGAAAGATAAACGCCGGCTTGCCAGTTGATGAGGAAGAGATGGAAAAAGAAGCTATTGATTCCTCGTTTACGGAGCGGTCCATCTATAACGATGCCCTCAGCAAAACCGAATTCGCGAAAAGCTTGATCGATGCCCCGAAAGTACCCCTTGGCGATATGGACGAAATAAAGAAAACCTTCCGCCAACTGATGAAGTTGACTCACCCCGATATGCATCCAGAGTGGCAAGATGATCCTTTGTGTGCCGAGATTTACCAAAAAGGATTATCGGCTTATAAAGGAAACGATCTCAAGGAGCTGAAAGAGCTTTATGCCTTGGCGATGCTTTATTTCTCATCCGATGATTTCGAGATAGATAATATGGAAGATAAGGCTGAGGAGATCAAAAACGACATCAATCACATTTTGACAAGCATCCCATATACATACCTTCAAATATTGGAGAGCCCGGAAAAAGAGAAAGAGCGCCATAATGAGATTAAGAAAGAGCGCGATGAATTCTCCACCCTTTCCTTAGAGTTAACCGAGCGCCTCGGATTGTTGCTCCAAAGAAAGGCCGCCAAAGCATGAAAAAGAACGAGCTCACCGTTAAGGAACTAGGCGTTGCCGTGAAAGAAAGTAAAGGCGATATCGATGCTTTGCTCAAACCATTGAAGCGCGAAATTCTCTTGTTCGACGGGAATTTGTCCGGCACATACAAACTCGTCGACAAAAAGCCTCTGCTCGATTTAAAAGAAGGGGATAGGCTTCTTTTCAAGTATCATCAAAGCAAATACAACCCGAGTGAAGTCGAGGTTCATTCCGAATCAGGCCTCATTGGTTACGTCCCAGAGAGCGATGAGGCAATATTCTCTCGTTTGCTGGATGCTGGCAAATCGCTTGTTGGCAAAGTGAAGAAACTTGATTTTTCAAGATCGATACCATTGGTTACCTTCGAGATTTATCTTGAGGATTTTTGACCCCATAATTCCATTTATCCAAATTTTAGAGCTGTTTTTGCGGTGATTTTTCTTTTATTGGCTATGTTTGCTTTTGCGTGTTTTTAAAGATGGGGAAGGCTTTTGTTTTAATCAGCGAACGCGCCTCTTTTGGACAAACTCGTTGAATTAAGCAAGAAATATTCTGACGAGGTTGTTTTCAAGAACTCGTTTCTAGCATTTGCCTTTATATGATTATGAGTCCAGAAGAAATCCGCCCATACCCTCAGACGTATTCAAGGAACTTCTTGACGACTATGCCGCTTTGGTGGTTAAAACAAACAAAATAAAAACCAATAAAAAGAGCAAAGCGCAATAAGAGCGCAATAGAGCGCAATTAAGCGCAATAAGAAAATATTCGATAAAACCTAGATTTTGATTTTTCAAATCGCTGTTTTTGCAACAACGCGCAATTAAATTAAGCCCAATAAGGGATGTATGATGCGTCCTTTTTGTTTGATCCTTGCGCTTTTTTGATCCGGCCTTCTTCAATAGATGAAGCAAGCAATCTGCTAATTTGAAATTTCGCCGTTTCATCCAAAGCAAAACGTTCGCGTATAGATGAATTGTTGGCAATCCTAGCCGACAAATATGCCAAAACGACATGGTCGTATATTGCATCCAGTTTCTCTTTTTGCGTATACAAAGAGAAACTCTTTTCAAAGTAGAGAGTTAAACGAACGCCGGTCGGCGTCTGTTCTATTTTCGCTGGTGGCAGATGAGCTTTTTCGAGAGATGCGACGATTTTATCGAAGCCGCTTCCTGCGGTATCGCCTATATTTATGCGTCTTAAAAATGAAGCCATTTTCTCATTACGAGGGCTTGGCGAGGAATCGATAAGACGATCGATTGGGGCGTCAAGACTACCAGGGTTTGAAAATTCGATTCTATTCGAAAAAACTTCCACTAGAGGGCCGCCAGTTGATAAAAGATCCTGATGAATCAAACAATTTGCAAGCGCTTCTCTAATGGCGATAGGGGGAAGCGCATAATTGTTTTTTCTTACGCCGTTAATGAATATATCCGGCAATTGGATCAAAGCCAAAATCTCCGAATATGCTTTTTCGAAAGACATGGCGTAGCCTTCGTTCAACTCGTATCTGCCTTGTGTCTCCAGCCTATCATCGCCGTTATACCTAACGATGCGAATCGCTTTATTCTCTAAACCGGAAAAGGAAATGATTGTTTTGCCAAAAAGCAATGCCCCTAAAGACGTGAGGGAGAAAGAGCCTTTTTCTTGTTCGAAAATGAATTTTTCTCGCGAAAAAGAATGAATCCATTCTTCCTTTTGATGCGGAAGCGGAATTCCCAAGGATTCATAATACGAATGAAAATCTAAAGAGTCTAGCAAGTCGGTTTCGCTCAAGGAAGAGGCGACGATCTTTCTTTCCGCGCTAGTATTTTCGAGCTTCTGCCAAAGTCTTTTTTCTAGCAGCGGGTATTCTTTGATATTCTTCTTTGACGATTCAATTCGGCAATAGGCCTGCTTTTTGAATGTGGAAGCAAAATGAGCGGCGGCAGGTATTCGCAAAACCAATACGTGTTTTTGGTCTATCTCCAATTCGTAGTCTTCAATCGCCAAAGTCGGAGTCAAAAAGTTTTTCCAATACGCTAGGATTTCTTGACCGCCTTTTTTCCATGCTTTGAATGATAACTTCGTCCCAACCAATTCACGGCTTTTATCATTTATGCCCCAAATAAGGTATCCGAACGGCGAATCGCAAAGAAGAGCCATGTTAGATAAGGCTGAGATATATTCACCTATCTCATCCGGGTCTGAATTGTTTTCTTTGAACTCGATGTAGGCGTTTTCTGTTTTTTCGTTGATTATTCCGCGAACAATGTAGGATATAGATATTAAATCTTGCATAAGACGGGTTCCTTCTAGAACAAAAAATACCACATGCGCAATAAGAGCGCAATATAGCGCAATTAAGCGCAATAAGAAAACATTCGATAAAGCCTAGACTTTGATTTTTTAAATTGCTGTTTTTGCAACAACGCGCAATTAAAAGTGCAGGATTTAAAACATCAACTAGGCATTTTGGCCATTTTGATATATCGTTGTTAGCGAGAAAAAAGGGGGCGCCTTGCATGGGAAAATTCGTAATAGGATCATCGGCTGAGGGTTATCGTTTTTTGATTGAGACGTTCAAAGGGGAAATATTGGGCATCTCATCATTTTATGAAAGCGAGGATGAGACTGTGGAGGCGATAAAACGAATGAAAAAAGTCGTCCCTTCAGCCAAAATCTATGATGAGACAAACGATAAAATAGCTAGACGAGGCGAAGCCAGATTCGTTATTAGGGAAGATTTAAATAAGATGTATCGCTTCTCCTTCGTTGAAGGAAAAGATGAAGTGAGATTTACCTCGCCAGCCTACACGTCTTTTGATTTTTGCGTAAAGAACGCCAGCAGCGTAAAAGCAATCATCAAAGGCGCATAAAAAGGCTAATAATCGCGAAAAAAGCTACCGTCAGAGGTGAGATTTTCACTGTTGAGCTGGTTTAGAAAAAAGCAATAAGAAAAGGACTGTTTTTTGAAGCCGTCTAAATACTGGTTTTCTAAATTTGGTCTCTTTCCATTGTTGACTGTTTTGGCGGAAAATCGAAAAAAAGCAAATTTCCGCCAAAACGATATAGAGAAAATATCGATTAGCGCGTAAAATGTGTACGAAAGGAATGGCGGAAAATCGAAAAAAATCAAATTTCCGCCAAAAGCATTTATGATCGGACGCGAAAATGAAACAAAAAAACTTCAAGAGTTATATTGCCATGATCAAGCCGATCTAGTCGCGATTTACGGCAGGAGGAGAGTCGGGAAAACTTTTTTGGTCGACGAGACTTTTCATGGCGACTATCTATTCATGCACGCAGGGTTGTTCTTGGAGGAGAAGACGAGCGTTAAAGAAGCATTTCTTACCCAGCTCAACGCATTCTACAAGTCTCTTTTGCTTTATGGCTGCAATGAGAAAAAAGCGCCTTCGACTTGGTTTGACGCTTTCTTTTATTTGGAGAAAATGATCATTGAGAAAGAGAATGGATCAAAGCAAGTCATATTCTTGGACGAGCTCCCTTGGCTTGATACCCCATCATCACATTTTCTTTCGGCCTTTGAGGGATTTTGGAACACGTTTGCCTGTCGTAGGAAAAATCTTCTTCTTGTGGTTTGCGGCAGCGCTGCTTCCTGGATGGAAAGCAAACTAATCAACGCACATGGCGGCTTATATGGAAGAGTAACCCACGAAATCAAACTGAGCCCCTTCAGTCTTAAACAGACCAAGGAATTCCTGCTTCAAAAGCACATACCGGTTACGGACTACGAAGCCGCGCAGGCCTATATGGCGGTGGGCGGGATTCCATTTTATCTAAATTATTTCGAGTCCGGAAAAAGCATTGCTCAGAACATTAATGACATATTTTTCAAAAAAGGAACGCCGCTCCACTGTGAATATGAGCGCCTTTTCAGCGTGACCTTTGCAAATCACGCTTTAGCTAAAAAGATCGTCGAGCTTCTTTTCAAGAGAAAACTAGGTTATGGCAGAGAAGACATCATCAAAAAGCTTGGCTTGCCAGATAACGGAAACCTATCAAAAGTCTTGAATGCATTGTTGGCCTCTGACTTCGTTACCACCTATACCCCTTTCGGTTTAGAAAGAAAGACAACCTATTACAAACTTATCGACCCCTTTTGCCTCTTTTATCTTTCCTTTGTCGAGAAAAAAGGTGGTGATGAGAACTATTGGAATTCCCATTATGGCAAAAGCGAGACCCTCGCCTGGAGCGGTTTTGCTTATGAAAATCTTTGCTTCAACCACGTTAGCCAAATCAAGGAGAAACTTGGCGTCCGCTCCGTGTCGGTCGAAGTCATGCCTTGGTATTATCAGGACGAAGAAGGAAAAGGGCAGGTTGACCTGCTTATGAAGCGAGGCGACAATGTTGTGAATCTCTGCGAAATCAAGTTCTATGGCGCGGATTATTCCGCTGGAATCGACGACTTCAAAAAAACAAACCGACGCAAGGAGAGCGCGTACTCTCTCCTTCCGAAACGCTTCTCCGTTTATAGCACCTTAATCACTACCTTTGGTCTCGTCTATAACGAATACGCCTCGACTTATCAAAACGTGGTGACTTTGGAGGACCTTTGCAAATTCTAAACAATGAAGCACTTTCCTTGGCGCATGTTTTTTGGATTTTGTGTGGAAAATGGCAGCAGTGTCAAAGCAATCACTAAAGACGAATGAATCAGTAAATCTTTGCAAATGGGGGATCTTTACTCGGATATCGCTTTAATATATCGTGCAATAAAAAACCAAAGCGCTTAAGAGGAATAAGGCTCCTAAAGCCTTGAAGGTGATTGAACACCCTTTGGTTGCAGACGTTTTATTTGCGTCCATAAACTCGCTGCATTTGCCGAACAAATAAGCGGCAACCAAGGTCATAGGCATTATGTAACGATAATCCATAGAGCAGCCAAACGGCATCTTGTAGCATAAATAGCCTAGCATGAACATGAGCCCGCCGCCGAGAACCAACATCATTCTCCCGTCTTTTCCCATCTTGTTTTTCTTGTGAGTGAATAGCACGTAAATGAGATAAGCCCACGTGAATAAATAAAGCATTAGCAAAATGAAGTATGTGACAAAAGCCATTCCGTGTGCGCAATAAGGAGGGAATGAATATTCTCCGAAAATGGACGTTTTCATCGCGAAGGTTTGGATACTGTAGTATTCCCATGATGTCACAAAGCCTATTGAGGCGAAAAAATCAGGTATATAGAAAGGAAAAATATATCGAACGATGAAATTCACGAAGGAATTTTCATATAAAATGCCTGAATTGACGGCATCATAAGCTTTGATGTCGTCTGGCTTATTTATAAGCACCCAGCTTCTTGCCCCGTTGAACAACCCGGGATTGAGCTTGTTAAACACGAAGTTATACGGAAAGCCTAGGGCCAAATGAAGATAAACTTGATACCATAAACCAATCGGCGCGCATATCAGAAGAAACACGCAATACTGCATGATGATTTTGGATATTTTTAATGATCCTTCTTTTTTGGCAATGGAGCGGATGAACTCAACGATGAAGCCGATAGCCATGCCTAAGCAAATTGAGGCGGCAGACATCTTCGTTCCCATCGCAAGCCCGATAAAGAGCCCGCAAAAAACGATATCGCGCATCTTATGTCCTTCCAGATACCACCTAAAGAAGAAATAAAGGGCTATAAGCTGAAGCACAAAAGACAAGTTGTCGTTATTTAATTCAGCCGATTCGACGATTAAATCCGGATAAAAAGCGCCAAATGCGCAGGCTAATATCTTGTGCTTGTCTGACAAGTTTGTCAGTTTTAGCGTCTTAACGATGAATAAAGCGGCCATGCTCGTATAGACGACCGACAGGATTTGGCACGATTTATAAAGCATCGCCTTATCCTCAGTGAGCGATGAATTCCAGCAAAGAGCCTGGAAAACCCTCATGAAGTTGCCTTGGATAAAAGCGTTGATCGGCGGATGATAAAACTGGTAAACGGTGTCGGGCGTATTGTGATGATTGGGCAAACTTTCGTATTCATAAAAAGCATACGCATACCCTTCGTGCCCGTTTTCGTTATCGCCAGTCCAAACATCGTGCTGTCTCCAACTGCCATCTGTGTATAGCATATACATGAGGTGGATGAAGAAAGAGGCGATCAAAAAGAACAATAGATAATCATCGACTGTTTTTTTGCCGCGATGATAAAAGAAAAAACCGATTCCGGCCGCTAAGAAAAGAGACATGCAGATTAGCTTCGGAAGCAATTTATACGGCAATAAATCGACATTTGGTTTTATGAGAATGTAAGAGAAAAAAGCAATGACAAAGAAAGATAGGACGAGGATTATTTGGCATATAGGGCTCAAAAACCGCCTTCCTGTTTCGTCTTTTCTGATGAAATAGCGGCCAATCTTAGGCAATAACCCATTTTCTTTAGCGGTCATCGCTTATTTTTCCTCGTGATATTCCTTTTCGGCGTTTACTTGCCATAAGTTGCGATGGTCATCTTTTCCGCTTAAAAAATCGTTTACGGCGACAAGGGAGGTGAGCATGGAATGATCCATGTTGTTATAACGGTGTTGGCCATTTCTGCCGATGCAATAGAGGTTGGGTATTTTATCCAAACATGCCCGAACTTTGTCAAAGTGCTCATAACTTCCAAAATAGGCGGGATAGGCTTTCTTTACTTTCAGCCTGCATGAATCCAAAACGTTCTTTTCGCTCTCTATTATCCCCATGGAAATCAGCTCTTTTATCGCAAAATCGATGAAATCCTTATCGCTGGCGCTCCACATTTCATCGCCTTCAGAACAAAAATACTCTAGCCCTATCCACACTTTGTGGTCTGGATCGGAGACCATATACGGCGACCAGTTGTTGAAAATCTGGATTCTCCCCATTTTAACCGATCTTTCCTGAACATAAATCCAGTTATCAGGAACGATATCGTTTAGCGTTTTTATTTTGGTTTTATTTTTTATTTTGAGTTTGTCCAAGAGAAGTCCGACCGTGATAAAGTCGCGATAAGGCAAACTGGTGGCGATAGAATAGGTATCTTTGTCTATGCTATCCTCGCCAAATGAGACAAATAAGTCTTTGATCGGCATCGAAGAAAAGCAAGCATCGCATTCGTATTTGTTCCCGCTTTCCGTCGTCAGACGGCAAATTGCCCCGTCTTTCATCTCAATGCGGCTGACCTTTTCGCCATAGATGATTTTTCCGCCCATTTTTTCGATTTCGTGGGCCATTTTTGCATATAGCTGGCCAGGTCCGTATTTAGGATATTCGAATTGATTGATTAACGATGTCTCTACTTTTTTGTTGTCTTTTTTGAATGGCTTTGCGATGGCGTTCAAAAGAGTTTTCCCCAAAGATAAGCCTTTGACTCGTTGCGCCCCCCAATCGGCGCTTAATTTTGAAGGGTGCACGCCCCATAGTTTTGTTGTGTAATCCTCAAAGAACAATTGGTACAACGGCTTGCCAAAACGATTGATGTAGAAATCCTCAAGCGATTTTTCCTCTCGCTTATGGATGCAAGAGCCTAGATAACCAAACCCCGATTTCATCGTTCTAGCAAAACCCATGTTTATGAACGTTTGCGGTTTTAGGGAAATCGGGTAATCGAAGAATTTTTTCAAAAAGTAAATGCGGCTCACCCGGTTACGGAGCAGCATGACGTTATCCTCTTTCTCCGGATCGGGGCCGTTTTCTTTAAAAGGTTTATTCGTTCCCAGAATCTTATCGTCATAGCTAGGAGCGCCTTGAATCGGCATGAGCTCTTCCCAAATGGCATTGACTTCATCGTTTTTCGAAAAGAAGCGGTGGCCGCCGACGTCCATGCGATTGCCGTGATATTCGAAGGTTCGCGAGATTCCGCCAACGAAATTCTCTTCTTCCAGCACTATCGGTTTTACATTTGATTTCTTCAGCAATTCATAAGCTGCCGTAAGCCCAGCTGGGCCTGCGCCGATAATGACGACTTTCTTCTCATCCATAGAGATATAGCTCCTCTTTTAAGCGGATTATGCGTTTAGGCAAAGATGATTGAGGTCGTCTTTTCATAAACGCAAAAGCGTTATGACAATTATTCTCTTGAATGGGTATTTAGACAACAACCTTCGCCTCTTTTAAATGAAAAAAGCCGCCTTTTCGAGGCGGCTAGCATTTTGCGTTTCCTTATCCTTATTTAATAAGGTTATAGAAGGCTTTGATGCCAGGGTATTCGGCTTTGTCGCCAAGTTCTTCTTCGATGCGGAGAAGCTGATTGTATTTGGCGATACGGTCGGTACGGCTCATGGAACCGGTCTTGATTTGGCCAGCGTTGAGAGCGACGACGAGATCAGCGATCGTGGTATCCTCTGTTTCACCAGAGCGGTGGCTAACAACGCAGGTGTAACCGGCGCGCATAGCCATTTGGCATGTATCGAGAGTTTCGGTCAAAGTACCGATTTGGTTGACTTTGATGAGAACGCTGTTGGCGCAGCCTTCCTTGATGCCTTTCTCGACATAGATTTTGTTGGTTACGAAGAGGTCATCGCCGACAAGCTGGACTTTCTTGCCAAGTCTGTCAGTGAGTTTCTTCCAGCCGGCCCAATCGTTTTCGCTTAAAGCGTCTTCGATGGTGATGAGAGGATATTTCTCAACGAAGCTAGCGATGATATCAATCATCTCATCGGTCGTTTTAGAGCCTTGTCCGGATCTCTTGAGATCGTATGTTTTGGTCTCCGGGTTATAGAATTCGCTGGAAGCGAGGTCCATTCCGAGCATGATGCCTTCTGGCCCTGGCTTGTAACCAGCGGCTTTGATGGCTTCAACAAGCACTTCGAGAGGCTCTTCATTGCTCTTCATGCCGTTAGGAGCGAATCCGCCTTCATCGCCAACCGCGGTGATGTCTTTCCTGTCTTTGAGGATTTTGCGGAGGGCAGCAAAGGTCTCGGCGCCCATTTGAATGGCTTCTGAGAAAGTTTTCGCGCCGACTGGCATGATCATATATTCCTGGAAATCAACAGAGCTATCAGCGTGTTTGCCGCCATTGATGACGTTCATCATTGGGACAGGGAGCTGTTTGGCGTTCGGTCCGCCGATGTAGCGCCATAGCGGGATGCCGAGCAAATCAGCGGCGGCGTGAGCAACGGCCAAGGAAACGCCGAGCATAGCGTTCGCGCCGAGGTTGCTCTTCGTGGCGGTGCCATCGAGCTTGATCATAGCCTCGTCGATACCGACTTGGTCGAGAACATCGAATTTGCCTTCAATGGCCGGAGCGATCACTTCGTTGACGTTTTTGACAGCCTTGAGGACGCTCTTTCCGCCATAGTATTTCTTATCGCCGTCGCGTAGCTCAAGGGCCTCGCGTTCGCCGGTGGAAGCGCCGCTAGGAACGGCAGCGCGGCCAAAAGCGCCTTCGTCCGTCGTAATCTCGACTTCGATGGTTGGGTTGCCACGCGAATCGATGATTTGACGAGCATGAACTTTTTCAATCATGGACATGTTGATAATTCTCCTTAAATCTATATTTCACAACATGCTTACAACGTAAGCAGCGCTCATTATAGAGCAGTCTCGGTTCAGTTAACACCGAAACCGCTTTTGTTGATGTTTCATTACCGATATGTCGGAATCGATCACGACCATAAAAAATAGACAATTAGAGGCAAAAGGTTGAAGATTATTTGAAATTATGGATTTTCATATGAGCAAATTGACACTTCAGCAGAGATTGAACCGCAAAAAATACAAGAAACCGAATAAGTTCGTCTGGTTCACGCTGATGAATCTCATCGTTCGACCCTTTCTTGCCAAAAAATACAATTCTGTTGTGCATAAAGAAGCTGATATCAGGGACTGCAAAGGGCCGTGTTTCCTTATTTATAACCATCAGTCGCGCATCGACTATGTTTGGATCACGAGATGCTGTTACCCTCGTCCGTTAAATTTTGTCGTCGGCTATAACGAATTCTTTAGGAGCCATCTCGCTTTTATTTTGCGTTTGCTTCATGCCATCCCGAAGAAAAATTTCACTTTGGATCTGCCCTCGATGAGGGCCATGGATAGCATCATCAAGCAAAACGGAGTCGTCTGTTTCTCGCCTGAAGGGATGAGCTCGATATCCGGGCATAACCAACCGGTGGTGGAAGGAACTGGAAGATTCATCAAGAAATACGGAATACCTGTCTATATTATCAAAAACAAAGGTGCTTTCTTGACCAATACCAAAGTTTGCCTGGATGAAAGAAAAGGCTTGGTCGATTCCACGATTTCTCTTTTGTTCACGCCGGATGAGCTAAAGAAAATGTCTGCCGATGAAATCCAAAGCAAGATGAACGAGGCGCTTTGGCAAGACGATTATGAATGGAATAAAGAAGAGCGCATAAAATACGACTCCAAAGGACGAATCTGCCATCATTTGAGCGATCTTCTCTATCGCTGCCCAAGATGCGGAAGCGAATTCGAGATGGAAAGCGATGGTGATCATATTGTCTGTAAACATTGTGGCAATGGCGCCAAAATGAATGATTATTACGATTTTGAGCCGTATTCATCAGATTGCGTGATCCCTTCTTCTCCTTCTCGCTGGGTTGACGAAGAGAGGAAAGCCGTCTATCAAACAATCAAAAACGACCCGACTTACAGTTTTGCGACGAAAGTAAAGGTCGGAGAGCTTAGCAAAGAGCATTACATCAAAAACCAAAAAACATCCGAGATTTGCGGAGAAGGCGAAATCACGATTGACCACACCGGTCTTTCTTTCTCCGGTTTCAAGCATGGCTCCCCTTGGAATTTTCATTTGAGTTGGTATGATTTGCCAACGCTTGGGATGCCAGTCGATGTTACCTATTTTTCCTTTTATGTCGATTCCGAGTATTATGATTTCATTCCATCCCCGAACACGACTGGCAAGGTGCTTTTGCTAGTAGAAGAGATGGGGCGTTTGCACACTGGTAAATGGAAAAACTTCCCCTGGATGGATTGGATTTACGAATAAGTGAAGAGGTAATTCAGTGCTTAAAGATTGGCAAAGCCTATTCAATGACATCTCTAACAAAGAATACGCAAAATCGCTTCGCGCTTTCTTGGATGAGGAATATGCGCGAAATGCCGTTTATCCGCCTCGCGATATGGTTTTCCAAGCGTTTAAGCTCACGAAGCCAAGCGATTTGAAAGTCGTCATAATCGGCCAAGACCCGTATCACAATCCTGGCCAAGCGATGGGATTATCTTTCAGCGTTCCGCGTGGGTTGGATCTCCCGCCGTCCCTAGTGAACATATACAAAGAGATAGAGAAAGACATCGGCATCAAAATGAATTACGCAAACGGGGATTTGACTCCGTGGGCTAAACAAGGCGTTCTTCTTTTAAATGCTTATTTAACGGTGAGAGCGAATGAACCGCTGAGCCACAAGCGCAAAGAATATGATGATTTTGTTGCAGATGTGATGGCTTATTTGGATAAGCTCGAGCAGCCGATGGTCTTTATGCTTTGGGGCGGGTTCGCCAAAAAATACAAGACAATGATCCATCGGCAGAACCATCTCGTTTTAGAAGCCGTGCATCCTTCGCCATTAAGCGCAAATAGGGGCGGCTGGTTTGGGATGCGTCTATTCTCGAAATGCAATAATTATCTTGAGGGAATGGGCGTTGATTCTATTGACTGGCTTATCGAATAGTATTAGCCTTTGCCTATCCGGAGCTCACCAGAGTGGGCTGAGAGGAGCTATACGCTAGCTCGACGGCGCACCTGATCCAGATAATGCTGGCGGAGGTAAAAAACTTTGCTTTTTTCCTCCAGGTGCAATCGCAACTGGAGGTTTTTTATGGAAAAGGAAGAAAAGGCAAAGTTTTCTCTAAAGGCATTTTGCCAAAAATGGTCATGGTTATTAGCCTTATCGGCCGGACTTCTCGCCATCGTTTCCTTGTGTGGGACCGTCTTGACGTATGAAACGCGCGTTTATCTTGAAGACGGAAGCAAAATAAAGACCTTTTACGATGTCCATCTATGGGATTATTTCTCTAATGGATACCCGTTTAATTGGACGATGTGGGTGACCATCGGCTTGATATTGCTGGGAATGGTTTTTGCGGCTGTTTCTTTACTTCGCAAGGGTTTCGCGACAGCATCATCCTTATCTTACATCGTGAGTTTATGCTTGCTCTTTTTAACTCGCGAATTCTTCAGCTCAAACGCCTCCGCAATTGAGAACTATCACGATTCTTCACTTGGCTATGGAACGGCGCTTGGAATCATTTTTCTTGTCATTGGAGCCGCTTTTGCGTTGATTTCCGATTATTCAGAGCAACAGTTTAATGTGCGCGAGATGGCGGAAGACGGCGTTTTGATCGCTTTGGCTTTTGGCCTTAATTTCATAAAAATCCCTCTTGGGGCTACCGGGGGAAGCGCTAATCTGCAAATGCTTCCGCTTTTCCTTATCGCTCTCCGTCATGGGCCTAGCCACGGGCTCATCTGCGGCGGACTTATATATGGAATGCTCACTTGCCTCACGGATGGATATGGCTTTGCCACTTATCCCTTCGATTACTTGATTGCTTTTGGCGGAGTGGCCATCATGGGATTTTTCAGGCATTTGATTTTCGTGCCTGGCCAAACCGGCTATTCCCTCAAAGGCGAGGCTTTCCTTCTTTTGGGCGGTCTTCTTTCGACTCTTCTCCGTTTTGTCGGCAGCAGCGCGAGCTCAATGATTGTTTACGGCTATTCGTTTGAGGCGGCCTGCTTATATAACGCCATCTATATCCCAGTATCTGGCGCCTTGGCCATCGGCGTTTTGATGGCTTTATATGGGCCGCTTTGCCGCTTGAATTCCTTGTTTCCCGTCAAAGAGAGTGCGTAAAGAGCAAAACGAAGGATCGACGAAGATTATTCAAGAGATTTTGTCTTTTTCTTACTTTATAATCTAGGGCGAAGAAATTAGCCTGATTATTTGGAGACCCAATATGGAAGAAGAAACAAAGAACAAAGCAGCCGCCGTTCCGACTGAGGAAGCAATGACAAAAGAAGAACCCAAGGCAAACGACTCCCCGATTGAAAGCAATGAGCCGGAAAGCGATTTCGCCGACGAGGTAAAAGAGGAGCCTAAGCCAGAAGAAGCAGAGGCGCCAGTCGAAGAAAAAGAGCCGGAGCCCGAAGTAAATCTTTACAAAACCGAAGAAGAGGAATTGCCCGAGACCGAGCAGACTCCTTGCGATATCCCTGATGACGACAATCTGCTTGCCATCGAAAACGCACGCTCCTCCTTCCACAAAGAATACAAAAAGCAGAACACGATAAAATGGATCGTTACCGCGGCCGCGCTTGTTTTGATTGTGCTAGGCTACGTCATACCAAACGTTGTCCCTGGATTGAAAGAGCAGACTTGGTCCTTTTACATAACGCTGGGTGTGTTGCTCGCCGCTATCATCGCTCTCGGTGTTTATAGCTTCATATCGCGCAAGAAGGTCGATGCTTTGATGAGCGATTATTTTGGAAAATATTATTCATACACGAACGCTTATGCTTTTGGTGGGTACGGTATTTCCGATCTAACTGGCGGAGTGAGCGATAAAATCAGCCCGGAAGAGCTGAGCGCCTGCAATCTCTATTCGGACGTCGTCAAGGTCGGCTCGCGCGATCTAATCTCCTTTTCCTATCATGACAGCACCATCAAAGTCGTCGATTGCGCCGCCCAAACGCGCGGACAAAAGAATACCCTTCGGACAGTGTTTGTCGGCAAAATGGTCGTTGCCCCCAATAAATATGACGGAGAGGGCTTCATCGTTTATCTCAAAGGCAATAAGCGCGCCTTGCCTCCTACGAATACCGCTGGGTTAAGCGTGCTCGAAGACCACGAAGACTATGTCGTTTACGGGAAAAAAGGAAACAGAAAAGGCTTAACGAAAAAAGCTTTGGATACTCTCAAGACGATCAAGACCGATAAGACGCTTGTCGACTTGGCCGTTTCCATTCGTCCGGGCAATACCTATTTCTTAATGGGTTATGAAGACAATTTGATGGTGCTCCCGCTTGATAAGCCTTTTGATCCAGCGCCGACTGCCCATTTCCGCGGCGATATCGGAAAAGTTCTTTCCGTGATTGATTCGCTGAACGGTTACAAAGCAGAATAAGATCGCCTTCCCGCCCCCTTCCATAGGGGGCTTTTCTTAAGAAAAGGGGTGTTTGATTTTCTTAGTTAACCTATAATTAAGTCAGGTCCTCGCCAGAGGCTGCTTCTTTTATATGGATACTTCATTGATGACGAACAATTTTCCCAAGTGGATAAAAGTACAGGCCTATAAGCATGATGGTCTTTTGCATCGACAGTGGTCGGCCGCCTATTTGGTGGAAGAAACCGACGATTATTGGGCTTTATGCTCTCACTGTTCACTAGTGACCGAATCGGATGGAAGGCGATGGATGACGAAAGAGCACGCGATTTTCTTTTTGTTCAAGAAAAAGTGGATGAACGTCATTTGCATGCAAAAAAGAGACGGGCTTTGCTATTACGTCAATATCGCTACCCCGACTCTCCTCGATAAAGGATATCTTAAATACATCGATTACGACCTCGATGTGAAAATGTTCCCGGATAGGGTGATAAAAGAACTCGACGAACAGGAATTCGAGAGGCATGTTTTGACCTATGGCTATTCCCCGGAGCTCACGAAGACCATTCGCCTTTCAATGAAAGAGGTCGAAGAAAGCATGAAGGAGCGGCGCTTCCCCTTCAATGACGATGACGTAAAACGCCTTTTTCTCAAGTTCGATGAGGAAAATCAGCCTTTTATCGTCACGAAATGACGATAATCGCTTTTAAGCGGAAAGCCTATAATGATGGAGGGCATTATTCATGAAATATACTTTCATTAGCAAGAACAAAGAAGAAACCAGGTGCTTTGGCGCTTTTCTTGCGCCTTTTTTCAAAGCCGGAGACGTCGTTTTGCTTGAAGGCGATCTTGGAGCTGGGAAGACAACTCTCGTTGGAGGTGTCGCCAAGGCCCTTCACATTGAAGATGAGGTTATTTCCCCGACCTTCAATATCATGAAATGCTATTTTAAAGGAGACCTTCCTTTATATCACATCGATGCTTATCGGCTTGAAGGCCAAAACATCGAGCTTGGGCTAGATGAATACATCGAAGGCAATGGGGTCTGCTTTATCGAATGGCCGCAATATATCGCCCCTCTTTTGCCGGATGAGTGTTTGAAGGTGACCTTATTGCACGTTGATTTAAACGAGAGAAGCATCACCATCGAAAGCAATTCCGCCCATTTCGACAAGATAGTCAAAAAAGCAGAGGAGGCATTCAAATGATCGGCCTTTTGATTGATTCTAGCAATACCCGCCTTACACTTGGCATTTCCATTGATAAGCGCATCATCGATTTTATAGATGAAGAAGCCTGGCAAAGGCAAAGCGAATTGCTTGTCTCTTCCCTTGACGCCCTATTGAAGAAACACAACATCAAACGCAAAGACATATCTTATGTTGTGGCTTCCAAAGGCCCTGGATCTTATACCGGAGTCCGTATCGCTTTAACGGTTGCGAAAGTCATTTCTTTTGCTCTTGATATCCCGCTCTATTTGCCGTCGAGCTTAGAAGTTCTGCAAGAGAGAGGCGTACCATCCATTTGCGTTTCCAACGCACGGAGCAAGCGGTCTTATGTTGGCGTATATGATGGCGATAAGGCAATCGTTGAAGACACTATCTGGTCTAATGACGATTTGCTAGCTTACATCAAAGAACACCCTTCGTATAAAGTCTGCGGAGAAGTTGAATACTTGGGATTATCAACGCAAAAACCGGATGTTTTATCAAATTTAAACGAAAGCAACACGGAAAAGAACCTGCAAAAAGACGTTCTTTCCGCTAAACCGGTTTATCTAAAAGACAATTATTGATTATGAGTAAAATTGGCGTCCGCAAAATAAAAGAGAGCGATGTTCAGGCCGTGGCCAATCTTGAAGACGCCTGCTTTTCTTCCCCTTGGCCAGAAGAGCAGATCCGTTATGAGATGAAAGATAACCCATGTGCCATAATCTATGTCGCTACGCTAGATGAGGAAGTTGTCGGCTATCTCGATTTCATGATTACCTTCGATAGTGCGACCATAAACCGAATCTGCGTAAACGAGGTATATCGAAGGAAAGGCATCGCCAACGCTTTGCTGGCGAAGATGGTAGATGTTTGCAAAAAGCAAAAAGAGCGAGTTGATTATATTACCCTGGAAGTTCGCGAATCAAACGAGGCTGCGATCAATCTTTACAAGAAGAACGATTGGATCGTGATAACGAAAAAGCCGCATTATTACGAAGATGGGGAAGACGCCATCTATATGGTAAGGAGTTTGTGATATGGCAAAGATATTGGCAATCGAATCAAGCTGTGATGAGACTAGCGTAGCGATAACCGATAACGGAAAACTGCTTTCCAATGTGGTGAGCACGCAAATCGCCGTTCATCGGAAATACGGAGGAGTTATGCCGGAGATCGCCTCGAGGCTCCACTGCGAGAATATCGATGTCTGCTTGAAAGAGGCTTTGGAGCAAGCGAACTGCTCTTTTGAGGATATCGATGCTTTCGCCGTGACTAGAGGCCCTGGCCTTATCGGTTGCTTGCACGTCGGCTTGCAAGCGGCGAAGGCCTTAGCCCTTCTCTACGATAAGCCTCTCATTCCCGTCCATCATTTGGCGGGCCATATATACGCGAATGAATATGTCGGAAAACTCATCTTCCCGCTTCTTTGCGTGGTCGTAAGCGGCGGCAACACCGAGCTGGTGATCATGAAAGACCATTTGGATTTCTCGATCATCGGTGAGACAAAGGACGATGCCGTTGGAGAATGCTACGACAAAGTCGCCCGTGTTCTTGGGCTCCCTTATCCAGGCGGCTTGCCGATTGACCAGCACGCCAAAAACGGCAAGCATACTTACTCTTTGCCAGAGCCGCTTGCTCATAAAGGGACATACGATTTTTCCTACAGCGGTTTAAAAACAAGCGTCATAAATCTCGTGAACCAGCTCAAGATGAAAGGCGAAGAGATACGTCTTGATGATATGTGCAAGAGTTTTCAGGACGTCGCAATTGGAATGATTGTGGAAAAAGCCACCAAAGCCGCTTTTGATTACGGGGTGAAGCAAGTGGTGCTTGCTGGCGGAGTCAGCGCGAATAGCTATCTCCGAGAAGAGATGAGCAAGCGGCTCATGGATACGGGAATCGATCTTATCATTCCGCCTCTGTGGTGCACGACGGATAACGCGGCGATGATCGCGAAAGTCGCTGAGCACCTTTATGAGGAAAGATTATTCGCCCCCCTTACTCTTGGGGTCGACCCAAATTGGAAAATTGACCATTTCAGGGAATTCGACGAATAAATAAGGTTAAAGAAAATATAGTTATGCTATATTAGGCAAGAAAGAGAGATAGGTATTTATGATGGATAAAACGATAAGCGTACGCTCGCTTTACGACTTATATCAAGCAGGCGAACCCCTTCCAAGCGAAGAAATAGCGATGGCTGGATGGGTCAGAACCAACCGCAACAGCGGGAAAATCGGATTCATTGAGCTTCATGATGGCACGGCCTTCAAATCCATTCAGGTCGTTTATGACGATTCGCTTTCCGATTTCAGCCAAATCTCTCATTACAACACCGGCTCGAGTATTGAAGTAAAAGGAAAAATAGTCGTGACCCCTGAGAGCAAGCAGCCTTTCGAAATTCATGCTGAAAAAGTGATTTTGCTAGGGGATGTGGCAGCCGATTATCCGCTTCAGAAGAAGCGCCATTCCTTCGAATTTTTGCGCGATGAGGCTTATTTGCGCCCCCGCACCAATACCTTCGATGCCGTTTTCAGGGTCAGAAGCGTCCTTGCGATGGCCGTCCATACCTATTTCCAAAGCCGCAATTTCATTTACGTCCATACGCCGGAAATAACCGCCAATGACGCTGAAGGGGCAGGGCAGGTTTTCACTGTCACCACAACCGAGAACGGCAAATTGAGCGACACGGCTTTCTTTGGCAAGCGTGCCTCTCTCACCGTATCAGGGCAATTACATGTGGAAGCTTTCGCCTTGGCCTTTAAAGACGTGTATACCTTTGGGCCGACTTTCCGCGCCGAGAAGAGCAATACCACACGCCACGCAAGCGAATTCTGGATGATTGAGCCGGAACTTGCCTTCGCCGATTTGGAAGACGACATGGATTGCATTGAAGATTGCATCAAATTCTGCATCAATTACGTTTTGTCTCACTGCCAAGACGAGATGCAGTTCTTCGATAAATGGATTGCGCCAGGGCTGCTTGATAAATTGAATCTCGTTTTGAATAAACCATTTACGAGAATGGAGTACACCGAGGGCATCAAAATCCTTCAAGACGCCGTCAAGAGCGGGCATAAATTCGAGAACAACGATATCGAATGGGGGATGGATCTCCAAAGCGAGCATGAGCGTTATTTGACCGAAGAAGTGGTCAAAGGGCCGACCTTCCTCATAAATTATCCGAAAGAGATCAAAGCCTTCTATATGCGCGAAAACGATGACGGGAAGACGGTCGCCGCATGCGATTTGCTCGTCCCTGGCGAAGGAGAGATTGTCGGGGGGAGCCAGCGCGAAGAGCGTTATGACATCTTGAAGGCCAAAATGGAGAAACAAGGAAACGTCAAAGGCCTTGAATGGTATTTGAATCTTCGCAAATACGGAACCTGCGTCCACAGTGGTTTCGGAATTGGCTTTGATAGACTCCTTATGTATATCACTGGCATGAGCAACATCCGCGACACTGAGCCTTATCCAAGAAATTCGAGCGGAATAAAATATTGATATGGATGACAGGGATATCTTCGAAGCAAGCGAACAAGAGAAAAAGGCGCTCAGCCGGCGCCGTATTTTCTATGCTCTTGTTGTCATCGACTCCTTGATGGTCGTTCTTTTGCTTTGGGAAATCGTCGAATTGTTCCTTAAATAAGCTTACTGCTTGTTGTTATTTTGCGGTTGAATGGGCTTGCCGGTTTTCAAATCGACTCCGGTGTAGGGGTTTGCTGTCCCGTCGGCTGGGTAAATCGAATCATAGAAATTGTAGCCGTCAAGCGACTGGTTATAGACCGTTTTGGCGCGATGGGAAATCATGAAAGCGCGTGACAAATAAGCTTGGCTTGTCACGAAGAAATACGTGATTCCGGCAATCCAGAGGGTGCACAAGATATAACTCGCGTAATTTTCCGCCACAAAATGGGGTTCGTTGATCAAAGGCGGCCATTTCGCCAAAAGGCGCAGGCCCCAAAAAATGACATAACTGTCCTCATCGTTGAAATCCCATAAGAAGAATATAGTGCCGTAATCTCCCCAATAATCGTGGGCCCATTCGCCTGTGACGCCCGCGTAAATCAAGTAGAAAAGCAGAGAGACCATAAGAATGGAAACGGCGGGCAGCGATTGTTTATAAAATAGGCGCCTTGATTTTTCCTTGGCGTATCTGCGGAAGTGCTTTTCGCTTTCGAGAATCCGGAAATGGACGGCGTGGGATACCAATTCGTCAAGCCTTTCGCCTTGCCACTGCATGATGCGTCTGATGAGCATTCCGATTAACCCGATCAAAACGAAAAGAATAACGAGAATGATGAAGGCCGCGATGACCAAACGGCGATCGCTTTCATTATTAATGACATCAAGCAGCGTTATCATCGTTATCTCCTAATGGGTCTATCGCAACGCTTTTAGAATCAGGCTGCGGTTTGTATGTTGGTATCGAAACGAGCGCAGGGGCTACTTGCTGATTGGTATTATTTGGAATTTGAACGGGGTTTTGCGAAATCAATGACGGATTTGCTTGGTTTTGCGTGGGGATTTGATTTTGAATATAGGCGCCATTTCCATCAATATATTGCGGAAAAGGCTGATTCGTAGCCGGGGGCAAAGAAGAAGGCTGGGCAGCGGTCGGAGCAGCAGACTGAGTGTAATAATTGTTTTGCACATAAACGGCCGTTGGCGCTGGCTGGCTCACTGCAGCTGGATCAGACGGAGGAGCTCCATTAAGCATACGCTCATGTTGTGTTTTCATGACCAAAGCGACTTCCTTGTCTTCGCGGAGGGTCGGGAAAAATTCTTCGCCTTTGAAGAAATGGATCAAGCGCGGGGCGATCTCCACTATAAGCTTCAAGACGGTGAACACGCCATAAATGAGAGAAGCGATGACGATAAGCGGAAAAACGATCGTGTAGACGAGCCCCATCCCGAAGTTTTTGAAGAAGCTTGTGCTCTTACCCTCTTTTTTCATCTTTCTTCCTTACGAAAAGTAATTGTAAACCGATTGGAAGCGTGGCGAAATCATTACCTATAAATAATAGAGAGAGGAGCAAGAGCCCGCTGCCTGAGGGCATTGCCTTATAGAAAAAGGCAAAAAGAAAGATCGCGGCAATCAAGAAGAGGAAGAAAAAGACAAAATGAACGGTCTTAGCCTTATTAAAGAAAGAGAAATCAGCGCATAAAGCGAAATAAAGGCCAAAAGAAAGAAACAAATAACCCAGAGGAGGATAGACATAAGCAAACCCAATCGACATTCCTCCGAAAAGAAGAGACAAAAGAGGATAAAAAGCGGGCACCACCGTCTCTTTTTCTTTTCGATAACCAACGCGAGAGTTAAGAAGCTCAATCAAAAGATGGGAGATCGCTATCTCAGATAGAGAAAGAGCATAGATGAAAAGAGGCACGATGCAATCGATGCTTGCGACCTCTTGGAGATTCAACAGAGACAAAGCAAAATCGATCATGTTTATCCCAAAAAGCGCCTCAATCAAGGGGAGAGCAAGATAATTGAGACCCATCGATAAGAGAGCGCTTAGGAAAACATTCAAAAAGAGAGGCAGCGAGCTTCTCCGCATATATCCATAGAAAAAGCCGGATATGATGCCTGGAAAAATGTAAAAAATGGTTTCGATGCAGTTGTTTGCGGTGACGGCGAAAGAAAGAAGCAAGGCGCTGCAAAGGAAAAGCCAAGCGTATTTTCTCTCGCAATATTCAACCGCCAGGGCGCTCAAAGGCGGGATGAACAAAACGATGAAAATGGCCGAAAGCGGGAAAAATTCCGCAAGCAGCGAAAAAGATGAAATCGTAGCGACGAGAATCGAGGCGAAGGCGATGTTTTGGCTTGGCCCTTTTCTCTCTTTCAGCAAATTCATGCCCCAATTATCCTTTTTTGGATCGCTTTCCGCCATCTTTGCTCGCAATTTGTCGCGTTTTCGCGATAAAAGAGCCATTCATCAGATTTAAGAAGGATAAAAAACGAATCTCATCTCTTTCTCTATTAGAGAAAAAGGCAAAAGGGTATAATTTGGAAACTTGATTATGAACTACGCCTCCTTATTGAACGACAAACAGTACGAAGCGGTCTCGAGCACCGCCCAATTCATCCGCGTCATCGCTGGCGCCGGAAGCGGAAAAACCCGCGTTTTGACTTATCGAATCGCTTATCTTATCAGCGAACTCAGAGTCGATCCCTCCCGTATTTTGGCTTTCACTTTCACAAATAAAGCCGCCAAGGAAATGAGCGAGCGCGCCTCTAAGCTTGTGAGCGAAATAACCGCTGGCTCTGAGCCTGAGCTGAACATATCGACTTTCCACTCTTTTTGCGCGCGCTTCTTGAGAGCCGAGCACCGCGCGATCAAGTACAAAAGAGAAGTAAGGAATGTATATTTCAGCGAGGCTACCGGGGAAGAGGTCGTCGATATTGAGGAGGTTGATGCGACTTTCCCTGCCGGATTCACCATCTATAGCGAGGACGACCAAGCCCGTTTAGTGAAATCGATCGCACCTGATTTAGGATATAAAAAGAGCGACGATATCGTAAAAAAGGCGCTTGCTTATATTAGAAAAAAGAAGAATGCCGGTCTTTATCCCGAGGATATAAATTTGAGGAACGTAATCTACGAAGATGAGAAAATCGGCTACAAATTTTTCAGCGAATACGAGAAGAGGAAAACGCAGAACATCGCTCTCGATTTCGATGATCTCATCATTAGGACGTTGAAGATTCTCGAAGAAAACCCTGAGATTAGAGCCCACTGGGCGAGCCGTTACGATTATCTCCTCGTTGACGAGTTCCAAGATACAGACGACGCCCAAATGAGGCTTATGGAATGCTTATTGCGCCCAGACACATGCTTGTTCGTGGTCGGCGATCCAGACCAGACCATTTATACTTGGCGCGGGGCCAACCAAGGCATTATCGTGGATTTCGACAAGCGTTTCGAAGATTCGGTAACGATTGTTTTGGACGAGAATTACCGCAGCACGAAAATTATCCTTGATGCAGCGAATAAGCTCATTTCGAATAACAAAAAGAGAATTCCGAAAGACCTCTTCACGAAAGCCCCTGGAGGCGAGGCCATTTCGATAAAACGCACCGCGACATCCGAAAAAGAAGCCGAATGGGTGGCTGGCGAAATCAAACATATCGCTACCCGCGAACGCAATGCTTTGGGCGAGCCAACATACAAGAATATCGCGATTCTTTATCGCGCAAGCTATCTGACTAGGCCTTTCGAAGCTGAGCTGAAAGACCGTGGCATTCCGTACCGCATTTTCGGCGGCCTTCGCTTTTATGAGCGCATGGAAGTCAAGGACTTATTGGCGTATTTCTCTTTGCTCACCAATCCCATGGACAACGTTTCATTTGAGCGCATCATCAATGTGCCGCGCCGCGGAATCGGCGAAACGACGCTAGACCGTTTGAGAAGCGAGGCCAACGCCGCTTTCCTTTCCGAATATCAATATATAAGCAAAATCGATTCATTCCCCGATAACGGTCTTCCGAAAAAAGCCGTCAATTCCTTGAGCGAGCTCGTGAAGAAAATGGAAGAAACAAAAAATGAGATGAATGATAATTCCGGAGAGACCTTCGCAAGCATTCTCAAAAAATTCACCAAAGATATTGGGTATTTGGATTATCTAGCGGAAAGCGAGGATCCTGATGAAGACAGAATCGCCAACGTCAATTCCTTGTTTGACGATATCGACCATTTTATCGACAAAAACCCCGACTCTTCTTTTGAGCAATATCTTCAAAACGTTACGCTTTTGACGAGCCAAGACGATATGGATAACGGCAATTATGTCTCGCTTATGACGATTCACGTCGCGAAAGGCTTGGAATTTGATTACGTTTTCATCATCGGAATGAACGACGGCACCTTCCCAAGCGCCCGCGCTTTGGAGGAGACGAATAGAGATGGGGCGGAAGAGGAAAGGCGGTTAGCTTATGTCGCCTTCACTCGCGCCAAAAAGCGTTTATTTCTCTCAACCAACAATTCATATAGTTACATCACCGACTCTCACGCTGTTCCATCTCCTTATTTCAAGGAGGCTGGGCTTACCGTTCCGTCTGATTCCTCGTATGCGGTTGGAAGCAGTGGCTATTACGGAAGAGGCTCCTCCTATTCCTATGGCTCTTACCATAAAAAATCCAGCCAATCTTCATTCAAACCGTCCTTCTTCAATGACGGAGACGCCATATCGCCTTTCGAGGATAAACCGAAAAAAGAGCAATCGGCTCTCGCTACTGAAGCCACCAACGGCATCACCGATTGGTGCGTTGGCGATCGAGCGCATCATGAAAAATTCGGGGATGGGACAGTCACTGACCTTGTAGGCGATTCCATTATCGTCATATATTTTGATGAATGTGGCAAAAAAACGCTTAAAAGCACCCATCATTTATTGTCGAGGATCAACAAAAAAGGAGGCGTGGCATGAATATTGAGGAAGCGAAAGCCAGAATCGAGGAGCTGACCGCTCTTTTAGATCGATATACCTACGAATATTACATTCTTAACGCTTCGACTGTCTCTGACGCCGAATTCGACCGCTTGATGGGGGAACTCAAACTGCTCGAACAGGAATTCCCTGGCCTTAAAAAGAAAAATTCGCCGACTGAGCGTGTTGGCGGAGCCGTTCAAGAAGGATTCAAAAAGATACCCCATAAACGCCTGATGCTTTCTTTAGGCAACGTCTATAACGAAGAAGAGATGCGCGATTGGGACCGAAAAATAAGGCAGACTCTCCATAAAGATGTGGTCGATTATATGGGCGAGGTGAAAATCGATGGCCTAGGAATGTCCCTTGTTTACGAAAATGGGGAGCTGCAGTATTGCGTTACCCGCGGAGACGGGGTGACGGGAGAAGATGTCACCAAAAACGTCATAACGATTCATTCTATTCCGCTCCGTGTTGAGGAAAAAAGACCTTTTGAGGTCCGCGGGGAAGTTTATATGCCTCTTTCTTCTCTTACGAGGCTTAATGAGGAAAGAGAAAAAAACGGTGAGCCGTTATTCGCCAACGCGCGAAATGCGGCTGCCGGCTCTGTTCGACAACTCGATAGCAGCATCGCCTCTTCTAGAGGCCTTGACGCTTACTGGTATTTTTTGGTGAATGCGCGTGAACTTGGTTTTCATATCCACAGCGATTCCCTTGATTATCTTGATAAGCTCGGTTTTAGGACAAACCATGAGCGAAGGAAATTGCACGGCATTGAAGAAGTCATTGCCTATATGCGCGAATACGCGGAAAAGCGCCCGAATATCCCTTATGATATCGATGGTTTGGTAATCAAGGTCGACAATATCGATGATTACGATATCTTGGGTTATACGGCCAAAGAGCCGAAATGGTCGATAGCCTACAAATTCCCGCCGATGGAGGTCACGACGAAACTGCTCGATATCATTATTACGATAGGACGCACGGGAAGAGTCACCCCTAACGCCGTTTTAGAGCCCGTTCGCGTTGCCGGGAGCCTTGTCCAAAGAGCTACTTTGAACAACGAGGATTTCGTCAAAGAGAAAGGTTTACTTATCGGCGACATCATCGGGCTTCATAAAGCGGCCGATGTCATACCTGAGGTAACTGGTCCAATCGTAAATAGGCGGGATGGTTCTGAACGCCCGTGGATAATGCCTGAATATTGCCCGGTCTGCGGGCATCGCCTCAGCAAAGTTAAAGGCCTTCATTACTGCCTTAATCGCGATTGCGGATCCCGAAAAATCGAAGGCATGATCCATTTTGCCTCCAGGAACGCCATGGATATAGATGGCATGGGGGATAAAATCGTCGAGGAATTTTTCGGTGAGGGATTTTTGAAGGACATTCCGGACATTTACCGTCTTGAAGATCACGCCACAGAAATAAAGGAACTCGATGGCTGGAGCGACAAATCCATCAATGCGCTTTTGAAAGCCATCCAAGATTCGAAAAAGCAATCGCTCGAACGGCTTCTTTTTGGCTTAGGCATCAAGGAAGTAGGAGAGAAGATGGCTAAGATCCTTGCCAGAAAATTCAAAACGCTCGACGCTCTGAAAGATGCGAAAGAGGAAGAGTTGCTCTCCATTAAAGACGTGGGGCCGGTTGCCGCCAAATCCGTTATCGATTATTTCGGCAATGAGGCGAATCTCGCTTTGATCGAGCGACTAAGGAACGACAACCTCAATTTTGCTTATCTTGGCACCGACACAGTCGACGTGAATAGTTATTTTTATGGAAAAACAATCGTTTTGACGGGAACGCTCGTAAAATATAGCCGTCAGCAAATGACGGAGATTCTTGAAGGAATTGGGGCAAGCTGCGCATCAAGCGTCTCCAAGAATACCGACCTAGTCATCGCCGGGCCTGGCGCAGGCAGCAAACTTGAAAAAGCAAACGCGCTTGGCGTAAAGGTAATAGATGAGGAGGAGGCGCTTAGCCATCTCAACAAAATAGGCGGATGAAAATAGCTGCGCCCGTAGCTCAGCCTGGATAGAGCAATAGTCTTCGAAACTATCGGTCAGGTGTTCGAATCACCTCGGGCGCGCCAAATTCCCAAATTGCCACCGATTCCTTGCCTCGGAGGCTTTTTATTTTCGATTAGAGACCCTGACGCCACCCGGATAGACTCTGATATTTCTTTGAAGAACTAGCGTTTTTAGGCAAAAATGCGAATTTCAGGGAACGCTAAAATAGAAAACGTTGCAACAGTACATCACGAAACACTGAATTTGTATTGCTAATTTTTACTACCAGTACACCAAAACGGTGATGAATCGACGCCCTTGCAAAGCGGCCGTGCCGAAGGCGGAAAGGGTGTTTTTTTGTATGAATCGCTGTGCATCCGCGATTTGAAAGCATACTCATTAGGCCAAAATAGGTCGATATTCTATTACCAGGATCGTTATGGCTTGGAGGCGGATGGAGTGCTGCATCTAGAGGATGGACGGTATGCCATTATCGAGTTCAAAATAGGGGTAATTGCGTTGAACGAGAAGCAAAACATCTTGTAGAAATCGAAAGGCTCATCGAGGAGCGCAACCAAGCGGCTGGCGATACCGCTCAAATTAGAAAACAGGACCTCAAAATCGTAATCAAAGCCACTGAGTTTGGCTGTCGTCTTGACAATGGCGTGTTTGTCATCCCTATCGGATGCCTGAAAGATTGATCCAGCTAAGTTTCTCTTCCTTGGGCAAATTAGACAACTGAGCATCCTTTTTTTCCTTGAATGAGAAAATACAGAGTTTGGGAGACTTTCATGAAAATCGCATCTGAATTGATGAATGAGGGCGCTGACGAGTTCTTTTTCGTCAGGAAACCGCTTTTGGGGAAGGCGCGTTGAAGTTATAGGGATGCATAGGATGCCAATTAGAGAAGCATCAACTCGTCAAAGGCGCCTATAGGTGTTCGATAATATTTAGAGAACTTTCGGTATCGCTTCGTGATACTATGTTTCAATTGGTTGCGCGTAGAGCAACCTATCTCCCGTGGAAAGGAAGAAAATATGAATATCGTTGCAAGGGCATATTGCCGTTTATACCAAAAAGTTATGTTTGTGGCTGCTTCCTTTTTGAATTTCCGGGAGCCAATTCTCCTTGAAGGCGAAGGATCCGTCAAAAAGATACCTGCTGAGCTTAGAAAAAAGAAAAAGAAGCATCCTTTGATCGTGACTGGTCCCCATATCGCCTCTTCTGGCCTTCACCATGGACTTCTTGATGCTTTGAAAGAGGCTGGCTTTGAATATTCTATTTTTTCTTCTGTGTGCGCAAACCCAACTTTCGAAGTGGTGGAAAAAGCTTTTTCCGTTTATGAAAAAGATGGGTGCGATTCGATTATCGCTTTTGGTGGCGGTTCGCCGCTTGACTGCGCAAAAGCGGTCGGCGTAAAGGCGGTGCACCCCAAAAAAGATCTGAGCAAGTTCAAGCATGTTCTTTCCGTCAGAAGGAAAATCCCTTTCTTTATCGCGGTTCCGACGACGGCAGGGACGGGGAGCGAAGCAACGGTGTGCGCCGTTATCGTGAACGAGAAAACAAAAGACAAATTTTCCATTAATGACCCTGTCCTTATCCCGGATGTCGCCGTTTTGGACGATTCTTTGTTGAGCGGTTTGCCGCAAAAAATCATTGCTTCAACCGGCATGGATGCTCTTACTCACGCTCTTGAATCGTATATTGGCAAAGCTTCCACCAAGCAAAGCAAAGAATATGCTCTTCAAGCGATTAAGCTCATAAGCGACAATCTTTACTCTTTTTATTCGAATCCGCAAAACCAGGAAGCTCGCGCGAATATGCAGAAGGCCGCATATCTAGCGGGCGTCAGTTTCACAAGGGCCTATGTTGGTTACGTTCACGCTCTGGCTCACGCCTTGGGTGGCTATTACAATTTGCCGCACGGCTTTGCGAACGCCGTCTTACTGCCTATCGTGCTTAGTGAGTATGGAGAAAGCGTTTATGATAGACTCTCTGAGGTCAATGACGATTTGCGTTTGCTTGATCCGCTGAGCCCGAAAAAAGAGAAAGCTGAAGCCGTTATTGCTTGGATTAAGGAAATGAACGCAAAAATGAATATCCCTGCAAAATTCGACCATTTGATTAAAAATAGCGCAGATCTTGACTCTTTGTCAGCTCACGCAGCGAAGGAGGCAAATCCCCTTTATCCAGTTCCGAAAGAATTCAGCAAAGAGGAACTCAAGGCGATTTTGCTTAAAAGCGACAACGAAGAATAATCGCTTTGCTTAGTGAACAAAGTATCGCGTTTCATTATCTAAAGAACTAGAGGATGTGGTATTCTTTTCTAGAAAGAAAAGAGCTTTTATGAAAACGATTACGATGGATGTGCTCAAGGATGCGGCTAACCGCCTCCTTTTTACCTTGAGCGATGAAGAGTATGAAACCCTTTTCGGCGAATTCATGACCCTTCAGAAGCAAATGGAGAAAATAGGGAAAATAGAAGGCTTAGATGAATATGAGCCTATGACTTTCCCTTTTGATTGCTCGACCTATTATCTTAGGGAAGATGAGCCGAGCGCGCCGCTTACGCAAGAAGAGGCGCTTGAAAATGCCGGCAATGTGAAAGATGGGCAAATCAAATTGCCAAAGGTGGTGCAGTAATGAACTATTTGGATTTGCCTCTCGCTGAGCTGCACGAGGCTTTGGTAAAGAAAGAGACAACGCCGTTAGATCTCACGAAAGAGGCCTTGAAGCGCTGCCACGAGAATCAGGATAATGCTTTCGAGCTCATCTGCGATAAAGAAGCCATTGAATTCGCCTCCTCTCTTGTTGAACCAGAAAAAGATAACCCCCTTTGGGGCATTCCGTATGTCGCAAAAGACAATTTCAGCACCAAAGGAATCGTAACGACCGCTTCAAGCAACATATTGAATGGATACGTCCCTCTTTTTGACGCAACAGTCATCAAAAAACTGAAAGAAGCCAAAACCGTGATGATCGCAAAAGCAACCCTTGATGAGCTTGCGATGGGCGGAACTGGCACGACAGGGCATTTAGGCACTACTTATAACCCTTACGATCCCTCTCACGAGAGATTGATCGGCGGAAGCAGCTGCGGAAGCGCTGCCTCCGTTGCCGCCTCTATCGTCCCTTTCTCTTTGGGAAGCGATACCGGCGATTCCGTACGCAAGCCAGCCTCTTACGCCGGGTTAGTCGGCATGAAACCGACTTGGGGAAGAATCTCTCGTTTCGGCTTATTCCCGTTCGCCCCGTCTTTAGATCACGTCGGCTATTTCACGCGTGATGTCTACGCAAGCGCCGCCTTGCTCAACGTTTTAGCGGGCCGTGATTTGGCCGATTCCTCTTCCAGCGAAAAACCGGTTGATGATTATACCGAAGATTTAACAAAGCCAGTAAAAGGCTTAAGAATCGCCGTTATCAAGGAAATCATTGATTCTTTGTCTAACAAGGAACTGCTTGGATATTGGAACGAATCAATCGATAAATTGCGGGAAAAAGGCGTGATTGTAGAGGAAGTGAGTTTCGGCAAAGATATGCTTGAGAGCCTTTATGCGACATACTTTGTGATTTCTTGCGCCGAAGCCACGAGCAACGATGCCAATTTGGACGGTATTAAGTTTGGCCCATATAAAGACGGAAATACCTATCAAGAGGTTATGTTTAAAGCCAGAACAGAAGGCTTCAGCGAACTCATCAAACGCCGCTTTGTTATCGGCTCATATGCGCTTATGAGCGAAAACCAAGAAGAGCTATTCCTAAGGGCTCAGCGCAATCGCGCGAAAATCGTCGCCAGGGTTAACGAGATTCTAAGCGATTACGATTTTATTTATGCTCCTGCCGCCCCTAATGTGGCCCCTAAGTTTATAGAAGGCAGCGACAAGCTTTCGGATGAGTATCTTATTGCCGACAATCATCTTTGCCTGGGGAATTTCGCGGGTTTGCCATCCATAACCTTGCCGCTTTGCTTTATCGACTCCCTTCCAATCGGAGCCAACTTCATGGGTAGGGCATTCGAAGAGAAGAAATTGTTCCAGCTTTCTCACGCTTTTGAGGAAATTACAGGTTTAGCGAATGTTAGCGTAATCAATAGAAAGGAGGGCAATTTATGAATTTCGAGGCTGTCATCGGTCTAGAGATTCACGTTCAGATGAAGACGAAGTCGAAGATGTTTTCTTCCTCTCCTAACGCCTTCTCCCGTGAGCCGAATAGCGAAGTCACACCTTTCGATATGGCCTTCCCTGGCACAATGCCAGTGGTCAACAAAGAAGCGGTGAGAAACGCCATAAGAGTCGCCAATGCCCTTCATATGAATATCGATCACACCCTTCATTTCGACCGCAAAAACTATTTTTATAGCGATCTTCCAAAGGGATTCCAGATAACGCAGCAGCGCCGCCCGATTGGATCAAATGGCTATCTTGAGATTGAAGAGCCAGATGGAAGCAAAAAGCGCATCGGAATTGAAAGAATCCACATGGAAGAGGATACTTGCAAGCAAGAGCACTTCCTTGATTACACGCTTCTTGACTATAACCGCGCTGGGACTCCGCTAGTGGAAATAGTCTCCCTTCCCGACATCAAAAACGGCTATGAAGCCCAAAAATACGTTGAGGGCATACGCAACATCGTCATTTATAGCGGCACCAGCGATGGGAAGATGGAAGAAGGCTCCTTACGCTGCGACACCAATGTGTCAATTCGTCCAATAGGAAGTGAGGAGCTAGGCACCAAGGTCGAAGTCAAAAACATCAACTCCCTCAAAAACGTCGCCTTGGCGATTGATTATGAAATTGAACGACAAAGCCACATTCTTTTACGCGGAGAGAAAGTTCAGCAAGAGACCAGGCGTTTTGATGAAGCGACTGGCAAGACTATTTTGATGCGTGTCAAAACATCCGCTGTCGATTATAAATATTTTCCAGAGCCGAACATCACGCCTATCAAGTTAACCGACGAATTCGTTATAGATGCGATCTCCACTTGTCCAGAGCTATACGACTCAAAGAAAGAGCGCTATCTCAAAATGGGTTTATCAAAGGATGATGTGGCCATAATTTTATCCGATCCGAAGAGCGCCGCATATTTTGAAGAAGGGGCAACGAAGGTCAAAAGCCCAAAGAACTTCGCGAATTTCCTTATCGTCGAAATCAATTCCTATCTCAATAAGAAGAACATCGGTATCGAATCGTTGCCTCTATCCCCGCTCACCCTTGCTGAGATTGTCACGATGCAAGAAAGCGGTGGATTGTCGCATAAGCAATGCGCCGACATTCTTTTCAAAGTGCTTGAGACCGGAATGAAGCCATCAGAAGCGAAAGAAGCGCTCCACATCGAAGCTCAAGTGAGCGATGAAGGCGCCATCATGGCTTTCATCAATACCGCTCTCGAAGCCAATCCGCAATCCATTGTCGATTTCAAAGCCGGAAAAGACAGGGCTCTCGGATTTTTGGTTGGGCAAGTCATGAAACTCAGCCATGGCAAAGTCAATCCAGCCGAAGTTTCGCGCTTATTGAAGGAAGAGCTTTCGAAAGGGTAAGTTATGGAAAAAGAAGCCCAAGAACTTAAGAAATGGCTAGAAGGCGTCGCTTCCTTTTCTTTGCCTGATTATAAGAGTCTCCCCTCGGTTCCGCTTTATATGGAACAAGTCATTATGTATATCAATGACATTTTGGCTCCTTTAAGCACTGGCGATAAAAACAAATTAACCTCTTTCATGGTCAATAATTACGTGAAAGCTGGAATGCTGAAAGCGCCTGAGAAAAAGAAATACACCAATGAGCATCTCGGTTATCTATTGGCGGTCTCGTGTTTAAAAGACGTACTCTCCATGACGGATTTATCGCTTTTGATCGAAATGGATTCCCATGTCTCTAGCGATAAGAGTGTCCTTTATCGCTTTTTCGCCTCTCTTACCAATGACGTGATACAAGATAAGGCCAAAAGCGTCCTCTCTAAGATCGAATCGTATGAAAAAAGATACGATAAAGAAGTTGGCTCCGATAGTCAAAAAGCCGAAAGCAACCTGCGCGACGCTTTGGGCTTAACGGCTTTCCGCTTGGCGGTTCAAGCCGAGGTTTATCAAGTCATTTCCAAAGCCATTTTGCGCTCCATCGCCGACGATATGCACGGAGAAGACGTTTGGATGGCCGTCAATAGCAAGCAGGCTCACGAAGTCAAACGCGAGATGAAGATATCGATGGCTGAGTCGGAGCGCATCGCCAAAGCGAAACAAAGGCAAGCTGTTTTGGCTAAGAAAACGCAAGAAGAAGAAAAGAAAAAAGCCGAAATCCAGAGTAAACTAGAAAAAGAGCAGCTCGAAAAACAAGAGAAAGCTAAAAGCAAAAACAAAAAAGAAACACATAAAAAGGAGAAAAAGAAATGATCAAAAACGTATTGGTGACAGGCGGGCTTGGATTCATTGGCAGCGAGACGGTGGTGGAGCTTATCGAAAGCGGATACACCCCGATTATCGCTGATAATCTCTACAATTCCAAAAAAACGGTCCTAGACCGCATTGAGGCCATTAGCCATATCCGCCCGAAATTTTATGAAGTCGATGTGGCGGATTACGAAGCGACAAAAGCCATTTTCGCCGAAAACAAAATCGATGCCGTGATTCATTTCGCTGGGTATAAGGCGGTTGGCGAATCGGTTCAAAAACCTATCGAATATTATCAAAACAACCTTGGCACAGCCCTCAACGTTTTGAAGATAATGAAGGAATTCGGAACGACGAATTTCATTTTCTCGAGCAGTGCCACGGTGTACGGAATCCCAAAGCACGTTCCGCTTCTTGAATCCGATCCCATCGGCGAAGCCACTAACCCTTATGGCGAGACCAAAATCATGATTGAGCGAATCTTGACTGATGTGAGCAAATCCGATCCGAATTTCAATGCCGTTCTGCTACGTTATTTCAACCCGATTGGTGGCCACCCATCTGGCTTACTTGGTGAAGACCCATCAGGCATCCCGAATAATTTAATGCCTTATATAACGCAAGTAGCGATTGGAAAATTGCCGTATTTGAGGGTTTTCGGGAATGACTACCCAACGCCTGACGGAACCGGTGTGCGCGACTATATCCATGTCGTTGATTTAGCGAAAGGACATGTGGCGGCCTTGAAGAAATTCAATGAAGCGAAAGGCTTATCTATCTTCAATCTCGGCACGGGCAAAGGCACTAGCGTCCTTGAGCTTGTTCATGCTTTCGAAGAGGCCAACGGAGTCAAAATCCCTTATGAGGTATTGCCACGCCGAGCTGGCGATGTGACGGAAAATTACGCTTCTTGCGACAAAGCGGAGAAAGAACTTCACTGGAAAGCCGCGCTTACGATCGTCGATGCTTGCCGCGATGCCTATAATTTCCAAAAGAAGAACCCAAACGGCATTCAATAAATCGCACTGATTAGCCGCTTGATGCGGCTTTTCTTTTTGGCGATTTTGCGCAAAAACGGAAAAAGCGTTCAACTTTTGCGGGCTTTTTGCATTTTTGCTTTCGAATTTGACGAATACGCGCGTGGACTAGAGCTCTTCTAATGGGTATAATTCCGTTAAGGCAGGTAAATAATATGGAAAAATTTGAAGTAGTTTTGCCAAACAACAAAAAGATATTCGGCGCCTCATATTTGAAAGAAGGGACCACCAAAAACATTTTGATCCAAACAGGCATGTGTGAGCACGCCACTCGGTATGAGCCTTTTGCGAAAATGCTTAACGATGAAGGCTATAACGTTTACATCATGGACGCATTTGGCCAAGGATTGAACGCAGCTTCAATCGAAGAGCAGGAAAGATGGCATGAAGGTGCTTTTTTCGATAATGTCGATGCTCTTGGCATTATGGCTAAGAGATTGAAAAAAGAAGGGAAACCACTCGCTTTGATGGGTCATTCCATGGGTTCATTCATGACGCAATCGTTTTTGGAGAGACATCCGGGCATCGTCGACAAAGTCATCATCATGGGCAGCAACGGCCCAAATGCCAAGATGACGGTTAAGGCTGGATTCATCGCCGCAAAACTAATGGTCAATAAGAAGAATTGGAATAAAGAAGGGAAGAAGATACAAAAACTTGCTTGGGGGACGTATTTAAAGAAAGTAGGCGAGGTCAAAACCGGGCTCGAATGGATTTCCGCAAGCGAAGAGAACGTTATCCGCTACATGGCAGATCCGTATTGCGGGTATCCTGCCACGAACGGCTTCTGGCATGAATTTTTGCGCGGCTTGAGCACGTTATATTTACGCAAAAACCTCAAGAACATCGACAAAGATCAGAAGATTCTCATCGTCGCTGGCGCCGATGACCCTGTCGGAGCTTGGGGGAAAGGTCCAAAAGCTTTGGCGGATATGTATAAGAAACTCGGCGTAAAGAGCGTTGAGCTCCATATCTACGAAGGGATGAGACATGAAATCCTTAACGAGAATGACTGCAAACTCGTTGAAGATGATATAAAACTCTTTCTTGCTTAATTTCCAAACGAAAAAACCAGGCCTTTGATGAACCTGGTTTTTTGTTGGATGGTTTGTTACTTCTTCGCTTTGATGTATTTATCGATTGCTTCGGCGGCTGATTTGCCAGCTCCCATCGCCAAGATGACGGTAGCGGCGCCAGTAACGGCATCGCCTCCAGCGTAAACCCCTTCTTTTGAAGTCTCGCCATTTTCGCCTTTTGTGATGATACAGCCATGTGAGTTAGTTTCTAATCCGGCTGTTGTGTTCTTGATAAGCGGATTGGGAGAAGTGCCGATTGCTTCAATAACGACATCGACATCGAGATTGAATTCGCTGCCTGGGATAGCGATTGGGCGGCGCCTGCCGCTGCTATCCGCTTCGCCAAGTTCCATCTTGATGCAGCGAATTGCTTTTACGTTGAGATTATCGTCACCGATTATCTCGACTGGATTATTGAGCAAACGGAAATCGATGCCTTCTTCTTTTGCATGCTCGACTTCCTCTTTGCGGGCTGGCAGCTCTTCGAGGCTGCGCCTATAGATGATATAGACTTTCTCCGCCCCTAGCCTCATGGCGCAGCGGCAAGCATCCATCGCGACATTGCCTCCGCCAATGACAGCGACAGCCTTGCCGTGCATTATTGGCGTCTTGCTTTCGGCTAGATACGCCTTCATTAAGTTGATGCGGGTTAAAAATTCGTTTGCGCTATAAACGCCTTTGAGATTTTCGCCAGGTATGCCCATAAAGCGTGGCAAACCGGCTCCTGAGCCAATGAAGACTGCTTCATATCCATCTTCGTTCATTAGTTCGTCAATGGAGAATGTTTTGCCTATGACGACGTTTGTGCGAATTTCAACGCCCATCTTGGTCAAATTGTCGACTTCTTTTTGCACAATGGATTTCGGCAAACGGAATTCGGGTATGCCGTAGGATAAGACACCACCCGCCAAATGAAGAGCCTCGAATATCGTGACTTCATAGCCAAGCTTCGCTAAATCGAGGGCGCACGTTAAACCGGAAGGGCCGCTTCCGACAACGGCGACTTTGTGCCCGTTGGAAGACGGCTTTGAGAATTCGACGAGATCGTTTTCGCGGGCGTAATCGGCCACAAAGCGTTCCAACCTTCCGATAGCCACTGGTTCACATGGCATTTTAGGGTTGGCGCTGCGGATACAGTATTTCTCGCATTGGGATTCTTGAGGGCAAACCCTGCCGCAAATGCTTGATAATGATGATGATTGCAGCAACACGTCATTCGCTCCTTTCAAGTCGTTTTCCCTTATTTTTGCGATGAAGGCAGGAATGTTGATATGGACGGGGCAGCCGGATACACAATGAGGAATTTTGCAGTTGAGGCATCTATTAGCCTCATCAAGAGCGATTTCGTAACTATACCCGATGGCAACCTCTTTGAAATTATGGGCGCGGACGCTTGCTTTTTGGCTAGGCATCGCATTTTTTGTTTTGCTAGGATTGAAGGCCATTTATTTATCCTCCGTTTTCTTAAATAGATTGCACGTTTCTTCGTATTTGTGCCTCTCCCATTCTCGATAGATGCAGTTGCGTTTGTTAGCCTCGTCAAAATCGACGAGGTGCCCATCGAAATCCGGCCCATCGACGCAGGCGAATTTCATTTCGCCGCCGACCGATAAGCGACACCCGCCGCACATCCCTGTCCCATCAATCATTATCGGATTCATCGATACGACGGTCTTTATGTTGTATTTCTTGGTTAACAAAGAAACGAATTTCATCATGACGATAGGGCCTATCGCGATGACTTCATCGTACGTATTCCCTGCTTTGATCAAATCTTCCAAGGCGTTGGTCACTAAGCCTTTTTCTCCATAGGAACCATCGTCGGTCATTATTTTGAGAATGTCGCTGAATTCTTTGAATTCGTTTTCGAGGATGACGAGATCTTTGTTTCTGAAACCGACGATTGAATGGACTGTCGCGCCCATCTCGTGAAGCTTCTCGGCAATCGGCATTGCTATTGCGCTTCCCGCTCCTCCGCCGATAATGCAGACTTTCCTTAATCCTTCTAACTCGCTTGGCTTTCCCAAAGGCCCGACGAAATCTTGGATATATTCGCCTTCTTTTTTCTGATTTAGCTCTTCAGTGGTGACTCCAACGACTTGAAAGATTATTTTAACAGTGCCTTTTTTGATGTTTTCTCCGGCAATGGTGAGCGGTATGCGCTCGCCGTCTTCGTCGACACGAAGAATGATAAATTCGCCAGGCTTTGCCTTTTTTGCAATGTCCGGCGCATATATTTCCATTTGCGTAACTGTTGGGTTGAGGGCTTTTTTGGAAATTATTTTGAACATATTGCCTCCTTTTATAAATCGATCGTTTTGTGCAAGCGATCCAAAAAGTAATCTTCTTTTTTGATGTAGGAATTAAGCTTTTTCGTAGAGTAGCGAATCTCGATATGGTCTATTTTCTCGTCTATCATCCTAATTCCGTCTGCGTATAGATAACCTCCGCGGCTCGAATCGCTTTTCAGACTCATGATTCTTTCTTTTGACACGACGAGAGGATTTCCGATTGTCTTGTGGGCTTTTGAATTAATCGGGGCTACTTCTGTGATTTCAAGCAGATGAAGCGAAGGGTCGATAATCGCGCCACGCAGGCTCCGGTTATAAGCCAATGAGCCAGTAGG
>CAVKAR010000007.1:0-44114 GCA_963654425.1 Lachnospiraceae bacterium
CGATACCAAAATGAACAAGAAAACGTTTCGTTATCAATTCATGCTTGACGGTTGCTTCCGTGCTGTAGCTGCCTGTTTTTCTGATTTGCGGTAGAACCACTTCCATTACCCATTCTTCAAACTTTTCAGCTTCAGGCTTTTTAGAACGAATCGCTAAGCGATATAAATTTGGTTCATTAATGTAAGTTAATTCTTGTTTTCCGCCTGCCGTAAGGGTGTCGCGTTTTGCTACACCCTTTGATTTACAGCTTTTTAAGATTACATCTCTAGGATTAACGTAACCTAACACCTTGCAAACATCGTTTGCGCAAAACCAAACTTCATCATTGATTTTTGTTGTGCGAATTGCGTTAGATTGAAAATTGAATTCAATAGGCGATACTGCGCCATTTTGTTGAATGGACATAGGTCCTCCTGAACATTTAGTAGTAGCCCGTCGATGTGAGGGCGGGCAGGACTCAACTACCGTGTTCAGACGGCGGAGGTTATTTAGATATATCCCTCTCTCATCCTGCCCATAGGCATGACTACGCCAAGATGGCGCAAAAAAATCCGCATGACTGACGGGGCGGAGACCGCTGAACAAAGTAGTTTTTTCAGAATAAACTACAAAAGCGCATCTTGTAAAGCCCCGTGTCATCATTTTTATTCCTTTTCTACTCTCGTCGCCTCATCAATCTTTTTTTCAAGCGTTCTTTTCCAAGCTCTGTAGAGTCGGTTTTCAGTGTACAAAAGCACCAATTCCCGAATTAACAGCTTGATTCTTAGGAATATCAAATCAGCCAAATATCCTGCGCCGAGCGTTGCCAGTACGCATAAAATGATGATTGCGATTGTTGTATCATCAATCTTCATTTCTGTCTCCGCAGCATCAAAGAACCGCAATGCGGGCAATATTTGTAATGCGTCGGCACAATCACAGAGCAGTGCGGGCATTCAGCACCCGTTGTTGATTTGACGACGATTTCTTTTTCTGGTTCTGCTTTGTCAGACATTTCGTTAGGTATTTTTCTGTCTGCGGTAAGCGGGATTTTGTCGGATTTTTCTTTTTCTTGCTCTTCTCTAAAATCAACAACCTCAACTTCAACATTTGCTTTAGCGAGCTTGATTTCGAGAGCTTCAAAATCTAAAAGCACTTTTCTGAATAAATCAGGATCGCCAATGTCCCGAAACACAACGTTTGCGCATTCTTTTACACCAGTCAGAAAGCCTCTTTTAAAGCACATTTGCGCAATAATTTTCTGTTCTTCTTCTTTCATTCTCATCTCCTTGCAATTAACCAAATCACACAACCCCAAGTCACAACAAACAAACCAAATCTGAATAAAATCTCATGCTGAATAAACCACGCAATCATCTTTAAACTTTCGACAACGTGATGCCCGATTGACCTTGATACTTACCTGCACGATCAGCATAAGAAACCTCGCACGGCATCCCGCCGAAGAACAGCACTTGGCAGCATCCTTCGTTCAAATACATCTTCACGGGTACGCAGAGCGTGTTAAAAAATTCCAACGTGATTTGACCTTCCCAACCGGCCTCCAAAGGTGTCACGTTACAGATAATTCCAGAGCGTGCGTATGTTGATTTACCTTCGACGCGCCCCATCACATTGCGTGGTATCTTGAATGTTTCGATTGAGTAGCCAAGTGCGTGAGAGTGGGGCGGAATTTCGATGACGTCCCGACCTTTAACGAGCATGAAGTGCTGATCCTTTGGTGCTTTCGGATCAAACGTTTCTCCGCTGCGACCTCTAAAGATCTTCATCGTATCAGCTAAGCGAACGTCGTAGCCGTAGGATGAAAGCCCGTACGAGATGACTTTCTTGCCGTCAACTTCTTTGACTTGATGATCAATAAAGTTTTCAATCATGCCCTGTTCAGCAACTAAACGTTTAATTTCTGTATCGTGTAAAATCAATTTATTCTCCTTATTTATGCCGCCTGTAACTCAAAATCGCCGTTCTTCTTTTTAATGATTCTTGCTGTTTTCTTCTGCGGATTGGCTTTGCCTTCACTTCTTTCCCAAACGTCTAAAACCTTTCTTGTTTTTGTCAGAAGCCCTGCGGGACATTTCTTGCATTGTTCTTCCCAAATCGCCAAAACTCGCCGTAAATCATTGATTTGCACGCCATCCAAAACCCAACTCCCCGTCGCATCGTGACGTTTAATGACCTTTTGAACGCCGTTCAGCGTGCGATCAACTGCCGGATCGTTCTCACCGATGCCAAGATTCAGCAGAAAAACGACCTCGTTCGTGATCTGCAGCATTCGAATAAAGTCACGGCGGTTTGGTTCTTGCATCATTTTTGTCAGCGATATCCAGCCAGAATCCATGCAATAACGTTCCGTATCCATTTCGCCAAACGGCTTTCTATCTGTAATTGCTTGAAGTCCTGTTAAGTCAATTCTCTTTGGCTGGTATTTCTTGGCGCCTTTGCGTTTTTTACTAACTGCCATCGCCTAATCCTTCCTACCAATAACGTTGTTTCTTTTTTCTAAGTCCAAGTTCATGAATGCGTTTACAGACGCTGTATGCACAGATGCCGAGATGTTTTCCGATGGCTCGCGATGGAAGCGTTTTGAAATTCTTTCGAATAAATTCATCTTGTTCTTCTGTAAACTTGAGTCCTTTTGGGCCTTTTGCTTTTTCTACTGCGGTTGGAACAGGGCAAACAGGCTCTGCGATGACCTTCTTTTTAACGATGCGCGATTGTTCTTTTTCTGGTTTACTTTTGTAGAACCAAGGAATGCCGAGAACCATCTTAGGTATAGTGATTGCTTGCATATTGCACCTCATCAGTTAAACTTTTCTTGCTGCTTTTGAGCGAGCTTGTATAGCTCATCACGCTGTGCTTCTGGTACGAGCGCAATGTTGTCGATTGCGATATCTAAAATGTCTGAGTTTTCTGACTTTGAAATCTGATCGGCAACTTGTGCAAAAGTCATCGTGATTTCACCAGTGTCTTGATCGACTGATGTTTCTTCTTCGTGCGTATCAACAATCTCTCCGTTGATGAGCTTCATATCAATGCCGCGATCGGTGTTTTCATCAACCTGAATCGCACGCGCTGTTTCAATCGAGATTGGAAGATATTTGAACAGTCGACGAACAACCGCTTTTTTAGCCATCTCATCCCAGTGATCAACCCACGGGCCTTTGGTCGCTGCTTTGCTGTAACTTCTGGTTTTTTCAATCGCTTTGCGGCTCATCACTTCAAACTGCACGCCGCCGTCTTTAAGGTTCGCAACTGCATAAACATGCGTGACCGGTCTATCTTCGCAATCAGGATCTGGAACATGATGAATATCAGGATGTAAACCCAGCTGATAATGAAAATCATCGCCTTCATGCACCAAATAAGCGCCAATCGAAACGAGCTGACCAGAGCGTCTTGCCAAGTCAATCATGCCGCGATAGCCGATAATCAGCTGACAATTTGATAGCCCGTCGTTGGCTTTGCCGCCACCGAACGGCAGGAGATAGCAATGACCAAGTGCTGTTCCCGGTTCAAGTCCCAATTGCGCAGCCTGCATTACCGCGCCTAAGAGAGACGGCACATTGCATTTCATCAGTGCAGGTGTTTTACGGCATTCCGTCATCACAATCCGACTCATACGGTCTGACGTCATATGCTTCGGTAAAGCTAATGCCATTTGCGCCTTGAATTTGGGAGACGTAAAAATGTCCATGACGCTCATGCTGCTGCTCTTTTTAGCCGGGGCGGCGGTTGCTTTCTTAAGATCGTTCATCGTTGCCATTTTTCAATTCCTCATTCACTGATTCTGAAAACTCGTGTTGTCGTTTCTTTCTGATAGTTCTTTACAATGTCCGGGTAATCCTGCTTTAAAAGCTTCGAATCCAGTCGTTTTGATGTCTGTGCTTTCCAAGTAACGGCTTTGTTACCGCTAATATTCATCGTCGTGTTTTCACCTAAGAACACCTTTATCTGCTCAACGCGCTCTTCAATTTGTGCTTTAAGTGCTTTTTCTTGCGCACGCATCGTGATGAGATCGCCAAATGCCGCAGCGGTTGCGTTGTCGGCTTCGACTGAATTGCCGTTATCGGTTTCGTAAAGCTGTTCGACTTCTTTGGCTGAAACCGGTTCTGGTTCGGTTTTATCGATAACGTGCTGCCAAAAGATCGCAGCTTTTTGTTGTAAAAACTCAAAGACGTTTTTGTCGAAATAGATGTGATAAACCCGGAAATCTTGACCGCCAATCAACACAGCGACATAGCAAGAACTGACTTTACAGATGCCCATGTACCACTGGATTTGACAGAGATACTCCTGCGGAATCGATGCTTCATCTTTAATCCCGCCGTTCAAAATATCGTCGAGCTGTGATTTTCCCCAGCGCCATGCGCTATAAGTACTGGCGGTTTTACACTCTAAGATGCAATCCGTTGTCAGATGATCGTCTTTGAAACGCACAGTCTTAGCGTAGTAAGGATTAACGATTGCACGATCGATGTTTGCAATTCGAAAGTCATCCTTTAGTGTTGCATTGAATTTCTGCACTTTCATACTGGTTCTTGTCTGAAATTCTTTTGCAACAACATCTTCAAGCAATGTGCCGAAATGCATTGCGTCGTTCATCGGCTGCTTTTCTTTTTGACCTGTTTTTTCAAGCCAAACATCAACCGCTGTACGGTACTTGCTGAAACCGCAAATGGCTGCAATGTCTGATCCGCCGACACCTAAGCTACGGGTTTTTAGCCACTCGTCGTGGCTATTGTGCTTGATAATCTCCATCGTTCTCTTCCTCTTCTTCAAAATCATCAGACTCATCCCAAGATGCTTCCATCTCTCTTGCGTACCTTGGGAACGTTTCTCGATCACCGTATCCCGGCAGCATTTTCAGATCCCTTGCGTTTTGCGTTCTGTTTCATGTAAAATCTCCTTTGCCAAAATGTATTTTTTAAAGCCCCTGTTCGTTTCCTCTCGACAGGGGTTTTTCTTTTGTCGGCTGTGAGATGCCGCCAATGCGGACGACAAACCCCGCTAGTCGTTTTCTTCATACTCTAAAAATTCCCTAAAAATGACATCTCACAGGAGAGGAATCCAACCGCTGGGGCTAATCTCCAGTTAAGCACTTAAAGAACCAATGAATTGCACAAAATCTGGATTCCTCACCTCTAAGCGCTCGTCTTTCCGAGCTGTCCGTCGAATCACTAAAGAGAAAGTAGCTTTAGCTTCGACTGCAGCTGTTTTTACCTACCTGCTGCTGAGGCTCCCCTTAATACCACTGGTGGTTACATTTGTTCTAATCGCTCCAGATTCTTCAATGCTTGGTTGTAATCAAGCATGGCTTTGTTCATGTCGACGTGTCCAAGTCCCATCATCAACATTTCAACAAACCAAGCCCAGTTGTTTTTTGCTCCCAAAGCAACCTGAAATGCTTGCGCTTGTGCGTGGTTCATGTTCATCGAGAACATGTCTATCCAGTAAAGGTAGCGATGTGGATACCGAATTGCTGCACCGACAAGGTTTAGTTTCATCACATCCCCCCATACAGAAAAGGTCTTAACCAGTACGCCAACATCATCGGCACGATGATGATTGCGCCGCATAAAATGCCCGACAGGGCTTCGAGTAGGTGTTTTTTCATTTGCTATTACTCAATGCAATTTGAACATGCAGTTATATTACATCAATGTAATAATAGATTGCAATATAAAATTACAAATAAATTTACATATTTGCAATTTAGCGTAAATACTTGAAACACGCTCAACAAAAATTGAAGCAATAGACAACAAAAAACCCGCCGAAGCGGGTTTTGGAAAAGGGTAGTGCGCGGGGTTTATGCGACCTGTGCTTTCTGTTGATATTCAGCTAGTCGGTCAGATACGACAAACTTGATAATTGTTTTTGTGTCATCCGAACAGTTCTTGAAAACAATCTTTTTGAGTATTTCTGGCCCGTGGATCCAGATGAGTATACCTATCAGTTCATCGATAAATGACTGTGTCGCATTCGTCTTGAGAAAATCTATCTTGATGCTATCTTCTTTTTCTAGGCGTAACTCAAGGTTTTTTCTGACTGATCTTGCCTTATCTCTTGAACCAAGAAGACCGCCTGCATCTGATATTGATCTGAGTTCAATGCAATTCATTTGAGTCTCCTGTTTAATCAAAACTTATCAGTGAATCTGTGTTTTCTATTGATCTGACTGATGGAATTTCGCTGATTATGCTCTGTCGTATCTTGTTGCCAGGCACCAATGCGCTCCTGTTGATCTCGAAGAAAACACCCGTTCCTTTCCATTCGGGTATTTTTTGTGTGTATACCCTGTTGTTGATATTGCCATATAAGCAGTTGCCAGTAAAGATCCCAAAGCTACCGCCTGTCTTAACCGCCATTCTTGTGCTGACAGTGAGACCTATACCTTGGTTGGATGAGTTTAGTCCAGCCGCAAGGTCTCTGTTGCAGCTTACGCGCGGTTCAAGTGCTGACAGAATAGCTCCGTGATCTGTTTTCTCGCTAAGACTCTCATGGTTACGCAGTGTACCAAGAAGTCCACAGCCATTGTCAACAATCGCAATCTGCAGAATGCCGCTACTGTAATACTGTGCAGCGACAACAGCCTCAGAGAGGTTGTGACCGTTTCTTCTGCCGTGTGTGAGTGAATTAAATATGATTTCTGAAAACATATACGACACAAAATCAATGAACGCCTCACCTTCAGATGAAAGCATGCCATCTGGGTCGTCCTCAAACGAGATACCAGTGATACCGTGTGCGATTGCGTTTGCTATCTCAAACGATACTTTGTCAACTTCGTTGGTGTCCGAAACTGGCATGAGTTCAATCATATTCCCGTTCTGGTCGTGTTCATTTAGGCTGTCTGTACGATGGCTGTATTCCAGATTATTGAGCATACTGAATAAGTGCATCCGTTTCGCCCATGATTCGATGGCATACCTGAGATTTTCAAGTTTGACTGTGTTGTTCTTTTTTTGCATAGATTTTGTCCAAAAATAAAGAACACACAGCCCAACAGGATCTGCAAACGAAACAGCACTGCAGTCGGCGTGAATTGTGCCACCTTCCATATCCTCTGGGATTTTGTTCAATGAATCTAGTAGGTGGAGTATAAATTTTCTTGTGATTCTGGGTGGAAGTGTGATTTTCATAACTGCTACATTGATAATTAAATATTATTTTGTCACTGTAATCTTCGCAACGATAACCCCATGAATTTCAATGGTTTTATCGTCCTCTATCGGAATCCATTGTGTTTGCCATGTCGGGTTGCTCGTATAAAGAAATCCTCTAGCATCCTGCTCAATATATTGCTTGATGCTCGCCATTTTAAAGTGAGACGATGTTGCAAGCACAAAATCTTTGTCTTTGTAATTGTCTTTTAATGCAGGGTCGACAAATACAATATCGCCAGTCGTGAACGAGTTATAGCCAGTAATAGACAACATAGCATCATCTCTTACTGTCATCGCATAAGTTTCTTCTGATGCATTTTTATACGGACACATTAGCCATGCAAGCGGCTGCCCCATGTCTTCCATTGCGTTCCACTTGGGGCGGTTGAACATTGGAACAATTCTAAATTCACGCTCAAACGGCACTTGATTAACAGGCTTTGGATCAGGTTCTGTTGTGGTTTCATAGTCATGATCTGTATCAAACCAGCCGACAGGGAGTCCAGCAAGTTTTTCTAGTTTTCGTGCTTTTCTTTCTCCAAACGGTCGTTTTTTATTAAGCAATCCTGATGTTTCACCTTGATTGACACCAGTTTCACGCACAAAACTTGTCTGGTTTTTATATTTCTCTTTAATCAAGCGTTCAAGATTCGCTCTTCTAATATCTTCAATATCCATAATGCCTCCATTATTTTTAAGAATTACACGCGTGTAAATTACAAAAATATTGCATTATCGTTTACATTAGTGTAATAATGTGAGGTATGAATTTACTTTTGCATTATTTCAATGAACTTTCAAATGAAGCGAGAAAAGCGTTTCTTGCTCAGGCGTGCTTGACCGAAAACTATCTGAGAAGAGCTTGTTGTACGTCAGTAAAGATGTCGCCTAGCCGCTGCGTCGCCATCGAGCGCGCAACAAACGGCGCAGTTACACGCAAAGATCTACGTGAAGATTGGGCAGATATATGGCCGGAGTTGAAATAAGCCCCCGCAGCAAGGAGATGCGATGAAGTCAGACATCAAACGGATCGTATTCAATTCTGAACGGAGCGGGCGGAGTGAAAGCTTCACTGCCCGCTTGCGGAAATTCTGTTCTGAGGCAATGCGTACATCGAAACATTCTCCTGAACTGTCCGTCAGTGATGACGGCGGGCTGCATGGGGACGACAATCCCTTCCGTTTGGATGCAAACTGGGCAGACGAATTGGACAGTATCAACAGACGCTTCCGCACTGAAATTCTCGACTTCATCAGCAGAAACAAGGGCGGTGTAGCCACGTCTTTGAACGGGTTTGTATTTGTCCTTTACGTCCAACGCCTGCTTGAGTTCCTCGATTTCTCTGACAGCTATGGAAAGCTTCTTTTGCGTGGCAAGTATGGTGTTCTGAGCAAGGATGAGTTTGTCTTTTATCTCTCCAGAATTGTCCGAGAAAAATCTATCTGTGGCTGTAAAAACGGCATTCAGTGCGGTGGTAATTCCAACGAATTTGTCAGCGGTAAATCCCATGTTTCCTCCTGCTGTGATTGTGATTGTTTGTGTGAGAGCTTCAATCGTAACACACAGGCGGAAACTTCCGACGAGGTGAAAAAATGAAAAAACTCTTAATTTTAGCTATCGCGGTTTTACTGGCTGGTTGCAATGCTGGCCAAAAAATTGAAGGCGGCCTGCGCCGACAATATGACAAAGAAAACGGCGTGGCTTGTTACACGTGGTTTGGCGACTCATCGAAAATTTCATGCGTCAAGGTGAAGTGATGAGCAATTTGTTGCTGGTCATTATCGTTTTGGTAATTGTTTCAATGCTATCGAAAGAATCCGATGACTGACGCATACATGATAAAGACTCCGCGTGGCGCGCTGATTCCTGCTGATGCTGAATCAGCTGAGGCACTCGCTAAAGTTAAGGTCGGGCAGGGTGTCAAAGTGAGTTACACGAGAACGCGGAACATCAAATTTCATCGCAAGTTTTTCGCACTTTTAAAGCTTGCGTATGACGCGTGGAATCCACCGCCATTGATGTACAGAGGGAAGCCTGTCAGAACGACTTTTGACCAGTTTCGGAAGCAGCTAACCATTCTCGCGGGATATTACGAGATGGAGCAATCAATTCAGAATCCCGACAAATTTAAGCTCGTTGCAAAGCCAATCTCTTTCGCAAAAATGAGTCAAGACGAATTTGAGCGGCTTTATAACGCAGTTTTGGACATCCTGTTGGATCGTGTTTTTCTTGATCAAACGCGGGGCGATGTTGAAAACCTTGTAAACAACATTTTGGCATATGACTAAAGATCATAACTATCGAAATAAGAATATTTTGCGCTGGGCGAAACGCGCGCCAGTGTGTTTTGCGTGTTACAAACCGAACGACGGAACAGTTGTAGCAGCGCATTCAAACAGTATGGGTGATGGCAAAGGCATGGGTATTAAAGCACACGACTATCGAGTCGCTTTTGTCTGCTATGAGTGCCACACATACATTGACCAATCCAAAGCTAGTGCAGAAGAAAAGCGTCGTGCATGGGAAAACGCCCACTACGACACTATTGGTTGGCTGTTTCAAGTGGGTGCGCTGGAAGTAAGGAGTCCTGAATGAGCGAATGTCATTCTTTCGATATTGATGTTGCGAAAGACGTCGGCGTCAATGCGGCAATCATTTTTCAATCCTTTTGCTTCTGGATCAAGAAAAATTCGTCTGAGGGCGTTAATTTCAAAGACGGTTGTTATTGGTCATTTGCGTCAATTAAAGGGCTTTCAAAGCTGTTTCCGTATCTGTCTGAAAAGCAAATTCGAACCGCTGTTGATGTGCTTATTGAGAAAAATTATCTAAAAAAAGCGCAGATGAGCGACAACAAAATCAATCGGACAATGTGGTATGCGCTTGCCACAGAGGGCAAATGCACTCGCCCTGTAGGGCAAATGCACTCGACCGACAAGGCAAATGTTGGATTTGCCCCTGAGGGCAAATGCAATATAGAAGATAAGGAAGAAGATAAGGAAAAGAAGATACTGGTAACCCCTTTAGTTCCCCTTACCGAACCTGAAAACGAAAAACGCACTCATCGAAAAAAGACACGTCTCCCTGAAAACTGGTTTTTACCGAAAGAGTGGGGTGTTTGGGCGCTTGAGCAAGGCTTAACGACCGATGAAATCAGAATCGAAGCCGATTGCTTTGCTGACTACTGGCACTCCAAAGGCGAAACCAGAGCCGATTGGCTTGCAACGTGGCGCAACTGGGTGAGACGCAAACAGACATGGCGAAAGCCGGCACAGAGAAACAACCTCAAAACGGTTGAGGATTTGAAAACGGCCGCTCAAGAGCAAGCGGACAGGGTTTGGAAAATGATGCAAGGGGCGTGACATGACGAAACAGGATTTACAGGATTTAACCTCAATGCTGACCGCGCTGGCGGAAATGTACGGTAAACCAAAGCTCTCTGATTTTGTCGTCTCGCTGTGGTGCAAAGCGATGCAAGGCTACAGCATTGAAGCAATACGAGCAGCCTTTTCTGCTCACGTGCAGAACCCCGATAACGGCCAATTCATGCCGAAGCCGGCAGACATCATCCGCTTGATCGGCGGCACAAATCAAGACAAAGCGATGATCGCTTGGGCAAAAGTCGATAAAGCCGTGCGGCTCATCGGTACTTACGCAGATGTCGTTTTTGATGATCCGCTCATTCATGCCGTCGTGACCGATATGGGCGGTTGGATTGCGCTAGGTCAGAAAAACGATGACGAATGGCCATTTATCGCAAAAGAGTTTGAAACACGCTACCGCAGCTATGCAATGCGTCAAGAAACGCCGCTGTGTCAGCCTGTTTTGACGGGAATTGCGAATGCGCATAACTCGCGAAACGGCTATCAGCTGAGCGCACCAGTGCTGATCGGCGACGAGCAGAAAGCGCAAGCATTGCTTTCTGGCGGTAAGAAAGAAAATCCTGTTTTGAAATTTAAGAGGTTAACAGCATGAGTACACGAGAAAAGATCTTAAAGCTCTTAAAACAAGCGACAAAACCGCTCACGCTCGAGCAGATTGCGATGCTCGTTAAAGCTAAAAAAGAAGATGTGCAAGAAGAGCTAGACCGCTTGTTTATCGCAGACAAAATCAAAAGTGGTGTCAATTTAAATCGAAAAAGCGTTTATTCGCTGAACGAAAAGAGGGGGCGGAGATGAAAATGATTGAGCGCTTCAAAGATGCGAGCGATGAAGAAGTTTTTAAGCATGTGTATAAGTATTTTATCGGTGATTTCATGGGCGTATCGAAACTTAAGCTCAAAGAAGTCAGAAGGATAGGTCATGAGGTGGTTGTTTGCGCAACAGTGAGTTATGCCGGAGATGAGCTTGATATCAAAATTTCTTTTCCAAGATACGGAGTGGTGAAATGAGCGTTAAGTTTTTGAGGTTGTATATCGCGCTGTATCGCAAGTTTGGTAAAGAGTATTCCGACGCATTTTTCAGAGACTTTTGGGGTATCGAGGAGCAAGAAAAATGAGTACTAAATTTTTGAGCAAGCTTAGTGATAGAGAGATTTTTGAGCTTTTCTTGAAAGCGTGTGGCGAAGACGAAAAGCAGCTGAGTCTCGAAAAAATTGAACGCAAAGAAGATGAGTTCAAGATATACATCTGGTATGCGGGCGATTTGTTACCGTTTTTCTGTAGCGACTTCGATTTAGTCGAAAACGTTTGTTTCTGGAGCTGCATCGACTATGACTTTTGGCGCATATTGCTCTACAAGAAGTTCGGCGATGAATACGCTAGAGCGTATTTTGATGATTTTGCAAAAGGGTTCAGCCTATGAAAATCACTCTACCGTATCCAATTTCAGCAAATCGTTATTGGCGCTGGTCAAAGCGCGGTGTCTTTGTGTCAGCTGAAGCTAAAGCCTACAAAGAAGAAGCTCGCTTTCATGCATGGCTGCAGGGCGCGAAATGCACAGATAAAAAAATCAGCATGCGCATAACGCTTGTGCCGAGAACGAAGCGCTCAATCGATTTAGACAATGCGCTGAAAATCGCGCTCGATGCGCTGCAGGGCGTGTGCTACTGGAACGATTCTCAAGTAGAAAAAATTCACATTGAGAGGGCAGCGGCTGACAAGAAGAACGCGCGGCTTGAGATCGAAGTCTTAGAAATTTAAGGAGAACGTCATGAAGATCGCAAAAGTTCTTCCGCATGAAGCAGCAATTCATTTAGCAAAAGCGGCTGAAGTTGGCGCATCAGGCAGTAAAGAAAGAAGTATTGCGGTCAATGCAGCGATTAACTGGGTGAGGTGGAGATATGAAGCGTACTTTAGGAGAGAACCATCCGAGAGCAAAACTGACGAACGAAGATGTTGAGCAGATACGCCTTTTAGCTGAACAAGGATTTTCAGTACGTCAAATCGCCAAAAAAATGGAAATCAGTCACACCCAGGTATGGAGAATTATCCGATATGAAAGCCGATGAATTAACACCGAAGCAAGATGCTTTCTGTCGAGCGGTTGCGTCTTCAGATTGTAAGAGTGCGAGTGATGCATATCGTCAAGTCTATAACGCTCAAAAAATGTCTGATGCGTCAGTCTGGCGTGAAGCCAAACGACTCATGGATAACCACAAGGTCGCCACAAGGATAAAACAACTTCGAGAAAAAGCGGATATGGCCGTTGTTTATACCGAATCAGAGCATTTCAAAAAGCTCGATGAATTACAACACATTGCATTATCGCTGGGAAACGTCAGTGCAGCGTTAAAAGCCGAAGAACTCAAAGGCAAAGTTAAAGGATTTTATACCGAGAAAAAAGAAGTCAAACATGAAGGCGGTCTGACAATCTCTTGGATGGAAGCTGATGACTAATATCATTAAAATTCCGTATGCGCCAAGACGCTATCAAAGAGATATACACAAACAACTGGAACGCCATCGCTTCAACGTTCTCGTTGCGCATCGCCGTATGGGTAAAACCGTTTTGTCAGTGAATCATCTCGTAAAATCCGCACTCAAAGCCCCTCTCATTGCAAGTCGATTCGGTTATGTCGCCCCATACAGAACACAAGCTAAAATGATTGCTTGGGAATATGTCAAACGCTATACCGCGACTGTGCCAGGCGTCAAGACTAACGAAGCCGAACTTTCAGTGATACTGCCGAATGCGGGCGGCTATCAATCAACCTTTCGACTGTTTGGCGGGGATAATCCTGATGCATTGCGTGGTGGTTATTGGGATGAAGTGGTACTGGACGAAGTGGCCCAGTTAAAACCTGAGATTTGGTTTGAAATCTTACGTCCGGCATTAGCAGACCGTAAAGGCGGCGCCACTTTCATTGGGACACCCAAGGGCATCAATCTCTTTAAGGACATGTATGACCATGCTGTGAATGAAGTAGCAAGAGGCAATGACGATTGGTTTGCAGGACTTTATACCATCTATGATACGAACGCTTTACCGGAAGAAGAAGTGGAAGAAATGCGTAAAACCATGTCAGAGCGTGTCTTTAGACAAGAAATGCTGTGCGACTTTACCGCAGAAGCTGATGATATCTTAATTCCTATTGAACTCGTTTCCAAGTCAATACAGCGTGCTTATCTGCCGGGCGATATCAGCATGGCGCCCACCATTCTGGGCGTTGATGTGGCGCGCTTTGGTAGTGACTCAAGCGTTATCTTTCGCCGTCAAGGTTTGCAAGCTTTTGAGCCGATTGTTATACGAGGAATGGACAACATGGCATTAGCTGGGCGTATCGTGAGTGCGATTGCACAATATAAACCCGCTTCTGTCTTTATCGATGCCGGGCAAGGCGCAGGCGTTATTGATCGTGTCAGACAGCTTGGTCATAACGTCATTGAAGTACCGTTTGCATCATCCCCTTCTGATCCCCGCTATCTCAACAAACGCGCTGAGATGTGGCATGACATGAAAAAATGGCTAAATGATGGCGGTGCCATTCCAAACAACTTAACTCTTAAAGCCGAATTATCAGCGCCCACCTACTTTTTTAACAATGCCGGCAAAATCCAGCTTGAATCCAAAGACAAAATCAAAGAGCGAATTGGTCGCTCAACAGACTTTGCGGATGCCTTAGCATTAACTTTCGCTTATCCAGTGGTTCGCCATCAAACGGCCTCTTACATACCTAGAGATTGGGATCCCTTCGACTAGGTGTCACATAGCAAATAACTTTTGCCATTAGACTGCCAAAAAGTGAGGTTTCTAATGGTGAAAATTATTGTCAATCCACAGCCTGAACGTTATTTGTCCCTCTTTCAAGCAGCAGGGGCAGAAGTCGGTATTGATTACGACATCAAGCCGGATTGGGCAACCTACAAAGCGCTCATTGAGGCGAAAGACTATTGGTTTATCGGCGCAGAAGAAAATCATGAACCGATTGGCTATATCGGCATTTTATTAACTCCTTCGCTTTTTAACCGTGCCGTTACTTTTGCCATTATCGATAGCTTCTTTGTTAAGCCTCATTACCGCTTCGGCATGACCGCAGGACGTCTTATCGCTCAAGCGGAAAAAATCATTGGGCCAAAAGCAAATCGCTTTGTCTTTCAGTGTGAAGCCAATAACAGCTTGGCATCAGTACTAATTAAACGAGGATTCAAAGTGAGTGACTGTAATTTTGAAAAGGTAATTCGACATGGGTAAGGCTAAGAAAATTTTTGGCGGCGGCAGCAAAAAGACGGACAACTCTGCTTTAAAACGGGCACAAGCTGAAGCCGAAGCCAAAGCGCAGCAGCAAGCCATCGAAGCGGCACGGGCCAATCAGTTTAATAGCAAAGACAACATGGGGTCGGATGACGCAAAAACGCCCCAAAGCGGCATGGGAACAACCATGCTAACTGACGCTGATGGCGTTCGGCTCGTTGATAACCAGCAGAAAAAGAAAACATTACTCGGAGGCTAGCAATGGGAAAAATCGTCTCAAAAGTTGGCTCTCTCGTTGGCAAAGTTACTTCAACCTTGATGGGGCAGCAAGGCGTCATTGATGCGCAAAAGTCAGCTGCTAAACAAGCTGCTCAGCAAGCAGAACGTGCTTACCAACAATCTCAAGAATCCATCAATGCGGCTAATGCGAAAGAGCCGGACATTGATGCGATTCGCTCATCCAATACCAGCCAGAGTTCAACAATGCTCACAGGCTCTGACGGGGTTGAACTCGATAGCAAAAACAAAAAACGCAAGTCGTTGTTAGGTGAATGAGATGAACGAAGAACTGGCCGCTGATATCAGAAAGCGTAATGAAGCGTTAAAGCAAGAACGCTCCAGTTGGATCTACCACTGGAAAGATATTGCCGAACATGTCTATCCGCGTGCCGGTCGCTTTGATATTTTTGATCGTAATCGGGGTGAAAAACGTTCTCAAAAGATTATCGATTCAACGGCCACACGCGCTTTAAATGTATTGGCTGCCGGCATGATGTCGGGCATGACCTCTCCCAGTCGCCCTTGGTTTAACCTGACATTGCGTGATCAAGAAGTCGCAACGCAAGGTGAAGTGGCCGCTTGGATGCATGATTGCAAACAACGCATGATTCGCATGTTTAACCTGTCAAATGTCTACCGTGTTTTACACCATATCTATATGGAACTCGGCTTATTCGGGACAGGCGCAGCCATTATCGCGCCGCATCCGACGAAAGGCATCTGGCTTTATCCTGTGACCGCCGGTGAATATTGCATTGCCACCGATGCGTTCGGCGTTGTCGATACGTTTTACCGCGAATACCAAATGACCGTTCGGATGTGTGTGCAGCAGTTTGGTCTTGAAAACTGTAGTCAGCATGTCCAAAACCTTTATAACAGCAAAGCGTATGACCAGTGGATCACGATTATTCATGCAATCGAACCGCGTGAGGATCGGGATCCTCGTAACCCCACCGCGCAGCATATGGCTTGGCGCTCCGTTTATGTCGAAGCCAAAGGGGACAACAAGATTTTAAGAGAGTCGGGTTATCGTCGTTTTCCCGTATTGTGTCCACGTTGGAATGTGGTAGGCGGTGACATTTATGGGCATTCTCCTGCCATGCAGAGTTTGGGCGATATCAGACAGCTTCAGCAAGAACAACGTGATAAAGCCAAAGCCGTGAGCTTTCAATCCAATCCACCGCTTCAAATTCCGGCTTCCATGAGTTCGAGCGCCCGAAACTTATTACCGGGCGGCGTCACTTATGTGAACGATGCTGGGGGTGCAGGGATTCGCACGGCCTTTGAAGTGACGTTAGACATCAATGGACTGCGTGAAGATATTGTCGATGTTCGTCAAAGAATCAATTCCTCTTTCTTTGCTGACATGTTCTTAATGATGGAAGGTGTCAATAAAGCCGATGTGACCGCAACCGAAGTGGCAGAGCGTCAAGAAGAAAAAATGCTGATGTTGGGGCCAGTTTTGGAGCGGCTACATAATGAGCTGCTTGATCCACTCATTAACATCAGCTTTGAGCGCATGCTTGATCAAGAAATGCTCGCTCCTTGGCCGGAATCCATGAATGGGCAAGATATGTCCATTGAATTCGTCTCAATGCTGGCACAAGCCCAAAAATCCATTACGACACAAGCCACATCCCGATTTATCAACAGCATGATGGGCATTGCTCAGGCAATTCCTGATGTTTTAGATAACTTTAATTCTGATGAAGCAGTAGCTGACTTTGCCGATTCCTATGGCGTTAATCCAAAACTGATTCGAGATGCGCAAGAGCGCGATGCGATTAGACAGCAAAGAAATCAGCAGCAAGCCCAGCAAGAACAAATGGCCATGGCGCAAGCCGGCGCAGAAACCATGAGAACCGCCAGTGAAATTAAACCGGAATCGATGGATGAGGCGCTGGCTGCCGTATCGGGGTATAGCCAATGAATTTAGAACAAGAAAAGCTAATTGCAGAACTTCAATATCTCTTGAGTGACCAGAGGGGCATTGATTTTTTATGGCGACTGCTTGAGCGAGCCGGGATTTTTAGAACGTCATTTCATGCGAGTGAACCGCTGAAAATGGCCTTTAACGAAGGTCGACGTGATATGGGCCTGTTCATTATTGACTTGGTTTTAAGTCATGAGAACGGGGTTTATTTAATGAAACTTTTGGGGCAAACCAATGAGCGAGGCAACACAAACCAATGGGCAGACAACCGAGACGCAGACACAAACGACTGAGGGGCAAAGTACTCAAACCACAACCACGCAAACTGGAGAGCAAACTCAGCAGAGTCAGCCAAACCAACAGCAAAGCACGCAACAAACCCAGCAGCAGGGACAGCAAGGATCTGACAACGCCTGGACATTGGACAGTAAAGCGTTTGGCGAGGGCGTTTCAGCAGATTTTGTATCGGGTTATACCGATTTGGCCAAAGCAGTCGGGTTAGATCAAACCCAAGCGGGCGACTTGCTTGGCAAAGCATTAGCAATGGCTAATCAAATTGAAGCAAAAGCCGATGAAGTACGCGTCGCTGAATGGACAAACACTTTAAAAAATGATCCGAACTTTGGCGGAGAGATGTTTGAGCCGAACTTAAAGATTGCGCAAAGCGCCTTAAAGCAATTTGGCTCACCTGAATTGGTTCATCTCTTAAATGTCACCGGGCTTGGTAACAATCCCGATGTCGTGAAGTTTTTCTGGAACGTCGGTAAGACGATTCAAGAAGATAGTGTCGTTTCGGGAGCGACGGCACGAAGCGATACTGATATCGCTCGAATAATGTTTCCCACAATGAAACAGTAAGGAGTTATTGATGGCAACACTTAACGCGCAATTTCCAACCCTGCTTGATGTGGCGAGACGCCTTGATCCTAACGGCAGTATCGCTCAAGTCGCAGAAATTTTAAATCAAGAAAACCCGGTCTATGAAGATATGGGCTTTATCGAAGGCAATCTGCCAACAGGACATAAAACGACAATCCGCTCCGGCTTGCCTGAACCGACCTGGCGTAAGTTGTATCAGGGCGTTCAACCCACAAAATCCACCACCGTACAAGTCGTCGATTCTTGCGGGATGCTTGAAGCTTACGCGGAAATTGATAAAGCATTGGCGGATTTAAACGGCAATACCGCAGCATTCCGTTTGAGCGAAGAACGGCCGCATATTGAAGGCATTGCCCAAGAAGTCGCCAAAACCATCTTTTATGGCGATAAAGCAAGAGCCGAAGCATTTGAAGGATTGGCCCCTCGTTATAACGATAAATCCGCAGCGAATGCCGACAATATCATCGATGGCGGCGGTACAGGTTCGGATAACACATCGATTTGGTTGGTCTGCTGGGGACAAAACACAATTCACGGGATCTATCCAAAAGGCTCTAAAGCCGGGCTTCAGATGAAAGACTTAGGAGAAGTTACCGTTGAAAATGCCGATGGGAATGGCGGTCGTATGCAAGCCTATCGTTCTCACTATCGTCAAGATATCGGGTTAGTGGTGCGTGATTGGCGCTATGTTGTTCGCATTGCCAATATTTCGACCGATGCTTTAAATACGGATGAAAATGCCAAGAAGCTGATTAAGTTGATGATTATGGCTTCTGAGCGCGTGCCTAACTTTAATAACTGCCGCCCTGTTTGGTACATCAACCGTACGATTCGCGAGAAATTGCGAATTGGCATTTTAGAAAAGACCGCCAATAACCTGACTTGGGACAGTGTTGAGGGGAAACGGGTCATGATGTTTGATGATATCCCGGTTAAACGCTGCGATGCTTTATTGAACACGGAAACCCAGGTTGCTTAAGGAGGACATCCATGATTATCGACAAACTGAATACTTTCGCAGAAAAGAGTGCATTGCCCACGGCAACGGGCGCTAAGTTGTTCGGAGATGTGATTGATCTGGGCGCAAGCGGCATGCATTTCAATGACGGCATCTATTTGATCATTCAAGTGACAACTGCCGTTGAATCGGCAGGAGACGCAACCGTTGAATTGGCTTTAGCGTCTGATGCGCAGCCGGCAATTGCTGTGGATGGCACGGCGACCATTCATGCTTCAACCGGAGCGATTGTCAAAGCCAAGCTGGCTGAAGGCGAGCGTTTCATTATTGCTTTGCCGCCTGGTCAGTATGAACGGTATTTAGGGGTGATCGCAACCGTTGGCACCGCCGCTTTAACGGCAGGGGCTGTGACGGCCGCATTAACCATGACACCGCAGAATTGGGTGGCGACCGACGATGGTTTGTAAGGGGAGATGATGAAGCAATATATCTGCCAGACAGATGCTTTTATCTTCGGTCATCGGGTTCGGGCAGGTGAAGTTTTTACACTGCCTGACGACGTTAAACCGGCTCCCAGCATGACGCTTGTTTCAGGTCAAGGAGGCAAAGCATCCCGAGTCCCGAAGAAAAAAGAGACCCCAACGACATTAAAGGAAATTGGGGAAGCGAATTTAAAAGCGGAAGCAGCCGCAATGCTTGAGTAACGATGGGCGCTTTGGCGCCCTTTTTAGAGAGGCGAGTATGTCCAGTGATATCGATATTTGTAATCTTGCGCTGTCGCATATCGGAGAAGAATCGGGTGTTACAAGCATTGATCCGCCGGAAGGCTCCGCTCAATCGGAGCGCTGCGCAATCTTTTACCCGATCGCTTTGCGGTTTTTATTGACACAGCAAGCGTGGAGCTTTGCGACCAAACAAAAGACACTGACCGAGTATGCGCAAAATCCGCGGACGCAGTGGCAGCATTGCTATGCCATGCCCGCAGATTGTATTCGGTTAGTGCGCTTATTTAATGTAGAAATTCCCGATTTTCCACCGGAGCGCCTTGAGCGGTTCGGCAACTTTGAAACGGGACAAAATGATATTGGCCAGATGTGCATTTATACCAATATTGCTGACTGCACGGCGCTTTATGTGTCTGATCAAGTCACAACATCTGATTTTCCGCCATCGTTTGATTTAGCGCTTTCTTGGAAATTAGCATCCATGCTTGCAGGCAGCATTGCAACGGGGCAAGACGGCCAGGCACTGACTCAGTCATGCGACAAGATGATGACGATGTATTTACAAGAAGCTCAGCTTCATGATGCCCGTTTTAATGCGGCGAATTTCAGAAACACGCTACCCAGTTTTATTGTTGGGAGATGGTAATGCCAACTGATCGATTTTTATATTCTTCCTTTACGGGCGGAGAAGTCACGCCTGAATTCTGGGGGCGCTTAAATGACGACAAGTATATGACAGGGGTGGCAAAGATGCAGAATTTTATCGCGCTCCCGCATGGGCCTGCACGCACTCGCCCTGGGTTGGAATATGTCGCAAAAGTGAAAGGCAGTTCAAAAAAAGTACGGCTAATCCCGTTTAGCTATTCAACGTCTCAAACGATGGTCATTGAATTGGGGGCGGGGTATTTTCGATTCCATACGAATGGCTCAACGTTAGTGAATGCCAATGGCACGCCTTATGAAGTCGCGAATGATTATGCAGAAGATGATCTGGCTGACATCACTTATGTCCAGTCTGCCGATGTATTAACCCTGTGTCACAAGAAATATCCGCCCAAAGAACTACGCCGCTATGGGGCTTTGGATTGGCGCTTTGTGAACATCTCCTTTTCTGCACCGATTAAGCCGCCAACGGGGCTCGGTATTTCTGCTTATTATGGCTCGTCAACGGCGAGTTACACCTATACCTACTGCGTGACTGCGGTGAATGCTGACGATGAGGAATCACAAGCTTCAGCTTCTATTTCTGTTGCGGGGAATTTATATGCCACAGGCGGCAATAATACGGTGACATGGCAGGCAGTAAGTGGGGCGGTTAAATACAAAGTCTACAAGAAATATTCCGGGGTCATGGGCTATATCGGCGTGACGCGCGACACTTCTTTTAAAGATGATTTAATTACCCCGAATGCGGCTAAAGTGCCGCCGGAATACGATATTGATTTATCAGTTGCCGGTGAATATCCGTCTTGCGTCACTTACTATGAACAGCGGCGATGCTTTGCAGGATCAGCCAATAGTCCGCAAACGCTATGGATGACCGAGACCGGCACGGAAAACTCGATGCGCCAAGGCATTGTCACGCAAGATACAGATGCGATTGAAGTGCGTGTTGCAACGCGTGAAGCCAATACGATCCGCCATCTGATTCCTTTGTCGTCTTTGGTGTTGATGACGTCATCGACGGAATTGGTTTGTAATGCCAATAGCGGGGCGATTACGCAAACGAACATCAGTATCAAGCCGCAAGCCTATATTGGCGCGAGTGCCGTACAACCCGTAATTGTCAACAATGTGGTCTTATATGTTGCCGCACGCGGCAATCACATCCGAGAACTCGGCTATCAGTGGCAAGCCAATGGGGTTGTTACAGCCGATGTGTCATTAAGGGCGCCTCATTTATTTGACGGGCAAGTGGTTAAAGATATGGCCTTTTCAAGAAGCCCGTATCCCATTTGTTGGTGCGTGTCATCCGATGGTTCGCTATTAGGCATGACTTATATTCCCGAAGAATCCATTGGCGGATGGCATCGTCATATCACCGATGGGGAATTTGAAAGCTGCTGTGTCGTTACCGAAAACAATGATGACAGGCTCTATGTGATTGTTAAACGCACGATTAACGGCAAAACCGTCAAATATATTGAGCGTATGCAAGATATGTTAATTACCGATGATGATTTGGCGTTCTTTGTGGATTCGGGACTTTCTGCCGATTTTGGAGAAGCGGCTTATACCACCGTCTCTGGGCTTGATCACTTGGAAGGTAAAACCGTCTCTATTTTAGCTGACGGGGCCGTGCACCCTCAGCAAGTCGTTAAAGACGGCAAAATCACGTTAGATCATGCGGCATCAAAAGTCGTCGTGGGTCTGCCTTACCGTGCTTTACTCAAAACATTACCCGTTTATATGCAAATTGATCCGGGCATGGGAACGGGGCGCCCGAAAAACGTTTTAAATTGCTGGGTACGCGTCTATGAAGCGTCTGGGATTTTTGCGGGATATGACGAGAATCATCTCTATGAATATAAACAACGTAAAAACGAACCATTGGGGCGGCCTGCGGATTTTGTGGATGACGAAATCAATATCCGTCCGTCGACTCAGTGGAATCGAAACGGTCAAATTGTGATCGTGCAAGATGATCCTTTGCCGCTCACAATCGTTTCAGTCACCTTACAACTTTCAGTCGGAGGTTAATGATGTGGTGGGTTGCAGCCGTTCAAGCTGGCATGGCCATGGGCAGTTCTTATACGAGTGGCACGATTGCCAATATTAACGCGAACTATCAAGCCAAGATGGCGCGGTTAAACGCGAATTTATCAGACATGAAAGCCGAAGCGGCTTTGCGTCAGGGTGAAAAACAACAGGCAGCCTTGATGGTTAAAACCGCACAAACTAAAGCCTCTCAAAAGGCGGGATATGCCGCAAGCGGTATTGATGTGCATGGCTCGCGCTCCGTGACGAATGTTTTAACGAGTACGGAAGTGGCCGGAGAAATCGATCGTTTGCAAGCAAGCGCTAATGCCGTGACCGACGCTTGGAGTAATCGCTTGCAAGCCGTGAACTATCGCAATCAAGCGTTATTAGCGAAAGCCTCCCGACAAGATGTGGGCATGAATGCCTTCATGTCGGGGGCTGCGTCACTATTGGGGTCGGCCGCCAATGGGGCGTTTGATAATACGTTTTCTGATACCGCATCCAGTAACGACAGTGGTGATAGCAGCTATTGGGACGCCTTAAAGACGCATGAATATATCGGCTCTTTCAAACTATCTTCCGATGGGAGCTATTCCAGACAAACCAGTATGTTGGGTAATTTCCGCTTTCCCACGAATTGGGGCGGCGGCAGTGCCTTAATGGGCTTAGCAAGAGTGGGGAATAACTGATGAAAATTCCAGAAGCGCAATGGTATACCGTCCAACCGAATGCAGTGAGCGGTGGACTTCAAGCCGGCAACGTGAGTGATCCCGGTGCAGAAACGCGTCAAAATATGCAGCAAGCCGTCAATGCCGCTTTTGCTTGGCATAAACGCATTAAAGAATCCGCCGTTGATGATGATTTAGCCAAAGTTCAGGAATGGGAAAACCGTTCTTTACGTGATCCCAATGAAGGGCTTTTTAGTAAGCACGGGAAAAATGCCGTATTTGTGAACGGCAACGACGGCGAGACTTGGCAAGAAAGACTGCCTAAAGATCGCGAAAAGTTTATCTCAGAACTCACCAAGCATTACGACGCTGACCAGATTGCGCTATTTAACCGCCGCTTAAAACCCTTGACCACGAGTTACATGGGGACAATCGGGGTTAATACCATTCAGCAGGGCGACGCTTGGCACAGCCAAACGAATGACGCCAATATTGAAAACGCCTATCGGTTAGCGATTTCTGCCACAGGCGACAAAGAGCGGGATGCTGCTTTTAGCCGCGGTGAAGAAGCGATTCGAGCCAATGCTGCGTTAAGAGGGTGGGATGAAGCTGTTGTTAAAGAGCAGATATTCGGCCGAAAAGCCGCCGTTTGGGATGCGCTTTATCAAGACTGCTATAGCCGAGGAGATTGGAATGGGGCGCGGCGTATTTTAGATACCCGAAAAGCGGAGATGGATCCTGTCAAATGGAATAACTACGATGACAATCTCAAAGACAGGATGCAAAGCTTTGCCGAATATGATAACGGCGTCATTCAAGGAAACGCGGGTACAGCCTTTAAGGGAACGGGTAAAGCTTCAGCAGCGGTTCCGCAAGCTATCCGAAGCACGGTTGAAAGCGTTGCGTCTCAAATGGGGGTTGATGCCGGCATCATGCTGAATATGATGTATGTCGAATCGGCAAAATCATGGAACCCTAAAGCGAAAAATCCGAAAGGATCTGCCACAGGACTGGGCCAGTTTATTGAGGCGACTTGGCGTGGGCTTGTTCATTCTAAGGAAGGTCGTCAATATGGGCTTACCATGGATGGGCGAACCGATCCCCGACAAAGCGCGATTGCCACAGCAATCTCCATGCGTCAGTACGAGAGAACGCTTAAAAGCCATGGGTATTCGGCAAATGCAGAAAATATGTACCTGTGCCATTTTTTAGGGCCGGGTAATGCCAAAGGCGGAGCTATTCGCTTTTTAAATGCGTTAAAGTCTAATCCCAATCTCAAAGTTGAGGATTTCTTTACTAATCAGCAAATCAATGCCAATCCCGGCTATTTAAAACGCGGTGAAAGTATTGCCCAGGTTTATCGGAGAACCACCGCTGAAGTCAATTCCAATAAAGCCGCACAGTTTAGTCAAGTCCGCTCGTCTGGTGCAGGATCCGGTATTTCGTTTGAAGATTCGCCGGAAGCCGCACGCGCTCAGTTTGATTCGCAAAAATGGCTGGAAGGCATGCGAAGCAACAACCCTTACCTGCATCAAGCGGCAATGGCAGGCTTTAACTATGGTTATGCCGGCTATATGGCCGCTAAACAGCAGCGCGAAAATGCAGAACTTAAAATTGACCGAGAAAACGCCGCTACGTACTTTCAGATGGCTGATGACTTATTGGCCGACTCCCGTCAGTCAGGCGTTGCCCCAGTTTATCGAAAGAGCCGCTTGCAGCTTGAAGGGATGCTGAAAAATCAAGGCGCTAATTCAGAGACCATCCAAGCGGTAATGTCGTATTTTGATGGTGGGGGACAAAAGAGCGTTCAAACAGACAACAAACTGTTTTCGTATCTGGCAACGCATCCTGAAGCTTTAGCTGAAACGAATCTTTGGTCTTACCGTAATAAATTGGCTTCAGCTGACTTTAATATGCTGCAAGGCAAGCAGATTAAGATGCGTGAAACGGGCATGGTCAGTGCCGTTGATAAAGCCACGACAGAAGACAAAATGTCTTCGATTGCCAGCCGAAATGGCGTTACCTGGTCAAGACTTAGCGACTCACAACGTTCAGCCGCCGCCCGACTGTATCACGAAGAATATGCCCGGCTGTACAAACGTTCCAACGGCAACATTTCGCCATCGGATGAAATGGAATTGGGGCAACGGGTATTCGGTGAAGTCACGATCAATAACGGGGGCATCTTTGGTTGGGGCAGTACAAAACGCGGATACGACATGGATGGCGACGATATGTATGAGTATGCCATGCAGCGAGAAAAGAACAACTGGACGAATGTATGGAATGGCTTGGGGCTGCCGTCAGAGACGGTTCTAAAACGAGGCCCGACCAATAATGCGGAAAGAGAGCAAGTGCGTTTGTATAACAAATTGCGGGATTATGCGCTGCAAACTAAATCGGAAGATGCGCTGACCTATACCGATATTGTTCGGGCTTACTACAACTTGGTTGCCGAAGAACGTATTGCGAAACGTCTTTATTGAGGTGATAAATGGAAAAGATGACAGATGATGAATTCATGAAGCTGGTAGCCTCTCGTGAAGATATGTCCATGCTTAATGCATCGAAGTTTTATGTCTATTCCGGCGGCGGCTATAGTGATCCCAATAAAGAAAGCCGTATGCGTGATATTTCAAAACGGTACGGCGTTTCCATGGAGATTGCCCGAAATTATTACGACAAATTTCGACAAGAAGAAGCGGCGCAGACATTACGAACATCGCCTGCATTATCTAATTATTTAGCCGATGCCGATAACAAAATTCCCAGTCGAGACAGTTTAAATCAAGTCTCAATGCCTGAAAGAATCTGGAATCTGGCGCAAGCAATTCCCCGTGCATTAATTGCCGGTGGGATTGAAGGATCTTGGGGAACGCTGGCTAATATGGCAAACGTTGCCGTACAAAGCATGCCCACTTATGTCTTCATGCAAAGCATGGCTGAAAACCCGCAAGCATTAACCGCAGAAGAATTTGATAAACAGTTACGAATTGCTCAAGAAGCCGGCAAACAAAATGCCGATGCATTAAGACTGGCTGAGCTCTCTGAAAAAGTACAATATGCGGCCGACTATGCCGCAGGGGATACCAGTAAATTCGGCGTTGTTGATCGCGGCATCGTCTCAGGTGTTCGATCCATCGGTGCAATGGCGCCTGCCATGATGATGGCTATGGCAACGGGCAATCCCATGATCGCCCTAGCACAAGGCGGTGCCATGGAAGGCTTTGGGGCCGCCTCAGAAGATTTGCGTGAAGGCAGAGATTTAGGAACCGCATTAAGCCATGGATGGATTAACGGTCTAACAGAAGTAGCCACTGAACTGGTTCCCGTATCACGACTCATTAAAGACGTGGCCAAAGGCGAAAAATACGGCAAAATGGTGCTCAAAAACTGGATCCGAGAAACGCCGGGGGAACTCGCTGCAACCACCATTCAGAACTTTACCGATATTGCCGCTCAACATACCCAAGGCGATGTGGGACAGTTCGCCGATGACTTACTAACAGGCGGTGAAAATCATTCAGCAATGCTAAATGAATACAAAAAGCAATATCTCAGTTCCCTGCTTGAAACAGGGATTTCAGTATTACCGATGGCCTTGATGTCAGCCGGTATGGCGCGTGCGGCTCAGCGGCGCAGTGCCATGACCATCCATAACGTTTTAGCCGTTATTAACAAAGAAGCGCAAGCCTCTGAACTTAATAACATCGACACAGAAGCCTATCGCATCTTAAACCAAACCGTCATTGAGCGAACGGACGATTATGGAAACCCTATTAACCCGGATATTAAAAACGTTCGTATTGATTATGACGCATGGGTTGAATATTTTACGCAAAACAAAATCAATCCCGAAAAAGCCGCCGATGACTTTGGGATCATTAACTTTGCCCAAGCCCGGGAACAAGCCCTTGCCATAAAACGGCAGACCGAACAATTTAACGTCAAAAATCTGGAAGATGCCGTTAAAGGCGGTGCAAAACTCGTCATGCCGCTAGACATGTATGCGAGCCACTTTGCCAAAGCAGGGCATGGTGTTGCGCTATTAAATGACACCACACTGGGCACCGAATTAACACCGAATGAACTGGCTAGGGCCGACTACTTACAACGAGTGAGCCTAAACAATCGACTCAAAGACTATGTTCAAACCCTTGAAAACGATCTTGAATTAAATGATGCCTTAAACGACAGCATTGATTATGCCCATCAAATGGTGAGAAATGACTTAAAGCAACTCAAAGGCAAAAGCGATAGCGAATATGAAGCCCAAGCCAAAGTCAATGCCAGAATGCGAACCATTAGCCTCTTTCGTAATCGTATCGAACGCGCCAAAGAAATGGGGCATGAACTCTCAAACAATGCCTTAAAACGCTTTGTCAGACGCGATATCAACCGCTATCAAGAAGGCATTGACGACATTGACAACGCATTAGATGACATTCGTCTTAACCAAGAGGGAGAGGCTGACACCTTATTTACCAAGACAATCGGAGAAACGGCGGCTGAATTAGGTATTGATATTACCGAAGATGATGAACGCATTCTTTATGAAAACAACCAGCGCGAAGAAGTTAGAAAGCAGCGCACATTATCAGACCAAATCAAAGCTGCCATTCAAGACAAAGGATTAGACATCAACACCATGTCTAATGATGAAATTCGTCAAGCGTTAGGAGGAGACTATGAACGAAGAAACAATTCCAGAACAGTATCTGAAAAAGCCAAAACTCACGGGGACAAACAGCTAGATACTGAAACACTTAATCAATCTGCTGAAATTACCTCCGTCCAATCAAGGCTTGATGAAGCCAATCGTGTGCTTGAAGCAGATGCCGAAAAGTTTGCCAAAGAAGTTGATCGCATTTATAAAAATGAGAAAGCACCATCACATGATATTAAGATGCTTTCAAAGACTCCTGTTATATTGGAACTTGTCGCATCTGATAGTCAGTCGGTAAAGGCCGCTAATGAAGGGGGCGTCTATATTGATGCTCATGCGTTCTCTCAAGTACTAAGTACGATTGAAGAAAAAGGGCATCCTTTTATTGCTGATGAAGTCATGAAGCAATTGCCTAAGGCATTAGCGAATCCTATTGCAATTTTTGATCCATCAAAAAATACGCGAGACTATGAAGACAATATCGCAAATGGTGATCTTGTGTTCATGATTGGAGTAACGGATGCAACGGGTTCAACAGTTGTTGTGCCTATATCGCTTGTTGGAAAAGGCGATAACGGAGCAACGATTAATATTATTAAAACCGTTTATGGCCAATCAAGAATAAAACAGAGAAAGAATCGGCTGTCGATTAAAGCGAGAGACGCTTGGTTTTATGACCAGGTGTATAACGAAAAAACCGCTCGTTATATTAACGAACGGCTTTGGAACGATTGGCTGGTTTCATCCTCGGTTGCACCTGCCGATAATATCGACGGTAGTCCAATTTGGCCAACCACCAATGTCCATGGTCATAAGGTATATACAGAAGCAGATTTTGTCAATAAAAAACGTGAATATGCTGGACAAGGTGTTGTCAGATACCAATCAAAGACACGTGTTCGTGGCTACACTCGCATCAATCCCGATGCAACAATGAACATTACACTGCTCAAAGATGCAGACTTTTCAACCTACTCGCATGAAACGGCTCACTATATGTTAGAGAGCATGAAAAACATGATTGCAGAAGGAGAAGCCTCTCAAGCCATGATTGATGACTATAACCACATCATGGCATTTGTCGGCAATAAAGGCGAAGCTTTGACGAGGGCGCAGCATGAACAATTTGCTCAAGCGTTTGAAAAATACTTAATGGAAGGACAGGCCCCAACCCCAGTTCTTAAAAATCCATTCCAGCGATTTAAAAAATGGCTTACCGATATCTATCGCCATATGGTGCTTGATGTTGATCTAACCCAAGATGTCCGTGACGTATTTAACCGCATGTTGGCTGCTGACGAAGAAATCGAACGCATGAAGGAAATGGATGACATTCGCTTAATGTTAGATGATGCGGATCAATTAGGACTCACCAACGAAGAAAAGAATGCCTATACGAAATTACTGAATACCGAACTTGAGAGTGCCAAGGACAAATTACGCAAACGCTTAATGCGCGACAAATTGAAAGAGCGCACACAAGCATATAAGGACGCCTTAAAGCAAGCCCGAGAAGATGCCAAACAGGAATATGAAACGCATCCTATTGTTGAAGCAATACGAGGGTTCTCTGAACAAATTAGATTGAACAAAAAGAACCTCATCGATACCTACGGCGAAGCCATTTTAAAACAACTGCCAAAAAGTCATGGCAAAAATATCTATGTCGATAATGGAGAAGTAACCGTTTATGACCTGTCGCAAGAACAAAAGATTTCTCAAGAGGAATTAATTGACACGTTAAAAGCCTTAAAAAATCGTAGCGACTGGATTGAAAACCGAGCACAAGAAATGGTTAAAGAGCGCCATCAAGAAATGATGACGCCTCATGAACTCGAAGAAACCGTTGAATTGGCCTTAAATAATGACGATAAAGAAGCGCGTCTTAAAGCGGAATTATCAATTCTTCGCCGTGCCAATCGCTTTGGCCTTGCTCAGCAAAAGAAACAGCAGCAAAAAGACGCCCAAAAACAGCAAGCCAAAGCCAAACAACAAGAGCGGAGTAAGAAAAGACGGGCTGCTCTTGATATTGAAAAAGCTATCAATGCGCAAGCGATGGCGTTTAAAGCAACGGCCATTGAAATGATTGCGGCCAAAAACAGCAAAGAATTACGGCCTCAAGACTACTTAAATGCAATGCGCTCAACAAGCCGTAAGATTAAAGAAGCCCTCTTTAAAGCCAACCCGGATTATCGGAAAGCGGCATTCTTGAAAGAGCAGGAATTGATGGCTTATTACCTGTATCGTGAAGCGCAAAAAGCACAGGATCAGATTCGTCAAGGATTAAAGCAGCTTAAAACTATTCGCCGAATGGCAATGGCAAAAGCCCTTAAAAATAGAACGGCTGAATATGTTTATAAAGCTAAATATATTGCCGGTGTTTTGCTCAATTCGCCAGACAAGAAACTGCTTGATCGGATTCGATTAGAAGAAGCTTATAACGGTGAAAATGCTTGGGATTATCATTCAGCACCGATTACGGCATTATCGGTTAATGAAGCCTTGTCCGCTTTAGGCGATGTCAAAGAATATTGGAAACAGGCGCGCGATGAGATGACGATTGAAACGGAAGGCAAGCGCGTTGATATTAACGAGGCTTCTAATGAACTCATCGATAGGCTATCCGGTCATCGTTCGTTACGAACAAAAGGGCGTAAACCCGGATTTAAGAATCGGATTAAACAAGCGATTCGTCATTTCATCGCTGACACTTATGTTGATATGGCACGCATGGAATCTTGGTGCGACATGATTGACGGCGGGCAAGTCGGGAAAGCAACCGGGCCATGGACGAAGTATATTTTTAATCCGATCAATCTTGCGGCGGATTTGGCACGTGCTCAGCAAGAAAAAGTCATTGCGGAATTGTCCAGCATTTATGAGGAATTTAAGTTTACAGAAGGCACGATTAATGCGGATGAATTAGGGTTTGTGTTTGGCGAAACGACAGGTTACGGCAAAGCGGAACTCATTCATGCGTGTTTGCATATGGGCAACGCCTCAAATCTTGAACGATTGATTAACGGCCATAAGTGGGGAGATTTCCCCGTTGTCCCAGGCACAACGAATACCACGAAATGGGAAATTCAGTTAAAGCAGTTCGCAGATTCTGGGGTTTTAACGCAAGCGGATATGGATCGTGTTCAGCGGATTTGGGATTTATTTGAATCTTTAAAACCGCAAAGCCAGAAAGCCTATAAAGCAGCATTCGGCCGTTATTTCGATGAGATTCCTGCTAAGCCGTTTACGATGTTTGGCAAAGAATATAAAGGGGGATATGTTCCGGTTATTTATGATCCAACGGATTCGGTAACCGGCACTCAGCAAGCGCATACCGCAGAGGATTTGTTTAATGGTGTGCGCGATGCGATGCCTAAGCTTAAAGCGGGCTGGGGTGAAAGCCGTGTGGATACAACGGGCAAGCGGCTCTTATTTGATTTGTCCAAATTACGTAATCATTTGCAAAAGCAAGTATTGTTTGCTTATATGGGGCCTGCCGCCATTCGTGTTGAAAAATTGCTGAATCGTCAAAGTGTTCGGGAAGCTTTAAATACGTATGATCCCGAATGGATGGATCAGGTGATTAAGCCTTGGCTTAATCGTGCCGTTATGCAGAACGTAAATATGGGCGAAATGCGAACGGCAACGGACAAAGTCTTTAATGCGATTCGAAGCCGTTCGGGATGCGCCATTATGTTCGGTAACTGGATCAACGCTGTCGAAGGCTTTTTCGATTTGACGGCCGCTTTTTCTGTGGTTGATGGCAAGCACGTTCGTCAAGCATTTGGCAAGATGATGTCTGATCGTAAACAGACGATTGATTTTGTGATGGCGTCTTCTGTTTATATGAAAAACAGATTGCAGTCTGGAGCGAATAATGCGAACAATCGGCTTGAACAGGCATTAAATCCTTCAACGTTTCGGAAGATGGATCGTTGGGTGATGGATCATGCGTACTTTATGCAAGAAGCGGTTGACGGGTTTACCGCCCCACTGGTTTGGACGGCAGCTTATAATCAAGCAAGCGTATCAGGGCTTGAACATGAAGAGGCGGTACAGCAAGCGGATAAGACGGTTCGCAGTGTTTTTGGATCAACAAATCCTGAAGATATTGCGAAATGGGAAGGCGGCAGTGCTTTTCGTCGGATGTTTACGCAGTTTACGGGCTATTTTGTGAATCGGCTGAATTTAAATATTAGTGAAGTGAATAAGATAGTTGCCGATGAAAATAAAGGGATTGCTCAAAAAGCAGCTTCTATTACGATGCTTTTCATGAAAACAATTATGCTGCCGGCTTGGATTGGCGCTTTGATTCGTAAGGCGATCGGGGGCTCTGACAAAGATGAAAGTTGGGCGGCGTGGCTCGCTGATGTGTTAGGTTGGTCAACCGTTGAATATGCATTGGGCATGGGCGGTTATGTCGGGCAAGGGGCTAATGCCTTAGTGGGAACGTTGCGTGATCCGTTTAAATCTTCAGGGCGTGTGTTTTATCCGCCGGCATTAAAGCTTTTCGGCGATATTGGCATGAATACTTATAAGGTCTATAGCGCATGGCAAAAGGGCGATAATGTGGCCGATAAGGTTGTCGGGTTCGGGGCAAACATGAATAACTTGGTGCCAATTCTTCCTGTCATTCCGAATCGCTTAACCGCAGGTGTGGGTTATTTGGCTAAGGTAAAATCCGGCAAAGTCAAACCAACAAGTACGGTTGATTTTGTCAGAGGCATTGCAACCGGCAGAGCGTCTCCCGATAGCAAGCGTTAGTGTCACATAGCTTGCCCATTCTTTAGATACAGTAACGGTAAAGGGGGAACTCATGACCGTTGCTGATATTTCAAGGCGTGCCGGGCCTTATACGTGGGCGCAGGGGGCAAGCTATCCATTTTACTTTAAGGTGTTTCAAGCTTCAGACGTTGCGGTTTATTCGCTAACGAACGAAGTTGAAGCATTATTGACCTCAGGGTATACCGTCACAATCAATAATGACCAGGATAATAATCCGGGCGGCTCTGTCGTGGTGTCGATTCCCTGTGGAACGGTTACGATTACTTCAGCGGTTGAGTTTTCTCAAGAAGCGCGTTTAACGAATCGTGGCGGGTTTTATCCGGAGACGCTAAACGATTGTTACGACAAGCTAACGATTTTATGTCAGCAGCTCAAAGAAGAACTTGGTCGAGCAATTACAGTACCGGTCACATCAACAATGACGCGCGATGAGCTGCTCAAGCAACTGCTTGAAACAGCGGCTAAAGCAAACGAATACGCTGAAAAAGCGCTTGAAATTTATAACACGGTCAAAGATCTCGCTGAGTCGATTGATGCAATTTCAGATGAGATTAAAGCGGTTTCAGAGATTAAAGACTCTGTTGTCTCTGTTGCTGATCGCATCGAAGACATCACAATCACAGCAAAGAACGAAACAGCAATTCAGGTCGTTGCGTCTGACTTAAATGGTGAGACGGCAGCAATCTTAGACATGGGCTGGATTGACGAAGAAATTACTGACATGGCAGCACCAGAAGGCGGCTATCTCTCAAATATCTACAAGATGAAAGACGCGTTAGATACGCTCGCAGAAAACATCGATCTGGTTAAGAAGGTGCCGACACTGGCACAGAACGCAAGCGACTACGCCGAAGAAGCAAATTCAAGTGCAGAAGAATCTGCAGCAAGCGCCGCAGAAGCTAAAGCAACGGCCGATGAATTGCGTGAACACGTTGATCATCTGCTTGAAATTGAACATACCGATTACGAAACCGTCGTTAAAACAGCAGCAGGAGAAGCATGATGAGTCGATTTCCGGAAGATTTGAATGACAACGGCGCGAAGAATCTAGTTGAAGGCTTTCAGGCGATTACTGATATCTACAATAAGCTGAAAGCACGTGTTGATGCGTTGCCGAAAGAGATTAAGGATGACTTACTCGGTGGCGCAGGTGAAGCGTACGACACACTCAAAGAACTCGGTGATCTGATTGATGAGAACCGCGAAACGATTGAAACACTCAAGACGATTGCAGCAACGCATGTACGCTTTGATGTTGAGCAGTCATTAACGACTGAGCAGCAAGCAACCGCACGCAAAAATATCAGCGCAGCGTCTGTTGCTGCATTGTCGAGCGAAACATCAGCAAGAACAACAGCAGATACAACGCTGCAAAGTAATATCGATACTGAAGCAAGTACGCGTGAAAGTGCAGATGCTGCATTGCAAAGCAAGATTGAGGCTGAAACGTCAGATAGAACAAGTGCAGATGCAGTACTACAAGGCGCTATCAACAGCGAAGCGAGTGATAGAGAATCAGCGGATACGGCGCTGCAAGGTAAGATTGAAGCAGAATCAACAGCAAGAAGCGATGCGGATACGAGTTTAGGCGAACGCATTGACGCATTGATAAAAGCTTTGGCTGCTGTTGCAACATCAGGCGAATATAAAGATCTCATTGGTGTACCAACAAAAGTCTCGCAGTTTGAAAACGATAGTGCTTATCTGACTGAATCAGATGCCGTCATTGCAAATTTAAAGACAACGACGGAATCAAACACGACGAATATCTCTGCGCTGCAAGACTCAACCGTGAAGTATTCTGATCCGCAGTCTTTGACAGATGCGCAAAAGCGGCAGGCAAGAAATAATATTGATGCCGCATCAACAGCATCGATTCCCACCAAAACCTCAGAACTCGAAAACGACAGCGGATACATCACATCATCGGATGTACCAGATGCTGTGACGGTCGATAGTGCGCTATCAGAGACGTCAACGAACCCGGTGCAGAATAAAGTGATTGCAGCAGCTTTAGCGGGTATCGAAGGTGGAGACAAGGTCACGGCAGAGACGATTAAGACAGCGTTGGGGTATACGCCGGCGGATGCAGATAAGTATTTGAAGCTAACGGGCGGGACGCTTACGGGAGATTTAAACTTACAAAGCCATGATAGTTCCATTAAATTCAGTAAAAAGACAGGAACTTCTGGCGTTGGAGTTATTGGGCATAACAGCAATAACGGCGGTTTAAGTTTGCGTGGCGGAAATAATGCAAACACTTGTTCTTGCATAAATCTTTACGGGCATGATTATACAACATTAGGAAGAGCTGAATTTGAACTTCAAAGCACTGGGAGCGACGGAAAGAATCACGTTCTGAAATCAGATAATTACGCACTGAATTGGGACAATAAGCATATTGCATTATCGGTCAACGGCATTGAAGCGGATTCGAGCGGCAATATTGCTTTATCCGTTCCAACAGTTACAGACACCTACGACGCTCAATCATCAGCTGCAATGAGCGGCAAAGCTGTCGCTCAAGCTATCGCAGCAGCACTCACTATCACGGAAACCGCCAATGAGGCAGGCGGTACAACGGTCATCATCGGAGGTTAAGTATGGCACGTAATAAAGTGATTTTAAAAGGCGAAACGCTCATTGATCTGACGGGTGACACGGTAACCGCAGAGACGCTCGGCAAAGGTGCGACGGCGCATGATAAGGCGGGGAATCAGATTGTTGGAACGATGGAAAGCATTAGTCCTAGCGAAAAATTCGGGGCAACGATTGATACATTTATAGGAGATCTTAGTGCCGATGGTACTTTGTCTGCTGTAACAAAAAAGACAAACTTGATTTTTACTGGCGTAAAGACAATTGCTGATTCGGCTTTAAAAGCTAGTATGCAATATAATCGTTCAGTAGAAAATATTTCATTTCCGGATTTAATTGACATCGGAATTTCAGCATTACAGTATGCTTTTAGTAATTCGTATGCAATAAATGCTTCTTTCTTAAAATTAGAAAAAGTTGAAAAAAGTCTTGCTTTTTACGGTGCTTTTGACAGAGGCGGTCTTGAAGAAATTAGTTTTTCCAATTTAAAAGAAGTTTCTGCTCAATCTGCATTTTGGGCGATATGTTCATCATGTAATTTGTTAACAAATATTTCTTTTCCAAAGTTAGAAAAAATATCGGGAACTTATTGTTTTTATAATGCTTTTTCAGATTGCAATAAGCTAACAAATGTTTCCTTTCCAGAGTTGGTTAGCATTACAGGACAGCAAGCCTGTTACCAAATGTTTTATTCGGCAACAGGCATTGGCGGACTTGTAGAAATAGAATTCCCGAAACTAATTAGCGTTGAGGGAGCGCAAGCATTAAATAGCGCATTTAACGGATGCAGAAGTTTATCAAAAGTTTCATTTCCAGCATTAAAAAAAGTAACTGGGAATTCTGTATTAGCGAATTTAACATCTGTAGCTGCAACAATTTCTTTCCCTGTATTGCAAACGATTGGTAGTGATACAAACGTAGAGACACAACATCTTACTAATTTGCACAGTGAAGAAATGACTTTTCCAGAATTACTGGAAATATACTGCACAAATATATCTTCAGGATCTTCTTATGCTACTTTTCGTAGTACTTATCTTAAAAAGTTATATCTGCCGAAACTTCACACAATTGCAGGCGCACCCAATTACACTGGCGACGCATCAAAACTAAACGCACATAAAACTATTTTTGCAGGTTGTTCAAATCTAACCGAACTTCACTTCGGCGCAGCAAACCAAGCCGCCATCGAAGCCAGCGACGGCTACCCCACTCTCTGGGGTTTAGGCGCTGGCAAAGCAACCGTCTATTTCGATCTCTAAGAGGCACACCATGATTACAACACAACTCACCATGCTCAAAGCCGAAGAAGGCTATGTACTTAAAAAGGATAATACCTATACAAGTTCCGTATTATTGCGCGAGGGCGAAACCGCAGACGGCTGGACAGAGATTCCCGAAGCCGAATATCAGCAAGCGATGAAAGAGCAAGAAGCAGCGATTGAAGCAGAGCGTGCCAAAGAAGAATCAGCAAAACCTGTTACTGGGCTTTCCTACGAAGATCTGTGAGGTGAGAAATGGAACAAAGCCAAAGCGAACGCTTAGCTGTTGTTGAGAATCGCTTAGATGGTCACGACAGACTGCTTGATTCTCACAGCGTCAAGATTGACGAAATGGCAGCACACGATGTCAAACAAGATGTGCAGCTCGAAAAGCTATGCCGTTCGCAAGAAAAGACACAGGAACTCGCTGAAAAGAACACCAAAATTCTGGAAGAGATTCGAACCAAAGCAAAAACCACGCAGTGGCTCGTTGCATCCATTGTTACAGGCGTTCCTGCGTTGATTGCATTCTGGGCTGAAATGAAAGGGTTCTTCTCATGAAAATCGACTACAAAAAGCCCGCTGCCGTCATTGCTATTTCAGGCGCTTGCATTGCTTTTATCGCCACGCACGAAGGCTTTGTTGACCATACGTATAACGATGCAGTGGGCGTCAAGACGATTGGCTACGGACACACTGGGCCAGACGTTAAAGCTGGCCAGACGATTACGCGTCAAGAAGCTCAAGAACTCTTAGTTAAAGATGCTAATAAGCATTGGGACGGCATTAAGAAATACATCAAAGCGCCAATCTCTCAGCATGAAGCCGATGCTTATGCAAGCTTTGCTTATAACGTCGGCGTGAACAATTTCAAGAACTCGACGCTTTTAAAAAAGCTGAATGCGAAAGATTACGAGGGAGCTTGCAAGCAATTACTGCGTTGGAATCGTTCAGGCGGAAAAGTACTAAAAGGCTTAACGAAGCGTCGGCAGGCTGAATACAAAATGTGCATGGGAGGCTGAAATGAAATACGAAGATCTAACACCAGAGCAGCAAGCACGCTTTCAAGCGAAAAGACAGAAATGCGAAGTCTGGACACGTGTGATGGGCTACCACCGTCCTGTGCAGATGTTCAACGCTGGGAAAGTTTCCGAGTTTAAAGAGCGCAAGCTGTTTACTGAGGCAGCTTGTCGAGGGAGATTGTGATGGCAAAACAGCTACAAATCAGACGCGGCAATACTGAGCAGAACGATAACTTCACGGGTGCATTGTGCGAGCTGACTGTTAATACGGACAACTGGGGATTGCGCATTCACGACGGCGAAACGAAAGGCGGCCACGATCTCAGAAGAATGTTAATCGATCTTGCTTTCCCGATTGGAAGTTGGCTTTTCACGGACGATCCAACGAATCCGGCAGAAATCTATGAGGGAACAGAATGGGTTCAGCTCAAAGGCCGTAGATCATTAGTTGCTGCTGACGAAGAGCATAAAGCCGGTGAAACAGGTGGCTCAACGAAGCTTACCGTTGATATGCTGCCGCCTCATACGCATAGCGGCTCAACAACAGAAGCGGGCGGACACCGACACAATCGCGGGAACATGAACATCACGGGTTCTTTCTCTGGGCGTAACTTTGGGCATAATGCCACGATTTCTGCTGACGGTGCGTTCTGGGGTGAAAACTCAGGCGATCAAGGCGCAGACGGTAAACACGGCGGTATCCGTTTTCGGTTCAGTGCAGACAGAACATGGTCGGGTGAGACATCCACGAACGGCGCTCATACTCATAACGTGACGGTCGGTGAAACAGGCGGCGGACAAGAAGCGATGGATCCTTGGTACGCAACCTATATTTGGAAACGAGTGAAATGAATTACATCAAGTTAGCAGTGATATTAGCGATTTTCTCAACAGGTGCTTGTGCGGGGTGGTTTGCTGACCATTCAATCATGAGCAAAAAGATTAGTGCGATGCAGGCAGAGCAAGCCGAAATTGACAAACAGAAAGCCGAAGAAGCGAAAGCACTAACTGAAAAGCTGCAGTCTCAGATGCAAGAGAGCGCTAAGCAATATCAAAAGCGTGTTGAAGCTGCCAATACGTCGATTGAAAATTTGAAAAAGGAGTTGCAGAATGTGGCCAAAAAGAATCCTATGCCTGCTAATTGTCGCTTGGATAGTGACAGGATGCGCATCATCCAAGAAGCTGGACGGCGCGCAAACAGTGCCGCCACTCGATAGTGCATTAGCTCAACCGTGTGAAGTTGTTTCAGATCCTACTGATGACTCAGTTGATGCATTAGTTGATGCGCATGTTGATCTTATTCAAAAGTATGCTGAGTGTTCAGCACGGCATTCAGCGGTCGTTCAGGCATGGAAAGGCCTCCGATAAATCATGCCAGAGTGTTTTCTGGCTTTCGAAAAATCTTTAACGTAAGAACATACGTCAGAGTTGATAGCCTTGCCGGTTTTGATTCGTCTCATGTTTCACGTATGCGTAGCGGTAAATCGCCAATCTCGCATGCGTTCTTTTTAGCGTGTTGCATCGCAGCCGATATGAGTCCTCGCGAGATGTGCGAGAAAGTCGGGATTCCGCCAGAGTATTTTTTAAAGGAATAACTCCCCCGAATTCGGGGGAGTTAATTAGAACTATGTCTAGCTTTGTATCTTCGGTAGAGGAACGCACAAATTACGCTTACCAATGTTCCACCAATGATTGCGCTGCCCGCATAAGGGTAATCAAAATAAATAGCAAAGCATCCAGCAAGAATGACGAAAACACCTAGTAGTGCAGCAAGAACTAAAGAAAGGATTCTTTCAATGAATACATATCTAGTGACTCTTTCTGCGTTTTTTCTTTCTTCAACTTCTTCATTTCTGCGATGAATAGCGTTCACTTTTGTTTCATCAATAACAAATTGAACCAAATCTGGATTGATTTTATTCAACTCTTTGAGCTGAGCAACCGGAAGAAGTGGTGAATCTGTTTCGGTATGATTAAGTAAAAGCTCTGTCTTTTTATTATCGTCAGTTCTAGTAATATTGGCGCGTGAAGATGTTGCCATATAAAGTTACTCGCAATATTTTTTTATATATGAATCAGTGACACGTCTCAGATCACTCGCTGTTTTTCTGAAATCGTCGCCAATCTTTGTGACGTCAGATTGAACATCGCTTTTTCTGCGATAAACAACATATTCACGAGAATCAAAAGACGAAGCCATTGAAAGCAGGCTTTCGCCAATTCTTTTCAAGAGTTTCATTTTGTTCTCCATATTGCTAATTTATAGCAAATGTTAAAGCATAAAATATCCTGAATATTTAGATCATCCATCATACAATGCCTAGCACTTTCAATCTTCTATCCATTGCGGGCGTTGAAGCCTGAAAGGTGTTAATCAGTTTATTAAAAGAATAGCCTTTGTTAACACAAGCACGTAAACTGCTTTCCGGCATTAACATTTCCGCAGCAAATGCATTAGCGTCTCGTTCTCGCGGATCATAAGAAATGCCGTTTTTACGGTGGAGTGTTGTGCCTTCTTGATAATGTCCTAACACATAATGGCCAATTTCATGAAAGGCTGTAAAACGTTTGCGAACATTTGAATCATATTCGCAGACAAGGATGCCTAATTCACCGTCAACACGACATAATCTTCCTTCGCCTGGTGGAATCTTTTTTGACACAAAAACTTTTAACCCAAGAGAATTTGCAATAGCGACTGGGTTTACTGGTAGTGTGCCGTCCCATTTCGCAGCTAACAAATCTTTTGCAGCTTCGGAAGGGGACATTGTATTGATATTGTCTCTCATATCGTCCTCTTCTCAGTTTCTATTTTTTTCAACAAATGTTAAAGCATATGAGCATTAACGTCTACACTTGTATAAAATTATTACATTAACGAGACGCTATTATTATGTATGGATATAAATTCTATTAGGCGAATTGCAAAAAGTTTTCTGTCTGGTTTTGCCAGAGGGTTAACGGCTCCTTGTCTTCTTGATGAGAAAGACTTAGAGAAATCTTTGCAATTTAAAAAAATTATCCCATCAACAGTAGCAGACGATGTTAGAAAAATCGCATCAGACTTTTCTAAGATCGTATCGCTTCCGACAAAATGATTGTTTAATTCTGTCGAATTCGACGTAATTGAACTATTGCAAATTATGCAACAGTTCATTTTTTTTGGAAAAATAAATACGGACTACATTCCGTGTGACAATTGCCACATCTCCTTAGAGTGTTAATTGCAGTACTTTATTAACCTTTAAAGGAGATAGTTATGGCTACCACCGAATCTTCCTCTGTTGCAAAAGCAGGGCTTACGACTGGTATCATCGGCACTTCATTAGCAGGTCTCTTGGCGTTAGGTAATAACGGCAATGGTAATGGCTTGCTGGGCGGTCTTTTGGGCTGCAATAACAATGGCAATCAAGCGGTTGCTGCTGCTTATTGTGATCAGCTTCAAGCAAAGATTGCAGAGTTGCAGGCGGAAAAATATGCAGACAAGGTTGGGATCGAAGTCTACAAAGCAGCCGCTGAACGCGATAATCGCATCAATCTGCGTTTCGAGGAATTGGCTCGCGAAATCGCAGATTCTCGTGTTCGTGAAGCAACTCTACGAGGAGAGATTAACACCAATCAGGCCGTCGTTCAAGGTCAAATTGCGCAGGTTGCTTCAACTGCGAACTGCGGCATTACTGCTTTGCAGAATGCATTGTCAACTCTGGCCGGAACTGTTGCTGGCATTACAAAAACCATTGTGCCAAAAGAAGCGGTCTGTCCAGAATACATGCCGCGCTATAACTCTTGGACAGCTCCAACCACTACCGCTGCTGCTAGCGCATAAGGAGCGGTAAATGGCTGCAATGGATATGTCCAAAGTGCCGCCAGCGCTCGCTGATTTTTTAGATCAGCGGGTGCTAACAGCGCTTCCCGATGGCTCACCTTATAAATGGGTTATCGGTGGAGCGTCAACGATAGCACTTACTCAATTTAGCAATCTGGTTAAAAACTACGCGCCGCTGTTAAAGACACTTGGCATTCTTGATAGCAACGGGTTCTTAATTGTTGAGATGGTTGAGCAGTTTTTAAATTCTGCTTTCGAAAAACAACAGGTATTAAAACTGCCGCTGCTCGGAATTCCTTTTAATTTTAATAGCGAAGATGGCAAGTATTTGATTGAAGCTTTGAAACGCCACGGAGGAATATGATGATGGACAAAAGTTGGTTAGAAGTTGAAATGGGGGAGTCGGTTGATCTACTTCGCAAACGATTAGAAGAAATCAATAACATTGCTGCAGATCGGTTGGATGAAAACGACATTCATGAGATGCACGAGATCTACAAGACTTTACACATGATTAAGATGTTGAAAGCTTAAGTGTGACAAAACTGTGACACAATAAGCGAATTTATATACAATTTTGTGACAATAATTGATACTTATGGGTGCCTGTCAGCGCACTAAGTTATTGATTTAAAATAAAAATATAATTATCTTTTCGGACTCATAATCCTTTGGTCGTAGGTTCAAGTCCTACTGGGCCCACCAATAAATCATTGAAAATACTCATCTTTTTGGATGGGTATTTTTTTTGACTTTGGCTAGTGTGACAAAATTGTGACAATTTCATTAGTTTCATTAAAAACCTTATCGATAATTGAGGCAGTTTTTAATACTTGTTGTGGTGCAAGGTGTGCATATCTTTTTACCATTAACTCACTTTGCCATCCGCCCATTTCTTGTAATTGATCAAGTGGAACGCCAGATTGTCTTAAAATACTTGCCCAAGTGTGCCGGCAATCGTGAAATCTAAAATCTTCAATACCAGCTCGTTGGCACGCATTCTTCCAACTTTTATCAAAGCCATACATTCTTTTTCCGCGATAGGTAAAAACGTATTTTATGTGTTTGTTGGTTTGAGACAACAGTAGATCTTGTAATGCCGGGGTTATCGGTACAACATGTGTTTGTCCTGATTTCATCTCGTCACCATCGACTATAATCTGTTTACGGATGAAATCAACTTGTGACCATCTTAGGCCTAAGATATTTGATTTTCGCAATCCCGTCATGATTGCAAATTGAAATATAGGTCTGAGATGTTCCGGGAGTTCTGACATTAGTTTATGAATTTCTGGCGTTGTTAGATAACGGACTCTCACTTTAGGTTCTCTGTATAAAGTGACGTGAGGGATTGTGTCTAACCATTCCCAGATTTTCATCGCACGGTTGAGAATTGAACGGATAAGTGCGAGATATCGATTGGCTCGTGCCGGTGATGTTTCTGCCTTTTTCCGTTCTGCAATTTGCATCAATTCTCCACGGGTTAGTTCGTCTAAATAACGTCCACGGAGAAATGCTGTTAGGTATCTCAGCATAATGATGTCAGATTTTATGCTTTTTTTGTCAGACTTTTCTTTTAGCCACTTTAGAGCTGCTTCGTCCCACGTATGACGTTGCCGTGCACGTAGATGATGTTTAGCCCAACTTTCATGTTTTAATTTATCAAAGAGCTCTTGCGCCTTACGGCGGTCTTCTGTTCCAGAAGACAATCTAATTCTTTTTCCGTCTGGATCTGTGAAAGATATCCAGAAAACGTCTCCTCTTTTGTAGAGTGCCATGATTTGTTCCTTTCAGTTTCATGGCGCTGACAGGCGTCATCATTGTCAGCGTTTTTGATGACGTTGTAAATATCCTGCTTAAAGAAAACCCAAGAACGACCAATCTTAGCTCCTCTTAATTTACCTTCTGCCATCAACTTTTTAATAGTGTTCCTGCAGCAGTGCAGGATACCTTGAGCCTCTTTAATTCCACACGTTTCAAACATAACCTGCACTCCTTAAGCTTTTCAATAAACTCTATACTTACTTAATAACGCTGAATTCTTTTGCAGCTCGTCGTAAAACTTACTAACTACATCGATGTGATATGCGTTCACACCGCCCGGATATTCCGGTGTATCAATCTTTCGCACAGGAAAGCCTAATTTCTCAGAAGTTTTTGTTAACATCTTCCCAACCTGTGAATACATCCCTTTTGAGATTTGAAACACATCACCAATCCACGGAATCGCTTTCAGCGTTTTGTATGTCTCACCGATGCCGATCTGATCTTCGAGCTTTTTAATCTTCTTGCTCTGTTGTGAAAGCATATTGAGCGCTTTTGCTTCTCGACTGCTGCTAATCTGACCTTTTGCGCGAATTGCTTTATCGCGCTCAATCTTTAGGACTTCCTTTTCTTCTTCTGATTTTGCGAGTGCACGCAAAGCTTCAGGAAAGTTTTTCGGTAATGCGGCAGCGAATGGATTACGTCGTTCTTCTTCCATTTCGTTAAAGCGAGCAATCCAAGCTTCCTTGACTTTCATAGCTTCAGGCGTGTTGTATCCCATTGTTAATATCATTAGTCCATCTTTTGATAAGAGATACATTGACTGTGATTTGTTCTGTTCGCTGATATAAGAGGACAATCCAAAGTTGGATCGTCCAAATTCTTCCGAACATTTCTCCAAAACACCGCGAATATCACGCATAACGTGCGCATGCAGTTTTCCGAAAGCTTTTGCAATCTCAAGAGATGTTGTTGCGAGAACTTCTTTTCCGTTAATGTTTTTGACTTCGATTATTTCATTCATGATTGTTCCTTTATTAGTTAAGCTTTAAATCGGTAAATCATTTCTTCATGGCACGCTCCCATAATGTCGAATAAAAGGGATGTCGAAATACTGGAACTCTTGATGTAATTAACAAGTTCTTCTTTTCTGATAATGATTGCGTCGGAAGGTATTGGCTTCATGAGCAGCTGATTGTCGATACCAAAATGAACAAGAAAACGTTTCGTTATCAATTCATGCTTGACGGTTGC
>CAVKAR010000008.1:0-5902 GCA_963654425.1 Lachnospiraceae bacterium
AAAAAAACGAGGATTTATCAAGCATCTACATCTGAATTGTATGGAAAAGTGGAAGAATGCCCGCAAAAAGAAACGACGCCGTTTCACCCGTATTCTCCATACGCCATCGCTAAACAATATGGTTACTGGATGATCAAAGAATATCGGGAAGCTTACGGCATGTTCGCTTGCAACGGCATTCTCTTCAATCATGAGTCTGAAAGACGTGGCGAGAATTTCGTTACGCGAAAAATCACGTTAGCCGCTGCGCGCATTAGCTTAGGCCTACAGGATCATCTTGAATTAGGCAATCTCGATAGCAAACGCGATTGGGGCTACGCCAAAGACTATGTTGAATGCATGTGGCTCATACTTCAGCAAGACAAGCCTGATGACTTCGTTATCGCTACCGGCGTTCAACATACAGTTCGCGAATTCGTGGAATTGTCTTTCCATCATGTTGGCATTGATTTGAGATGGGAAGGCGCAGGCATCGATGAAAAAGGCTATGACAAAACCACTGGCAAAATGCTTGTCTCGGTCAACAAGGCGTGGTATCGGCCAACTGATGTAGTCAATCTTTTAGGCGATCCTGCAAAGGCCAAAACGGTACTCGGATGGAATCCGATGAAAACAAGCTATGAAGATTTGTGCCGCATTATGGTCGAGCATGATTTAGCAAACGCGAAGAATGAGCTTTTGCTTAAAGAAAACAAATGAAAAACGTTCTTATATTTGGCGCAGCTGGTTTCGTTGGGCCCCATCTCATTCATGAATTCGCATCAAACGGGTATGCGGTTTTTGGGGCGGATGTCATCGATAAATTCGACAGCGCAGAATGCGAATATTTTCAAAACGATATAACCGATACTGATGAAGTAGAGCTGCTGATTAAACGTATCAAACCAGACTATATTGTCAATTTAGCGGCAATATCGTCAGTCTCTCGGTCTTGGAAGAATCCTTCTTTGACATTCAAGATCAATGTCCTGGGGACGGTTAATATCCTGCAATCGCTTGTGAATTTGTCGTTGAAAGAAACAAAAGTGCTCGTTGTTGGATCAAGCGAAGAATATATACAGAAAAGCGAGCCTCTTTCGGTGCGCGACGAACTAAACCCGAATAATCCTTATGGGATTAGCAAAATGACGCAGGAATCCATTTCTAAGCTATACGAAGAGCGGTATGGCTTGAAAATAATCAAGACAAGATCGTTCAATCATACAGGCGTTGGCCAAAAAGACGCTTTTGTTATCCCTTCCTTTTGCAAACAGACCACAGCAATCGCGATGAGCGGCAAACACGGAACCATATATGTAGGCAATTTGACCGCCATAAGGGATATAAGTGATGTTCGCGACATTGTTGGTTGCTATCGATACTTGTTAGAGAACAAAGACACGGGAATATACAATGTTGGCTCTGGCGAGGCGCATTCGATGCAAGAACTGCTCGACTATATCGTCAAGAAGAGCGGAGGCAACATCGATGTGGTAACGGATCCCGCAAAGATAAGACCGGTTGATACGCCTTATATTTGTTGCAAAAAAGGCGAATTGGATTACAAATTCAGACATTCGATTTACGATGCGATTGATTGGATGCTTGATTCGTATAAATCACAGAAGCGAGCTAATTAGCGTGAGAGCCAAAATCATTTTATGAAAACTATATACATTAACGGCAGATTCTTGACACAGCGCGTTACGGGCGTTCAGAGATTCGCTAGGGAAATCGTCAAATCGATAGATGAACAAAAAAGCGCTTGGGGCGATATCAATTTCGTTTTATTGGTGCCCAGTAACTACGACAAGACATTTACCCTCAAAAACATTCAAATTCAAATTGTTAAAGGAACCGGAAACTATTATTGGGAGCAAATAAAACTTCCTTTGTTTCTGGGAAAACACAAAGATTACTATCTCTTGTCCTTATGTAACGTCTCTCCACTTTTGCTTAAGCGTAGAAACGTAGTGACCGTGCACGATTTAGCGATAATTGATCACCCTGAATTCTATTCAAAAAAATTCGTTTCCGCGTATAAGTTCATTTATAAGCACGAATTGAAAAACGCCAGCTGTATCGTCACTGTATCTGAATTTTCAAAAAACAAAATTGCTAAACATTACAAAGTCCCTTCCGATAAAATCACCGTCGCCTATAGCGCCGTCAACACTGATTTAGGTGAAGATAGCATCAAGTTAAACGACATATTTGATACTGTTGATAAGCCTATATGTTTTTCTGTTGGGAGCGCCAGCAAGAACAAAAACATGAAGTATGTAATTGAATGCGCAAAGAAGAACCAAGATTATCTTTTCGTTGTTTCCGGTGAGCGGAACAAAGTATTCAGTTCTACAAATTGTACTGATGAAAAATTGCCTGACAACGTGAGAATGGCAGGATATTTGAACGATAATCAATTAAGATGCCTCTATAAAAACTGCGACTGTTTCCTATTCCCGAGCATATATGAAGGATTTGGCCTCCCTCCACTTGAAGCTACTTCGTATGGATGCAAAAAAATTATCGTATCCGATATACCGACTATGCGCGAAATATTCGGCGACAGCGTTAATTATGTGAATCCGCTTGATTATAAAAATGTTATTTCGCTAAAGGACGCGAAAAGCTTCGATTACGAAAACATCAATAAACGGTTTTCTTGGGGGAAAAGCGCATCGATTATATTAAACTGTCTTCTTGGCTTGCAATAGGGGATTTGATTTGAGACGGCGTTATGAACAAAATTAAGAAAATAGCAAAAGCAATCGCAATACATAATCTTCGTTTTTATCAGGTATTTGGAAGAACCAGATACATGAAAAGAGCGATAAAGGTGTATTCAAGATTAGGCGTCGTATTTTTAAACGGAGGTCCTAGATTTGTCGCTCATGACGCCTATTTCGATACATCGGATCGAATTTTGATCGGGGGGGGGCGACCACTATAGCGTCTCAAGTTTTGATATTGACGCATGATCATGCAATTGATTACGGCGATAAGCCAGCTGAATATCAAAATAGAGAAATAGGGATCAGAAAGCCGGTATCGATTGGCAATCACACATTTATAGGACAACGGACGATAATATTGCCTGGCGTCAGCATCGGCGATAACTGCATTGTTGGCGCCGGCTCGATCGTGACGAAGAACATACCGGACTCACAAGTCTGGGCCGGCAATCCAGCCAAGTTTATTTGTACCATCGAAGAATTTACGAAAAAGCAATTTGAGAAAAACAAAGAATTCATATTCTAATCTGAGAAAAAGGAGCTTAGCCAATTGGAAATCACGATAATGGGTTACATATGCATAGCAATTGCGCTTGCTTCGCTCATATGTCGAAACAAGTATCTTTTGCTGTATGCTGCCGTATTTTTGAGTGGCTTTACCGGATCATCGGTCGTGACAATCAATGGCGACATATCCATTCAGCCGTCGTATATCCTGTTTTTTATATACGCTCTATTTTCAGTTAAGGACATTTTCAAAGCAAAGTTTGATCCGGTTTACTTGATTTTCCTTGTATATTGCATTATTGGGTCTTTCTTGCCGGCGCTGCTCTCAAATAATGACATCGTCGTTATGCTTCAAAATGGAAAATATGGGGCCGTGTCTTATTCAACTTCAAATCTTATTCACGTTCTTTATCTATCGTTCACTTTCGTTTTTTTCGCTTATTTAACCGCGATAAAAAAAGACAAAATAAAAAGCAGAATTTTCAAGGCCTATAAATATGGGTTATTTGCTTTTATTTTAGTAGTTGTTTATCAAATATTCGCGTTTGAATTCGATTTGCCATTTGATGAAATTTTCAGGCAGAATGTCGATGGAAACATTCAAGGGACAAGACTTTATGGCCCATGCGGCGAAGCGTCGATGATGGCTTATTATCTAGCCCCAAGTTTATTGTTTTTGTGGATTTCGAAGGATAGCGTGTTTGATTTAATCATGTTCTTCGTTGGTTCCATCTTGGGATTTCTTTCATGCTCATCTACGTTTTTTGTAGGATACTGCTTTATCTTGGCGTTCATAGTGTTGCGCTATTTATTCGATCCTAAGACAAGAAGTAAGTCATCAATGGCTATTGCAGCTGTGGCTGTAATAGTCGTGATATTGGTGGCCGCTTTTGATGATAGTGATATTGTTGCCACTGCGTATAACAGCTTGGTCGATAAACTCAACGAGAAGAACTTTTCAGGGATGGAACGAGCCGATTCGTTCAGAAATATGTTCATGATCGGGGTTAATTATCCATTTGGCGTTGGATTTGGCACGAGCCGAAGCAAGGATTTGCTTTCGACTTGGTCTTGCAATATTGGCATTATAGGTTTATTGATATTTGCCACTATGATTTTACGTTTCTATAAAAAAGCACTCAAATACAACAACCCATATATATATATATATATCCTTACGGTGATTTTAATGATGATTGCTGTGCCAGAACCATACGCCCTATTCATTCAAGTTTTGCTTTATTTTGGCATTCAGAGAAGAAAAACAGCTTTAATTTAGCTAGAAAGGCCAGCTATTTATGCTGACCTTAGTGGTGATTTTATATTGTGTTGGGCTGGCGCTTTTCATTGCCTATATCTTTCGCAAAGCCAAACGCCATAGGCCATTATTGTCGCCGTTCTCTATATCACTATACCAATATGTTTTTTGCCTATTTTTGATCCCTTTTGTTTTTTATTTTTCCGATAAATCATGGGTGGCTATATGTTCTGATTCGGCAGTTAAAATGCGGCCATATTTGCTGAGAACGTTATCTATAAATCTTTTTGGTTTCATCATTATGATGGCCGTGCAAACAGCTATTGAGCTCAGAGCTCGTAAAGAAAAGCTGCTGAAGAGGATAGAATACCAAACCGATTTAGTGTACGAGCCGATGTATATAGTGTTTTGCCTATTTGGGCTTCTCGGTTTTTACTATATCGTTTTCAAATACAATGGAGGTTTGCCATTATTTAATGGCGGTCGCACCTTTTTTTACGGAACGAGCATTTCGCCTGTTTATCAATTTTTATGTGAAATCATTACATTTAACGCTGTATACTTCGGCACGAAAATCTTAAAACCGAAAGAGAGAAAACTATCTTATGCCGTTTTGTTTTTGGCTTGCAGTTTTACGATGATGACAACCGGAACAAGGTCAGATATTCTTACGGGGATTGCTTTGCCTTTATGTGTTTTTTATTATTATTTGCAGGTCAATGAAGCCAAACGAAAAGGTCGTAGCAAATTACGTCTTTTGGCGCGTTTGCTTATAGCGATTTTAATTATTGCCGCAGCCGGGCTTGCCCTACAAGCGATCCGCGGCGGCGATATCTCTTTGAGCGAAGGCGTTGATGAAATACTCTACGGCAACACTTTTTCAGATGTTAGGGACGGGGCATTCATTTTGTATGGATTTGAAAAGAAAGGTTCAGAGTTTGTTCTTGGGAAAACGTATGCTGCTGGGCTTATCTCTTTTATACCAAGTTCGCTTTCTCCGTTTAGAATTGAATGGTCATACGGGAGATATACAACCAAATATTTGTTTGGCATGGATGGGCATTTTGGATTAAGAGGCGGCAATGTGATGGAGGGGTATCTGAATTTTGGCATTATTGGTGTTGTGATAATGTCTATAATGCAGGGATTTTTCGGAGCGCTTAAAGAAAAATGGTTCTATCGATTCTTCAGGAAACCAAACAATAGAAAATTAGAGGTCGAGTATATACTTATAACAGTCGTAGGGTTATTTGCCTCGCTATTTACTTGCACGTCAGGTTTTTACAACTTCTATGTCGGCATAATATATTTGGCTACTATTTATTTCGGTAGTAAAATTTTCGGTGTCAAAAGGAGCAATCCGTTGATATCAACTAACGCAAAATACATTTATTTGGTTGAGCAATCTGCCTCAGAATCCAAA
>CAVKAR010000008.1:5912-40379 GCA_963654425.1 Lachnospiraceae bacterium
TCAATGCCAAACAACATGATGCTTGCTTAGCGTTATGTGAAGATTGCGGGTTAAATTGCTTATTTTGATAGAAAGACGGGGTACGGTGGCGATAGCTAAAATAAGACACGTGTTTTGGTTTGGTGGTGATCTAATGCCGGAAGAATACGCTTATTACATCGGCGGACGGAAAAAGCTACATCTGACATTGAAAGTCAATGTGCGAAACTTCGGTGTTTTTTGCTTAATGGCAGAGAACAACATTTGAAGTGCCGGGTCGACATATATCCGCGCGTTTTTTATAAAAAAGATATTGCTAAGCGGCCGAAATGATATACCTGCTGCCGACTGAATTAAATTAGCAATTAGATAAACAAACAAAATGCGGTCTAGCACATTCACAAGACCGGATAATAGAAAATGGAGGATAGACCAAAGAGTCAAATAAATATTGGTTAATAAAAAAATATGAATATTGGAATTGATGCAAGAGCCTTAAGCCATACCAAAGCTGGTATTGGGACTTATTTAGAGGAAGCGTTGAAGTATATTGCTAGCTGCGATACAGATAACACCTTTTATCTATATACGAATAAAGATGTTGACTGTTCATGGCTTAACGATAAATTCGTAATTAGAAAATACAAATCGAAAATAGGAACGATCGGTCTTAGGTATATTGTGCCTAAAATGATCGCTCAAGATAAGATAGATGTTTTTTGGGGGCCAGAGCATGTTCTTCCAAAGAAAATTAAGGGCGTGAAATACGTCCTAACTATCCATGATCTTGCGGCTTTTAAATTAAAGAGAACGGCGGCCTTATATAACGAAATAATCCAAAGGATATATTGCCGAAAATCATCGAAACAAGCTGATAAAATAATCGCAATCTCAAACTCGACTAAAAATGATTTGGTCGATCTTTTTAAGATAGACCCAAGCAAAATAACCGTTATTTATAACGGCGTATCCTTGTATTCTTATTCACATGTTTCTGCCAGGGTCGACAACGCTGAATTTAAAGAGACCGCCGATAAATTTGGAATCAATAGCCAGTATTTTCTCTTCGTTGGCACCATAGAGCCGAGGAAGAACATCATTAATGCCGTTAAAGCATTTAATCTGTTCAAATCTAAAACCAATCTTCCTTATAAATATGTGATTGCCGGCGGAAAAGGATGGAGAGACGCAAAAATACGCGAAGAGATCGAAAAATCCCCATATAGAAAAGACATAGTGCTCACGGTTACGTTTCTTCAAAGGAGAAGGAACTGCTTTATAGAAACGCCATGTGCTTGTTGTTCCCGAGTTTGTATGAAGGATTTGGGCTTCCGATTATCGAAAGCCTATCTGTCGGCACCCCGGTCATCACTTCGAATGTCTCTGCGATGCCTGAAGTTGGCGGGGATGTGTGCGAATACGTTGACCCACTAGAGGTAAGCCAAATCGCTGCCGCCATGTCGGCTGTCACGCACAAATGGGAATCTGGCACCGTTGATGAGGCTAAGCTCGTTGAACGCTCGAAAGCATTTAATAAAAACGATTTCGGGCGACTCACATATGAAGCGATAATAAAAACGCGCGAGCAATAATCGCTACGCTCAGCTATTCAAATAAGGGTTATTCAAAATGTCGAATCCTGCTTATGATGTATCGATAATATTGGTCAACTATAAAACGAGTGATCTTGTTTTCGACGTTATCGAATCGATCGAAAGCAAATCAGTTGGATTCACCTATGAAATAATCGTCGTTGACAATTCAAACGATATAAGCGAATTCGATAAGCTGCTTCCTTTGAAGGAAAAATCGGTTCGGCTAATTGACGCAAAAGCTAATTTGGGTTTTGGCAAAGCTAATAACATCGGCGCGAATATCGCTGAAGGGAAGTACCTATATTTCCTCAATACCGATACGCTCCTCATCAATAACGCTATTTTCGAACTAAAGAAATTCCTTGACGAAAATGATAACGTCGGTATTGCGGGCAGCAACCTGTACACGACTGACATGCAACCTAATTTTTCGTTTGACCGTTATGAGAAAAACTTGAAGAGCGAGAAAAAAGGCAATTCGATAAAGACATCGATTAAGCGCCGCGCGTTAAATAAACGCGACGGATTCAATTATTCGAATGCCCCGATGAAGCTTGGCGGATGCGTCGTCGGCGCTTCGTTGATGATCAGAAAAGAACTATTCAGCGAATTGGGCGGATTCGACAAAGATATATTCATGTACGCCGAAGAATCGTTGCTTTGCTATAGACTTATCAACGAATTGCACAAAGACGTCTATAACGTTCCTTCAAGCAAAATCATGCATTTTGAAGGCGGCAGTCAAACCTCATCAACTAGTTATCAAAAAGCAAAAATGTGGCTTGATGGAACGTATATTTACTATGAAAAGGTGTTCGGCGGGGAGGCCGCTATTAAATTTCTGAACGACAGGCTTCGTCTAGAAAAAAAGAAAAGCATCGTTTACAAATTGTTAATGATGCGAAGCAAAGCCAAAGACCACTATTTGTGGTGGAAGGCCTGCGTTGATAAACTCAATGAAATAAAGAACCGATAATCGGCCGTAGGATTCCAAAACTTCTAATTTGATGGGAGGCATCACATGAAAGGCATCATTCTAGCAGGCGGCTCAGGCACCCGCCTATACCCGTTAACGAGGGTAACGTCAAAACAATTATTACCGGTTTATGATAAGCCGATGATCTATTACCCGATGAGCGTATTAATGCTCGCCGGTATCAGAAATATCCTTATCATCAGCACCCCTATGGATTTGCCAAGATTCAAGGAGTTATTCGGCGATGGCTCATCGCTTGGCATCAATCTGTCGTACAAGGAGCAGCCTTCGCCCGATGGGCTTGCCCAGGCTTTCGTGCTTGGCGAGGAATTCATCGGCGATGAGCCATGCGCGATGATCCTTGGCGATAATATCTATCACGGGGCTGGTTTAACGAAACACCTGCTTAATTCGATCGATCGCGCGAATAACGGCGTTGCCACGATATTCGGCTACCAAGTGAAGGATCCTGAAAGATTTGGCATTGTTGAGCTCGATAAAGATGGCAACGCCTTATCAATCGAAGAGAAACCGAAGAAACCGAAATCGAATTACTGCGTAACTGGTTTGTATTTCTATCCTAAAGGAGTGAGCGAAGTCGCTAAAGGCATCAAGAAGAGCAAGCGTGGCGAATACGAAATCACCACGCTTAATAACCACTATCTTGAGGCGCATAAGCTGCATGTATCTACTCTAGGAAGAGGATATACCTGGTTAGACACTGGCACCCATGATTCGCTTGTTGAAGCAAGCGACTACGTAAAGATGATAGAATCTCACCAAGGCATCAAGATCGCTTGCCTTGAGGAGATATCATATAAGAATGGTTGGATCAGCGTAGAGCAGTTGCTCAACGCTGCTACAACCATGGAAAAGAATGAATACGGGAAGCATTTGAAGAATGTGGCGGAAGGGAAAATCGTTTATTAGGCAACATGAAAATCGGAATCGTAATAGTCAACTATAATGGGGCGAAATACCAAAACGAATGCGTTGAGTCTCTTTTGAGGTCAACTTTCAAGGATTTTGTCGTTTTCATCGTAGATAACGCCTCTACTGACAACTCGATGGAACTTCTTGACCGATTTGATGACGAAAGAATCGTTAAAATATACTCAAAAGACAATCTCGGCGTTGCGGCAGGCAACAATCTCGGCATCATCAAGGCTTATGAATATGGCGTCGATGCGGTGCTCTTGCTCAATAACGATACTGTTTTGAAAGAGGACACGCTTGCCTATATGGTTGAAGAAATGGAAGCGGGGAATGACATTGTATCGCCGCTTATTTTCTATTGGAGCGATAAGAGCATCATTTGGTATGTTGGCGGTGGCTTCACCCGCCTTAAAGGCAACTCCTATCATGATTACTACAAAGAGAAGTTCAGCAATCAAGTGATTGTCGATTACTGCGAATACGCCCCAACTTGCTGCTTGCTTATTAAGCGCGAGGTCTTCGACAAGGTCGGATTCATCGACCCGATATATTTCATGTATTGCGACGACACCGACTTCTGCATGCGCTGCAAAATCCAAGGATATAGAATCAGAATCGCCAAGAAAGCGGTTATGTATCACAAGGTATCGCTTTCAACAGGTGGAGAAGACTCGAAGCTTTCGGTGTATTACTGCAATAGAAATCGTTACTTCTTTGCCAGGAGATACACCGCATATTTCTCCAAATTAGCGTATCAGTTCGTATTTTGGTCGCGTATTTTGAAATACATCAAAAGCTTGTTCACAAGATCTAACAACAAATACATAAAACGCGCCTATAAGGACTTCAAGCATAACAAAATGGGGCGATGCGATGATTTGTGATACGCAGTCACGGCACACTAGAAAGGGGGGCAGCTATGAATAAGACAATCGGCAACTTCACATTCATAGAGACGTCAATCGAGGGCGTATACATAATCGAACCGAAAAAATACGGCGATAACAGAGGCTACTTCATGGAGACGTATCAAAAGGACGCTTTTGCTGCCGCTGGGCTCGATTTTGCTTTCGTGCAGGCAAACGAGAGCAAATCGCATAAAGGAGTTTTAAGGGGGCTGCATTTTCAGACAAGGAAGCCACAGACGAAGCTCGTGAGAGTCATCCAAGGAGAAGTGTATGATGTGGCGGTTGATTTAAGGAAAGATTCGCCGACATACGGGAAATATGTGGGTGTGTATCTCTCTGATGAAAATCACCGAATGTTTTTGATTCCGAAAGGTTTTGCTCACGGTTTTCTCGTGATGTCGGATACGTGCATTTTCAATTACCAAGTCGATGATATATACGATCCTGGATATGAAGGCGGGATTCCCTATGATGACGATACGATCGGCATCGAATGGCCTAGATGCGATTGCCTTGATTTATCTAGCAAAGATAAAGGCCATACGCCCCTAAAAGAAAAACCCGTTTATTTTGGGCTCAAGGAAGGTAAGATACTCCTGTTATGAAAGTTCTTGTTACGGGAGCAAATGGCTATCTAGGAAGAGGAATTGTCAAATCCCTGTTAGATAAAGACGTTGAGGTGATCGCAACCGATTTCAATGTCGATGCGATTGACTCTAGAACCAAAAAAATACCGGCTGACTTATTCGCCGTATCTGACCCATATGAATACTTTTCGAAACCTGACATCCTCCTCCATTTGGCGTGGAAGGACGGCTTCGTCCATGCTAGCGATGCCCATTTCGATTATTTGCCCAAGCATTACCACTTCATCAAGAGTTTCGCCGAGAGCCCAATCAAGCAAATCGCGGTGATGGGCACGATGCACGAAGTCGGTTTTTTCGAAGGCCCGATAAAAGAAGACACGCCATGTCATCCGCTCAATAATTACGGCATCGCGAAAAACGCTTTGAGGGACTATACAAAGATCGCGTGCGAGAGCCACAACAAGATATTTCAATGGCTTCGCGGATTCTATATTGTTGGCACTTCCTCTAACGGCAATTCGATTTTCGCGAAAATCGTCCAAGCCGTTAATAGCGGCAAACACGAATTTCCGTTTACGAGCGGCTTGAACCAATACGATTTCCTCGATTACGGCGATTTTTGCGATTATGTCGCTTCCTCTGTCATGCAAGATGAAGTCAATGGCATTATCAATATCTGCTCTGGCAGGCCCGTCTCGCTTAAAGATAGAGTTGAACGTTTCATCAAAGAAAACGGTTTTGATATTAAACTTATTTACGGAGCCTATCCTGACCGCCCATACGATTCTAAAGCCGTATGGGGCGATGATAGCAAGATAAGCAAGATTATCGTAAACAACAAACAAGGCGATAATCACGTTGGAGGTTAATGATGTCCAAATTCTTAATTACCGGTGGCGCTGGCTTCATCGGCGGCAACTTCTTGCATACGATGGTGAATAGGTATCCAGATGATGAATATATATGCGTTGATGCCCTCACCTATGCTGGCAATATGGAGACCCTTGAGCCGATAATGGACAAACCGAACTTCAAGTTCGTGCATGCCAATATCTGCGATAGGGATACGATATTCGCTTTATTCGAGAGAGAGCATTTCGATTACGTAATCAACTTCGCGGCTGAGTCGCATGTCGATCGCAGCATCGAGAATCCTGAGATATTCCTGAAGACGAATATACTAGGCGCGCAGGTGCTGATGGATGCATGCCGCAGATATGGCACCAAGAGATACCATCAGGTATCCACTGATGAGGTATATGGGGATTTGCCTCTTGATAGGTCAGATTTGCTGTTCTCGGAGAATACGCCCATCCATGCCTCTAGCCCTTACAGCGCTTCCAAAGCAAGCGCCGATCTGCTTGTGATGGCGTATCACCGCACATACGGGCTACCGGTCACTATATCAAGATGCTCGAACAACTATGGGCCTTACCAGTTCCCGGAGAAGCTGATACCGCTTATCATCCAGAAAGCCAATAAGGATGAGCCATTGCCCGTATACGGCAATGGGGCCAATGTCAGGGATTGGCTTTATGTCGAGGATCACAATAATGCCATTGATCTCATTGTAAGAACTGGCAAGGATGGCGAGGTATACAATATCGGCGGTCATAACGAGAAGAGTAACCTGGAGGTCGTCAAGACGATATTGAAGGTCTTAAATAAGCCCGAGTCGCTCATTAACTACGTCAAAGACCGACCCGGGCATGATTTAAGATATGCGATGGATCCAACGAAGATCGAAACTGAACTAGGTTGGAAGCCAAAGCATACCTTTGATACGGGTATTGTTGAGACTATAAGATGGAACCTTGATAATACGAAATGGTTACATAACGTAGAATCAGGTGAATATATGAAATGGATGGAGAGGTATAAACACTGATATGAGAAGCTTATATAGCATCAAATTGGCGTTTGCTCGGCGCAACCCTCTTCGGAAAATCGGATTCAAGCATTGCGGGAAGCACTCCTGCATTTACAAACCGTTATTTGTGAATGGGAAGAAAGACATATCGATGGGGAATCATGTGTCTTTTCTTAGCGGTGCAAGAATAGAGTGCATACGAAACTATGCGGGTGGGGTGCTTAATCCGTCGATAGTGATCGGTGACAACACAAGTTTTCAACAGAATGCGCACATCATTTCCACCGATAAGTTAGTTATTGGCTCTAATTGCGTGTTCAGTGCTTATGTTTATATATCGACATGCGATCATGGGTACGGAGAGATAAACAAAAACATATTGGAACAACCACTTGTCAATCAAGAAGTGGTTATCGGCGATTATTCGTTCATCGGAATCGGCGTAAAGATATTGCCAGGCGTTCATATCGGAAAAAATGTTATTATTGGCGCCGGCAGCGTAGTGACGCGCGACATTTCAGATTATAGCGTTGCGGTCGGTTCGCCCGCGAAAGTCATCAAGAAATATGACTTTTCCGCAAAAAAGTGGACAAATGTAGATTGATTAAAGGAGCCCATATGAAAACAATATTCGAAATCAGGCTTGCTTTGGCGAGACGTAATCCCCTTCGTAAGATCGGTTTCAAGCATATGGGCAGAAAATCAGTCATATTCAAGCCGCTTTTATTGAACGGCAAGAAATACATGAAGTTCGGTGATGGCGTAACGTTTATGCCAGGTGCAAGAATAGAGTGCATACGAAACTATGCGGGGGGGGGTGTTTAATCCGTCGATAGAAATCGGCGATAACACGAGTTTCCAACAAAATGCGCATATAACATCTGCCGGGATATTGAAGATCGGCAAGAACTGCTCTTTCGTTGCTGACGTGCTAATCACCAATATCGATCACGACTACTCGAATTTAGAAGAGCCTAAAGACAAACAAAAATTAATCGTTAACGAAACCATCATCGGCGACAATTGCTTTGTCGGCATGAGGGCTTCGATATTCCCTGGAGTGCACATCGGGAACAACGTGATTATTGGAACAAACGCAATAGTGACGCATGATGTTCCGCCATATTCCGTTGTTGTCGGAGCCCCAGCGAAAATAATTAAGAAATACGACTTCGACAAAAAGGAATGGATAAGTGTGACTGATGAAAAACGAATTGATTAACTTCATCATCCCCGTTTATAACACACCAATTAAGTATTTGAGCGATTGCTTGGATGGCGTTCGCTTGAGAAAAGCTATACAGCAAAGGCTCGACTCACATCGGCAATAACGTTTGGATTGGGAAGAACTGCTGCGTGCTGGGAGGTGCCGCGATTGGCGACAACGCCATTATCGGGGCCAACAGCCTAGTTGCCAATAATATAGAGCAACAGCGTCGCGGCTGGCGTCCCGGCAAAAGTAATAAGGATTGAATAATGAACGACATCAAAATAACTGTAGTGCTGCCAACATATAATCGAAGCGAATGCATCGATTATTTTTTAATGAATGCTGTTGCGAAATATGCCGGCGATTTTTTCATTTTTGAGATTCATGATTCCAGCGATGATGACAAAACGGCGGAACTCGTGAGCAAATATAATGAAGGAGGTCACAAGAACCGCATTAATTACTTTCGATACCCATCGTCAATGAACGGCGATGACAAAACGCATTACGCTTTAAGTCACGCTGAGGGAGAATACACTTATTTGATTGGCGATGGTATCTTGCCTGATTTCGAAAAATTAGAGCGTTTTTTGAAAAGCAACGCTTACGAAAACTATGATGTCATCGGTGTTTTTGGAGATGGGTTTAGATATAACAAACATAATAAGCAAGCCTACAATAAAGGTGATGTCATATACAAAGAAACAGACCAAGATGCGCTACTGATCAATCACATGGTATGCTTCACTTTATATGGCGTCAGCATCGTAAGGCAAGAAGTTATCAAATACATCGACAAGGAGAACCTTTTCTCGAAATTCTCGCTTAATGGGCGATATTCATTTGCTTATTGCTGCAGCTTGTTCGAATCGATAAAGGCAAAAAACTACAATGTCGGCATCTCGTTTTCGGAACTGTGGAAGATTAACCCTAAGAAAACTGGCAATTGGGCGCATGGTGAGAATTTCTATCGAATTTTCTATGTCGAGTTCTTAAGCGATATTGATAGTTTGTCATATAAAGATGAAATGAAGAACGAAGCCTTGAAGAACATAGGCAAATACCATTTTTCATACCACGGAATAGTTCGTTATAGGCTGAAAAACGTATTCACGATTAAACTCTTGAAAAAATACAAACCATATGTGAAAAGAATAAATAACCACTACTGGTTCATGTGGCTTGTTGCATTTATCCCCAAATGGTTGTTGTATATGTTTTATGTGCCGCTTAGATGCGCTAAGCGCGGCATCAAGAAACTGTTGAAGAGGTGTTAAAGTATGAAAGTCATAATTCTTGCAGGGGGGTTAGGAACAAGAATCAGCGAAGAGAGCCATCTAAAGCCAAAGCCAATGGTTGAAATCGGCGAGATGCCGATGCTTGTGCACATAATGAAAGTATATGCGGCGCAAGGATTCAAGGATTTTATTATCTGCGCCGGATATAAGCAAAAGGTCATCAAAGAGTATTTCTCCCATTATTATTTGTACAACAACGACGTGACCTTCCATATGGGCACAAACAAAGAAGAAATCATTCACTGTGGCTCTTTCGATGACTGGAACGTCACTATCGTGGATACTGGCTTAAATACCGCCACAGGAGGGCGCGTGAAACGCGTAAGAAAATACGTTGGTGACGAACCGTTCATGCTCACGTATGGTGATGCGGTTGGCGATATCGATTTGCACGCTTTATTGGAAGAACATAGAAAATCGAACAAACTAGGGACGATATCCGTTTACAATTTCGGCCAATCGAAGGGCGTCGTCGATTTGGCGAAAGATGGCACCATCAATGCTTTCAGAGAGAAGTCGGATCTCGACGGAGATTTAATCAACATCGGTTTCATGGTTATGGAACCAGCTGTTTTCGATATGATACCGGGCGATGACTCGCCATTTGAAGAGACCGCAATGAGAGAACTCGTGAAAGAAGGCCGGCTTGGCGCATATGTTCATAAAGGCTTTTGGCAGTGCATGGACACGATGAACGAGAAGAACAAGCTGGAGAGAATATGGGCCACCGGCAAAGCGCCATGGAAAATATGGGAGGACTAGAATGCTCGATTTAAGTTTTTATAAAGGCAAAAAAGTTCTGGTTACTGGCCATACTGGTTTCAAAGGGGCCTGGCTATGCAAGATTCTTATCAATGCCGAAGCAAAAGTTGTTGGATATTCGCTGAACCCGCCAACGAACCCCAATCTTTTTTCTTTATCCGGCAATGAAAGCAAGATGGTTTCAATCATCGGCGATATCCGTGATTATGATCATTTGAAATCGGTGTTTGATGAATTCAAACCCGAGATAGTCATGCATCTTGCCGCCCAGCCGATCGTACGCGATTCATATAAAGAGCCGCGATATACATACGAGACTAATGTGATGGGCACAGTCAATGTGCTCGAATGCGTTAGGCTCACTAGCTCCGTCAAATCGTTTTTGAATGTGACAACAGATAAAGTGTATTTCAATGACGAGGCTCCAAATCATGCGTTCAAGGAAGATGAACCGCTTGATGGATACGATCCATATTCAAATTCAAAATCTTGTTCCGAATTAGTGACTCATAGTTACAAGAAATCGTTTTTTGCTGATAGAGATTGTTCAATATCAACCGCAAGAGCTGGCAATGTCATCGGTGGTGGGGATTTTGCCAATGACAGAATTATTCCTGATTGCGTAAGGGCGATAGAGCAGCACAAAGATATTGTGGTTAGAAACCCATATTCCACTAGACCATATCAGCACGTCCTAGAGCCTTTATACGTGTATCTAGAGATATGCGAGAAGCAATATGGGAATAAAGCGTTTGAAGGCTATTACAACGTTGGGCCAGATGATTGCGATTGCATCAACACCGGCGATTTGGTCACTAAATTTTGCGAAGCTTGGGGCAATGGTTTAACGTGGGTTAACCAATATGATGGTGGCCCGCACGAAGCTGCCTTCTTGAAACTCGATAACTCAAAGATCAAGAACACATTAGGTTGGAAGCCAAGATGGCATATCGATGAGACTATCAATAAAATAGTCGAGTGGACGAGGGTTTATCTTTTAGATAAAAAAACAATACCTGATGAGATGAACAAACAAATTGACGAGTTCATACGTTGCGAAAGACCAAGGTAATTTTAAAATTGTGCACGATGAATCAATCGATGATTTACATCAATTGCGGGATTGCAGCTGGCACCTTCCTTGTCGCCCTTGATTAAACGGCGGGAATTTTGAAACGAATTGTCGCTAGCGATTTAAACGATGATTAAAATAATCAAAGTTGGAGCCACCTCTAACGAATATATCAATGACATCAAACTTGAACGAAAGAACATCGAATAAAAACAAGATCGCGAAGAATGTTTTTTTCAATTTTGTAAGTCAAATACTGACGCTCGTAGTCCCATTAATCACTGCGCCTTATTTGGCTAGAATCTTGCATGAAACAGGAAATGGGCAATATTCTTATGCTTCGAGCATCATTACCTATTTCACGTTGTTTGCGAATCTCGGGTTTGACATATATGGCCAAAAACAAATTGCTTCTAAACAAGGCGACAAAAAAGCCATATCAGTAACATTCTGGGAAATTTTTATTTTAAAAATCATATTCACAGCATTATCGTTGATCGTTCTTTATTCAATAGGTTTTTCGGTTGGTTATGGTGACAAATACACCACCTTGATTCTGATTTTGTCGCTGAACGTGATTTCCGTTCCGCTGGATATTCAGTTCTTTTTTCGGGGGCTTGAGAAATTTCAGCTAATTGCAATAAGGGTCATAATCGTTAGAGCGGCGTATCTAATATGCGTTTTTTTGTTCGTTAAAACAGAAAATGATCTTTGGGTTTATGCGCTGGTTACAGGGTTATCGACGCTTCTGTCTAATGTTGTGATGTGGATATCATTGCCGAGACTGATTGTGAAAATCAAAGTAGGCGACATGAATCTGAAGCAGCATTTGCGCCCTGCCTTTTTTATCTTTTTGCCAACCCTTTGCGTAAGTATATACTCGGTTTTCGATAAGACGATGATTGGCCTTTTGGCCAAAAACGCCGATTACGAAAACGGATGTTACGAACAAGCGTATAAAATTAACAGCGTTTGCGTGCTTTTTCCATGTCTGTTAGATAGCGTATTTATTTCTAGAAACGCAGATGAATACGCCAAAGGCGGTTTGAAGGCTCTTGAGAGCAACATTTATTTTGCTTGCAATTTCGCATGGCTTATTTCTGTTCCTCTAGTTGTTGGCAATTTCGTCCTAGTTAGTAATTTTTCCTCTTGGTTTTTTGGCGATGGTTATGAGATAGTCCCACTACTTTTGATTGTGATGTCATTTAGGTTCGTCACTTCAGGTATCGGTAACGTTTTTTCTTCCCAATTTTTCATTTGCATAGGAAAAGAGAAATATTGTTTGATTACGTCGATTGTAACAACGTTAACTAATGTAGCCCTCAATGCGATTTTAATACCTAACTACGGAGCTTTAGGGGCCGCGATAGCAACCATTGTGTGTGAATGCGTGCATTTGATTGTGTTGGCGATTTTTGCGTATCGTATGCATGCTTTTTCAATGAAAAAAATCGCGCTTATGTCATGGAAGTACGTTTTAGCTTCGGCAATAATGTTCGCCCCAATTTATTTCATGAATAAATATATCGGATACTCAGTGTGGAGCTTTTTCTTAATCGCTTTGACTGGCGTAGTCATTTATTTTGGCTTTTTGCTTATAATCAAAGATAAAATAGTCTGGGACGGTATCACGAATGCGAAAAAGAAAATAAGCTCGAGAATACACAAATGAAAGAAGCTAATTATGAATAGTAGAGAGTTGGCGTTAAATGTTAGAAAAGACGTGCTGGAGATGATACATAGATCTCATGCGTCTCATATAGGGTCTGCATATTCTGTGGCTGATATTCTAGCCGTATTGTATTCGAACATTTTGAAATACGATGTGCATAAGCCTAAATGGAAGGATCGAGATAGGCTTATTTTAAGCAAGGGTCATGCCGGTTCGGCACTTTATGCAATGCTCGCAGAAGTTGGTTTTTTTGACAGAAAGATGCTCGACACCTATGACTTAGATGGCAGCCTTTTGTCCGGACACATATCTCATAAGGGAGTTCCTGGGATTGAACTCTCAACAGGGTCTTTGGGTCACGGCGTTTGCGTTGCTACTGGGATGGCTATGGCATTAAAGATAGACAAAAGCAATTCTCATGTTTATGCGATTACGGGAGACGGGGAATGCGACGAAGGGTCTTTTTGGGAGACGATTTTGCTAGCGAATCAATACAAACTTTCGAATTTTACTATTATTATCGATAGGAACGAAATGCAGGCAATGGGAAAAGTGTCCGACGTTTTGGAGACAGAAAAATTATCAGACAAAATAAAATCGTTTGGTTGGAACGTTCTAAACGTAGATGGGCACGATCATGCGGCCCTACTAGAAGCTTTTAAAACAAAATTCGATAATGAAAAACCTGTTTGCATAGTCGCTAAAACGGTAAAAGGCAAAGGTGTCTCATTTTTTGAGAATTCGTTGCTTTGGCATTACAAAGACCCTCAAGGTGACGATTATCAAAATGCCAAAAAAGAGCTAGAGGCGGTAAAACTATGAGAAACAACATGATCAAAGTCGTTTGCGAGGCCGCAAAAACAAACAAAGATATTGTTTTTGTGACAGCAGATCTTGGTTATAACGTTCTTAACCAGTTTTATGAAAGATATCCCGACAGATATATTAACGTTGGCATTGCTGAGCAGAATATGACTAGTGTCGCTGCAGGCTTAGCTTTAGAAGGGAAAAAAGTATTTACGTACTCAATCGGTAATTTCTCAACGCTTAGATGCTTAGAGCAAATCAGAAATGATGTTTGCTATCATAACGCAGATGTGAAAATAGTGGCTCTAGCCGCAGGCTTCGCCTATGGTGGGCTTGGAATGAGTCATCATGCAACCGAGGATTTGGGCGTTGTGAAATCCTTGCCAAACATTACCGTTTTTTCACCATGCGATCCTATCGAAACTAGAGCGATAACCAAAGCCGCCATTGATATGAATACACCATGTTATCTGAGACTAGGAAGGGGTGGCGAAAAGGATATTCACAAAGCGGAAATCTGCAATTTTGAAGTTGGAAAAGCATACAAATTATCAGAAGGGCAGGACGCTTGCATATTTTCGACAGGATCAATAACGGCCGAGGCCAAGATAGCGGTTGAAGAATTAAGAAAGAGAAGCATAAACGTCACTTTATTTTCGTTTCCGACTATAAAGCCAATCGACGAGAGCGTTATTCGCGAATGCTCTGAAAAATATAATTCCATTATAATTGTGGAGGAACATCAGATTCATGGCGGCTTAGCAAGCAGCGTCGCCGATGTTCTTAGCGAATATGATTTCAAACATGCAAAATTGGTAAGAATCGGTTTGAAAGACCAATACACAAGTGTCGTCGGGTCTTGTGACTATTTGCGCTCCTTTTATAAAATGGATTCAAAATCGATCATCGATAAAGTTATGGAAAATTTATGATGAAGAAAGCGATTGTGACAGGAGCCACAAGTTTTATCGGCGCTCCATTGGTTAAAAAGCTGGTTGATGAGGGTTATTTTGTTTATGCGGTTATACGGCCGAATTCCATCAACGCATCAAATGTTGTCAAAAGTCAGAATGTTAAAGTCATCGAATGTGACCTTGCCGACATGTCTCGTCTGCCATATCTAATAAAAGACAATTGCTGCGCTTTTTATCATATTGCCTGGAACGGGACGAGGGTTCCTGAAAGAGACAATCCAATAATTCAAAACACCAACTACGAAAATTGCATCGAGGCGTATCTGTCAGCAAAAGAACTAGGATGCCGCTATTTTATTTCGACAGGTTCCCAAGCTGAGTATGGGAAATGCAGCGGTATCGTTGGGGAAGATTATCCAACAAATCCGCAAACTGAATATGGAAAAGCCAAACTGAGATCTTTTCACACCTTAAAAGAGCTGGGGGTCAAAGACGGGATACACGTTGGCTGGATTAGGATATTTTCCGCTTACGGTCCTCATGATAATAAAAACACTTTGATAATGTATTCGATAAGCCGAATGAAACAAAATTTAGATGTCGAAATGACTCTCGGCACTCAAAATTGGAATTACATTTATATAGATGATGTCGTTAACATCTTGTATTTGCTGTCGACTATTTCAACGTATGAAGCAATGTCTTTCAACGTTTGCAGCAATGATAATCGCATGCTTAGAGATTATATTGCTGAGCTTAAGAAACTTATGAATTCCGATAGCCGGCTCATATTTGGGGCAAAAAAATACAACGAATCAGAGGGAATCATAAGTTTCATACCGCAAAACGACAACATTAAAAAATATCTTCAGTATAATAAATTTACATCGTTTGAGGGCGGTGTTCTGAAATGCATTAAGAGCAATCAAAATGATTAATCGGCTTTTAATTAGATAAGTTAATTTTGCGAGGATGATTGTATGGTCGAATTGACAGATGAGCAATTAAAGCTCTTGAAGACAAAACTTCTGGAAATAATGGATGAATTCGACAGGGTTTGCAGAAAGAACGACATCGAGTATTCTTTGGGCTTTGGGACGATGCTTGGAGCCATCAGGCATAAAGGATTCATTCCTTGGGACGATGATATGGACGTTATAATGGATAGACCTAATTTTGATAAATTTAGCCGCGTATGTGAAACTGAATTGAGAAAGCCTTTCGAGTTTGTATCAATCACAAACAACAAATTGTACGGAATCACCTTTGCACCTAGGCTCATGAATTCTGCGACGTTGATGGTTGAGACATGCAGATATAACGAAAAGTGGCATAACGGCATTTTCTTGGATATTTTTGTTTACGATAGGGTTTCCGATAACAGAAGAGAAATGATAAAAAACAGGAAGAAAATCGATCTCTATAGCATTTTGCTGACTATCAAAAACAAAGGATTGGTACTTGAGCGCAAAAAATGGTCGCCTATTAGGGCGATGAAAATATTAGCGGCGAGCACATTGTCTTTGCTTCCGTCTTCTTTCTTTTCGAACAAAATCGAGAAATACAAAACAAAGTATGCAAAAGCCAACACGATGTATATGTCGGCGAATATGTATGGCGTCGATGATGACAGAGACTTGCTGAAAAGCGCCTCCTTTGAAAATTATATTGAGGTGCCATTCGAGGGAAGGAGTTATTTATGCATAAAAGACTACGACTACTTCCTGAGAAAAATGTATGGTGAATATTTAACCCCCCCCCACAAAATGAGAGAATTCCTCATCACTTTGTTACAAAAATAGAATTCGGAACTAACGATGAAGGGACGCTATCATGATGCGGCCCAATTCGCCTGTAGCGAAAAACGCAATCATTCTTGCGGCCGGCAAAAGCAGCACTTTCGCCCCTTTTACGTACGAAAAGCCAAAAGGATTGTTCAGGATTAGAAATGAGGTATTGATAGAGAGGCAGATTGATCAACTGATTGAGGCCGGCGTTAACGACATCTACGTTGTAGTTGGTTATATGAAAGAAAAATTCTTTTATTTGACCTCAAAATACAGTAACGTCCACCTAATCATCAACAACCGTTTTGGCTACAAAGGCAATATATATTCTCTGTACTCGGCTAGACGGCAGTTAATGAATACGTTCGTTTGTTACTCAGATCAATATTTTGTGAAGAATCCTTTCGTCGACAACAACGATTATAATCAGTCCTATCATCTTGCTGCCCACATAAAAGGAAAGTTTGATGAATTCGCTGTGAGCGTTTCTGAATCAGGCGCGATAACCGATTTTAGAATCGGGGGAAAAAACGAAATCGGGATGGTTGGCTTTGCTTATTTCAATTCATCTTTCTCACGTGTAATGACGCGCTTGCTCGAAAAAGAAATCACCGATTTTGGCGTTATATCGATGTTTTGGGAAGAATTTTACGCAAAACACGCAAAAGAATTGACTTTGTACGCAAGAATTGAAAAGAAAAGCAACGCCATCGAATTCAATAGTATCGACGACTTGCGAGCTTTCGATTGCGATTTTTTAGCTAACATAGATTCAGAAATCGTCTCTCACATTTGTGATACTTTGAAATGCAATCCAAACGATATCACCGATATCAACGTTATCAATGCTGGCCTTACAAACGTATCGTTTGGTTTCTTGGCCAATTCAAACCGATACGTTTATCGCCATCCAGGCGGGACCGCCGGCAATCTCATAGACAGGCAATCAGAGATATTTGCGCAGTTGAAAGCAAAAGAGATCGGCATAGATGAATCGATTATTTATATTGATCCATCCGGATGGAAAATATCTCATTTCGTCAGCAATGCAAGGAATTGCGATTTCATAAAATATCCTGAGCAGTTAACGACAGCCCTCTCCTATTTGCATAAATTGCATTCGGTTCAATCGAATGGATCTTTGAAGATTTTTGATGATGTCATTGAAGGGAAAAAGCTGATGAGGATTGGCTCGAACACAAAAGGTGATCTCTTTAAAGAATTCTCCGTCATGATCGATAAAGTCGATAAGCTGTATTCTTTTTTGAAGGAAGATGCTGAAAGGCTAGGCTATGATTTGGTTCCGTGCCACAACGATGTCTATGAGCCAAACTATCTTTATGACGATATAGGCAAGATTTATTTGATTGATTGGGAATATTCCGGGCTCAACTATGCCGCTAACGACATTTGCTGTATTACTGCGCGATCGAGCTATAGCGAAGAGGAAATAAATCGTTATTTCGAAGCCTTTGTAGGCAGAAAACTCGTAGACGAAGAAAAACGATTCTACTGGGCCTTTCACTGCGTCTGCGCTTTTTATTGGTTTTGTTGGGGCCTTTATAAAGGGTCTGTTGGTGACGATGACGGATTCTTTTTCTTACCGGCCTATACAAATTTCGTCAATTATATTGATAAAGCTTTATTGAGTTACGAAAAGGGTTTGTAAGATGAATGTAGCTGTAATATTGGCAGGCGGCATCGGGTCTAGGGTAGGCGCCGATAGACCAAAACAATTCATAGAGGTTTTGAATAAACCGATTATCGCATACACTTTGGAGGCGTTTCAAAGAAACCAAAATATCGACATCATTGAAATCGGATGTCACTCTTTGTGGATCGATTATTTAAGAAACATAATTCGCAAATGTGGAATCACTAAGGCCAAATGGATTGTTGAAGGCGGCTTAACGTTTCAAGAAACGACATTGAATTGCGTCAATAATCTAAGTGACAAAGCGGGACTTGATGACTTGATATTGATTCATTACGCCGCCGCACCGTTTGTGAAGCAAAGAATCATCGACGATTCGATAAAAGTCGGCGAACGAACCGGGTGCGCGGTCGCCTCGATCCCTTGTTATCAGCTAATAGGCTCCAAAGATGGAAACGTTAGCAAAAAATGGATCGACAGAGACAAATGCGCTCAAATTGTCAGCCCATATGCCTTTAGATATGAATTTCTGCTTAAAGTTTATCAAGAGGCAAAATCAAAAAATCTGCTGGAGACGATTGAACCGCACATAACATCGTTAATTTATGCTTTAGGATACGAATTGCATTTATCTTATTCCGACCAGACAAACATCAAAATCACCACAAAAGAAGATTTAGAATTATTCGATGGCTGGGTTAGAATGAATCGGGCAAGGGTAGAACGTGGCGAAGATTGGCTATGAGTCGTGTCCTGTTTCGCTTTATTGACGAAGTTAGCGTATCAATTCTGCGTTCGGCAAGTGAAATTTGACCCACCTATAGGTGGTTGCAATTAATCCTTAAGGGAACACGGATTTGGAAAAATACAACAATAACGAGCGCAAATAGACAGCAACGATTCATAGGGAGCAAATATGAAAGCAGTAATCTTAAATTCTGGACTAGGCCACAGGATGGGCGTTTTGACCTCAGAGCATCCGAAATGCATGACAGAGATTTCGCCCACGGAGACGATATTGAGCCGTCAGCTCAAAATGCTTGTCGATACTGGAATTGAGGAAGTCATCATAACCACTGGTTATTTCGATTCAGTGTTGATGAACTATTGCAATTCCTTGGATTTGCCGATAAACATCACTTACGTCAAAAACCCTATATATGATAAGACCAATTACATATATTCGCTTTATTGCGCAAAAGACTATTTGGATGACGACATTATCCTTATGCACGGGGATCTTGTATTTGAGAATGAAGTCATTGATAAAATCATGTCTTCCGATTCCTCGTGCATGGTCGTCTCCTCAACCGCGCCATTGCCTGAAAAGGACTTCAAAGCGGAAATTGTCGACGGAAAAGTCATGGCGGTTGGAGTCGATGTGTTTTCTAACGCGGTGGCCGCCCAAGCCCTTTACAAGCTGGAAAAAGAGGACTGGAAGCTGTGGTTAGACAAAATCGTTGAATTCTGCGAAAGCGGCAATACCAACGTCTATGCGGAGAATGCCCTCAATGAGTTGCATGGCTTCGCCAACATAAAAGGTTTGGACGTGAGCAATCTTTTATGCTCAGAAATCGACAACCCTGAAGATCTTGCCGTTATAAGCGCGAAGCTGAAAGAGGTCGAGTCAAGGACTGTTTATATGTGTTTCTCCTCGGACATTATTCACGGTGGCCACATTTCCATTATCAAAAAAGCCGAGCGCCTTGGCAAACTCATAATTGGCGTTTTATCCGATGAAGCTGTGGCTTCTTATAAACGCATGCCGCTTTTGCCAGCTTCGGAAAGAAAGAAACTATTCGAAAACATCGCCGGCGTTTATAGAGTAGTGGATCAAAATACCCTTTCATACGCTGAAAATCTCCAAAAATACAAGCCATCTATCGTGGTGCATGGGAATGATTGGACAAAGGGATTCCAAAAGCCCATCAGAGACGAAGTAACTTCAATTTTGGCAACTTATGGCGGCAAACTTGTCGAATATCCCTATAGCAACGATTCCAAATACGTCGAGATAGAAGCTAGGACTCGCAAAGACTTAGCGATGCCTGATATTCGCCGCGGGCGCTTAAAGAGAATGCTAGACGCCAAAGGGCTAGTGACAGCGATGGAAGCGCATGATGGTTTGACTGGCCTTATCGTAGAAAATGCCGTTGTTCACGAGAATGGTGGTTCGCATCAGTTTGACGCGATGTGGGTATCGTCCTTATGCGATAGCACGGCCAAAGGCAAACCTGATATTGAGCTTGTGGATATGACGAGCAGATTCCGCACGATTGAGGATATCAGCGAAGTCACGACGAAACCTATCATCTTTGATGGGGATACGGGTGGAAAAACCGAGCATTTTGTCTATACAGTCAGAAGTTTGGAGCGCTTAGGCGTGTCCATGGTCATCATTGAAGACAAAACCGGATTAAAGAAAAACAGCCTTTTCGGCAATGAAGTCGTCCAGACACAAGATAGCATCGAAAACTTCAGCGCGAAAATAAGGGCTGGCAAGAAAGCGCAAAGAACGAAAGAGTTCATGATATGTGCAAGAATCGAGAGCCTCATCCTTGAACAAGGCATGGAAGATGCGCTCACTAGAGCGTTTGCTTTTGTTGAGGCCGGAGCAGATGCCATTATGATTCATAGCCGCAAAAAAGATCCGTCAGAGATACAGGAATTCATCGAGAGATTCCGCGCAAAAGACAAAACCACGCCGATCGTGCTCGTGCCTACGAGCTTCAACTCCATCAAGGAGGAAGAATGGAAGGAGCGAGGGGCGAACATCATCATTTACGCAAATCAATTGATGAGAGCGGAGGTTCCGGCGATGCAAAAAACCGCGGAGACGATTTTGAAGAACCACCGTGCCGAGGAATGCGATGCGATGCTTATGCCTTTCAAAGAGATCATCCGCCTGATTCCAGAAGAGATTTGACAATGAGCCAACGAATTATCGACGGCATAGATAAGGTCGGTCGGCTTTTTGAAGGGAAACGTATTTTCCTCGTGCGCGGAAACATCACTAAATACCCAGTTTTGAACGATTTTTTCAATCGGTACGAGCATATTGATTTCGCCGATATAACGCCGAACCCGCTTTATGAGCAAGTTGTCGCCGGAGTGGACAAATTCAACGAAAGCGGTTGCGATATAATCGCCGCTGTTGGAGGTGGCAGCGTAATCGATACGGCAAAATGCATTAAGCTCTTCTGCAGGATGGGCCGTTCTCAAAATTATCTTAAGCAAGATTGGAAAGATAGCGGCATCCCGCTTATCGCTATCCCAACAACTGCGGGAACCGGCTCAGAGTCAACAAGGCATGCCGTTATTTATTATGGTGGTGAAAAACAATCAATCTCGCATGACTCGATTATCCCTGACGTAGCGATTCTAGAGCCATCTACGCTTAAAACGCTGCCTGTTTACCAAAAGAAATGCACGATGCTAGATGCGCTTTGCCAAGCCATTGAATCGTTTTGGTCGATCGCCAGCGAGCCAGAAAGCAAACGATATAGCGAACTCGCGATCAAACTGATCCGCGACAACTATAAAAAATATATCGAAGACAACGATGAAATCGCCTCCGCTAATATCATGAAAGCGGCCAATTACTCAGGGAGAGCAATCAATATAACGGCAACCACGGCTCCGCACGCCATGAGTTACAAGCTCTCATCTCTTTACAATTTGCCGCATGGCCATGCCGTTGCTTTATGCATGAAAGAAGTATGGAGATATACGTTGACCAATACAAAAAAATGCGTCGATCCAAGAGGGCATAAATATTTAGAAAAAACGATTTCCGATATCCCTGTCACCTATGATTGGTTCGTTGATTTTATGGATTGGCTTGAAATGGACAACCCCATTTCCAATAACAAGGAAGCCGATATCAAAGTTCTCGCTGATTCGGTCAACAAAACCAGGTTGAAGAACAATCCGATAAAATTGGATTACGATACGTTAAAAGCGATGTATGAGGTGATTGTAAAATGAAAGTTCAAGATTTTATCAAAATAACGGGAGTAACCTTTTTTACAGGCGTTCCAGATTCGCAGCTAAAAGCTTTATGCAACTATTTGATGGCGGAATACGGAGTGGATGGGAAGCACCACATCATAGCCGCAAATGAAGGTAACTGTGCCGCCATTGCCGCTGGATATTACTTAGCAACGCGCAAGATCCCACTCGTCTATATGCAAAATTCTGGCGAAGGCAACATCATAAACCCGATCGCTTCTCTATTGAATGACAAGGTTTATGCAATTCCCACGATTTTTGTCATTGGCTGGCGAGGAGAGCCAGGCATTCACGACGAGCCGCAGCATATCTATCAAGGCGAGGTTACCATCAAACTTCTTGACGATATGGATATCGCCAATTTCATAATCGACAAAGACACGACTGAAGAGAAATTGATAAACGCGATGTCAAAATTCAATTCTTTGCTTATGGAAGGCAAGCAAGTCGCATTCGTGGTTCGAAAAGGAGCGCTTGAATTTGACGGAGGGGTCAAATACGAAAACTCTAATTCGATGAAGCGCGAGGACATCATCAAGCACATCGTCAATGTCACGGACGAAGACCAAATAGTCTCGACAACAGGCAAAGCCAGCCGCGAGCTTTTCGAGATTCGCGAATCTAATGATGAGCCTCACGGATATGATTTCCTAACCGTTGGCTCGATGGGCCACAGCTCATCGATTGCTTTGGGCATCGCTCTCCAAAAGCCAGAGAAAAAGATATGGGTTATCGATGGCGATGGCGCCCTGCTTATGCATATGGGATCTTTGGCCATTATGGGATCATACAAGCCAAAGAATATCGTCCATGTCGTCATCAATAACGGCGCCCACGAAACGGTTGGCGGTCAACCGACAGTCATGTCTAATGTAGATGTTGTCGCCCTCGCGAAGGCGTGTGGGTATCCAAACGCCATCAGCGTAGACAATTTCGATGACTTGGATAAAGCGTTAAAAAACGCGAGGAGCAAAAATGAACTCAGCCTTATTGAGGCGAAGTGCGCAATCGGGGCTAGGGATAATCTAGGGCGTCCAACAACAACCGCAAAAGAAAACAAAGAAAATTTCATGGACTTTTTGAGCCGCTAAACTGGGCGCATATCGGTTTAGCAAACATGCAAAAACATCGATCACCTTTTTTGAAAAATGTCATTTGGCAATTGAAATTTGGCCCACCTTACGAGCGACTATTGTTTGCTTCTCCGCTAGAGCGGTGCTGATTTATATGCTGATCCAAACTCTATTATCCTGTCGAATACATCCTTTAGGCGATCTTTTATCTCTTGTGCCGATAGGCTCTTGAATTCGATTTTTTCCGTTTTCGCAAAAGCTCTCGTACTGTTGCTTCGATGAAACCCGTATTCCTTTTCGTGACGCTCTACAAACTCTCTTAATGAATTCAGCTCATTCTGGGCAAGCTCTTTGTATTCTTCGTATCCTTCCATATTCTTGAACCTGTTATTATCGATACGCCATTCGTCTTCCTTGTCTTTGAATTTGAAGTTTGGGCGGTAAAGCAAATTGATTACGCCATTCCTAACCTGCATTTCGATGAGCAATTGGTTCAAGCCATCTCTATCGCTCATCTTGAAACAAAAGAGCAACGATATGTATTTGCCACGATATATGAACGAGCTTTTTGAGCATCCTTGCTCTTCATAATGCTTTTGATCGAAGAGGTCGTAATAGAAGGTGCGCCAGTTGGTTTTGTTCCAGGCTGTTGGCTTTAATGGGGATATGTGATGGAAATCATCGTATATCTTCAAGATATGGGCGACGTAATCGGAGAAGACGTCGGATATATCTTTCTTGTCTTTGTAGTGCCTGAAGAAGGGAGCAATTGAGTCGATGTCGTAGGCTTTCCAATTGGCCGCATAGACGCGCTTTCTCTCTTCTTCATCAATGAGCGAGCTTTTGTAATAAATGCGGTCGCTGCTTGTTGAGATCGTGGACGCATTATACCTTGCAAGCTGATTGTGTTCGCATGAAGCAACCTTGTCCTCGATATAGACGTATCTAGTTATCTCTTCGCCCTTTTGCCTGAGCCTTGCTTCGATAGTTATGTCGATATGATTCTTTTGGGCATAGGTGATGATGCTTATGATGTCTTCGCTCTTTGTATCAGCGAAGCCATCTTTGGCGAATTCTCGCAGGAATGCCGTGACGATGGGCCCTAATCGCTCATCGTCGTAATTCTCGAAAAACCAGCGCAAGAACGCGTCTTGCGACAATTCCTTCGTTGCGTAATCAAATAGGTTCTTCATTTGCGTCAGCCTCTCTTAAACAATCATAAAGCCAAGAAAACGCAATGTGTAATTGCAGTGTCTTTTCTTGCGGAATCTTTCTGATCTTTAATCGTTTATCTTCGTACGCTTTTTGTCGGCTCAAAGTCGCGTTTGTAGATAAAAACGAATAAGGCGTGAGCTTCATATTTGAGCAAGCAAGGCGATATTCCTTGAAAGCGTCGAGGGCAATTTTTCTGCAATCTAAGCCGACTGCATCTTTTGCTTGAGACGCGATTCGTCGCATTCCCGCTTTACCTCGTCCCCTCTCCGCGTTATCGTATCATCGTTTCGATTGGCGCTTCTTATAGAGGCGCCCTAAACAAAGGAATCAACCCCCGATGCTCGATTTCTTCTCTTCGTTTTATCTAAATCTAGAAAGAGGGTACCACTATATCGTGAAGGATATCCTTTTCGTCTTGGGCATCTTGATCATCAACTACATCGTCCCAAGGTGGAAGAAGGAGAAGAAGGGCAAACTCATTCTTGTTGGAGTGGGGATTGCTATCGTCATTTGGCTGACGCTGATGCTTGCTTCATCCTTCGTATACCATTTCATCGGCCCAGGGACGGTTTACGCCTATGCTTATCCGCTCATCTCATTGCTTTTTGCTTTCCTTTTGTCTAAGGACCGGCTTATCGAGCGCCTCATCATGGGATTATCCTTCTATATCATCTACATCTATTCGATAAGGTCTTGTGACACCTTCTCTTACATTATTCTGAATACCAAGGACTACATCAAAGGCGATCACACCTCCATCAAGGTGGATATCCTCCGCTCCGTCTTCTCCTTCCTCCTTATCTCCTTGGAAGTATCGGTATTGACCTTATTCAATACGAGGAAGTGCAAGCTCATCGATAATCGCGGAGCGATTGTCCTATCGCTCATCTATATCGTCGTGCACTTCTATCAGAGCTTCTCGAATAAGGGCAATTGGGTCGATAATGCCATCGGGAACACCTTGTTCATCCTTATCCTGTATCTAGTCTATGTCATGTTCTATTTGGCCACCTTAGAGTACAACAAGAAGATCGAATACCAGTTCATCGCTAGCCAAAATAGCCAAAAACTTGAGCAGATAAGCTTATTGAACGAGAGCTACGACGATTTTAGGAAGATACGCCATGAGATAAAGAACCAATATGCCATCATGGCTACGCTTTTAAAGAAGAAGGAATACGATAAGCTGGAAGAGCTCTTCTCTTCGTTCAATAGCCACTTATCGGATATCGTGAAATACTATGAATGCGGCAATGAGACGGTCAACCCAATCCTCAATATCGAGGCCTCGAAAGCGAAGAGCAAGAAGATCAAAACCGATTTCAAGGTCGTTATATCCCCCAAGCTCAATATCGACGATGGGGATTTATCCGCCATCCTCTTCAATCTCCTCGATAATGCGATTGAGGCCACTGAGCGGTATGAATGTCGCTCTAAGCCCGTCCTTCTTAAGATGTGGGAGCAGAACGATACCCTTTTCATAAGCGTCAAGAACTACTGCTTGAGCGAAGAGATCGACATCAATTCGCTTTTCACGAAGAAGGAAGATAAGGATTCCCATGGATTCGGGGTTAGAATCATCAAGAAGATCGTGAAAAAATATGATGGATATCTCAAATTCCTCTCGGAGGACGATGAATTCACGGTCGATATATATCTGCCGTTAATAAGAAGAGACTGATTATGCTTTGGAACTTAAGGATTGCCGTCATTGATGATGAACCACTCCAAGATGACATCATCAAATCATCGATATCGAGCTTATGCTCCGCTAAAGGCGAAAGCTCCCTTATCGATACTTTCCTGACATCGAGATCCCTCCTCGATGCGCTGGAGGAGAAACGGTACGACGCCTATTTCATCGACATCAACCTTTTGACTTCGGACGGCATAGATTTAGCGAGCCTCGTCAAAGAGAAAGACCCATCCGCCCTTATCGTCTTCATCTCCAATGAAGAAGGAAGGGTCTACGATTCCTTGGACGCTGAGCCTCTGGCGTTTATCAGGAAGAGCCGCTTTCTTCAGGAGATAGAGCCCGTCATCAACAAGATGATCAAAACCCTCTCTTCGCGGCTAGGGGAAGAGTATATCCTCGTGAAGGTCCAAGGCGGACTAGTGAAAATCGACATCAAAAGCTGCACCTATATCGAATGTCATGGCAAAAAGCAGATCCTTCACCAAGCGAAAAGCAAAACCTATATCGAGATCCACAGCGTCATGGAAACGCTTGAAAAAGAGCTGAGCCCCAAAGGGTTCATCAGGACGCATAAAGGGTATCTCGTCAATTACCGTTATATCGCCTATCTCGCCAATCTGAGCGTAAGGCTCGTGACGGGCGAGGAAGTGCCCATCAGCCGCGACAAGAATACCGAAGTGAAGGAGCGCTTCTTGGCTTTATCCAAGCAAAATAGCCTCATCTTCTGATTTTCGTTCCCGAAAAGCTGCCTTTCATTCTCTTGGAAGGGCTTACATAGATAAATTTTGACGTGATGGGGAGAAAAGAAATATCCCCCATCCTTTCTTTTTATAATGCCCCTCAAATAAGCAGTTCAGGGGAGCAATCTATGAAAAGCAAAAGAATCCTATCGATTTGCACTTTGTCGGCCTCTTTGTTGGCCGGTTTATCCATTGGTGGCCTTGATATGACCAAAACCTGGGAGAGCGTCATCAACAAGGAATTAGGCATCGTCAATTACAAGATCATCGGTGGGGAAGAGGCGCGTTATGTCTCTGATTACGCTCGGATCGAAGACCTTGTGGAGGCAAAGAAGAATCTTGTGAGCAAGACAATCGAAGAAGGGGCGGTCTTGCTAAAAAACGAGAACGATGCCCTTCCTCTAGCGAAGGGCGATAAGATATCCTTCTTCGGGCATTTATCCGTGAGCCCCATCATGGGGCGGCCCTTTGACCGCTTCGGCGGCACTTATACGGGCTATGAGAGCTGGAAGGATGCTTTGGATGAAGTTGGGCTAGAGCTCAATCCGACCCTATATGACTACTATTCTAGTAGCAGCGCCCCAAAGCATAAGACAAGCGATAGCGAGTATATTATCGGCGAGATCGACCCAAGCGAATTCACGAGCGAAGTCAAATCCTCCTACTCTTCCTATAGCGATGCCGCCATCTTCACTTTCGGGCGGCACTTTGGCGAAGGGGCCGATGCGCAGACTGATCCATCCAAAGTCAAAGACGGGGATGGCACCCATTATGTGCTCCAGCTTCAAGATAAGGAGCGCGCAGTCATCAAAGAAGCCAAGAAATGCTCGAAGAAAGTCATCGTCATCGTCAATTCCGACTACCCGATGGAAATCGGGGAGCTGAAAGACGACCCGGAAATCGACGCTATCATGATGATGCCCTCTCCTGGCAGCTGGGGGCTGCTTGGGGCCGCAAAGCTCCTCGTGGGGGAGACTAATTTCTCAGGCCGGCTCACCGACTCTTGGGCCAAAAGCAACCTGAGCGCCCCTTCCTCGGTGAATTTCGGCGATATGTGGTACAGCAATGTGCCAGAAAGTTATAAAGAGAATAAGAACAACACCAATGCCACTTATTCTTATGTCGTCTATCAAGAAGGGATATACGTAGGCTACAAATATTACGAGACGCGTTATGAAGATAGCGTCCTCTCCTCGGGCTTTGCCTCTTCTAGCGCCGGCTCAAGCACGGGCAAGGAATGGGATTACGCCGATGAGATGAATTACCCCTTTGGATACGGCTTATCCTATACGAGCTTCACGCAGAAGCTTAATTCGGTCTCGCTCGACTTCGAAAACAAGACCATCACGGCGGAAGTAAGCGTCAAAAACACCGGCAAGGTGGCGGGGAAAGACGTGGTGGAGCTATATGCCTCCTCCCCCTACACCCAATACGATATCGACAATAACGTCGAGAAAGCCTCCGTCTCCCTCATCGGCTTTGGAAAGAGCAAGGAGTTATCCCCCAATGAGGAGACGAATATCAAGGTAAGCGCCAAGCTCGAGCATTTAGGTAGCTATGACTACACAAAGGCGAAAACCTATATCCTCGATTACGGCGATTATTATTTTTCCATCGGCAATGGGTCGCACGAAGCCGTCAATAACGTCCTGGCGAAGAAAGGGAAGACGGTGAGCGAAGGGATGGATGAAGAAGGGGATGAAGAAAAAGCCTACAAATACACCTACGAAGGGGAAAAGGGCAAAGCGGTGGACGATACCACTCTTTCTGTCTCTCCCTATAGTGATACCCCCATCACCAATCACCTCGAGACGGGCGATGTCAATTACTACTATGATGGTGATGATAAGATCACTTACTTGACCCGCAATAACTGGAGGGACACCTATCCAAAGAGGCTTCAGTTGACCGCCACTGACGAGATGCTCGATATCCTCGAGAATGGCGCCACCAGGAAAATCGCCCCGGAAGAGGAAGAGTTAGTCTATGAAGGCATCGACTATTCGGTGAAGAGCACCTCGTATAAGTTCGTCGATATCCTCGATAAGGATTATGACGATCCGATCTGGGACGATTTGCTTAAGCAGATGTCAATCAAAGACATGACGGATTTAGTGTGTCAACGCTACTCCAATCCGATTGACTCCATCAGCCTCCCAAGCCAAGTTGAATTCGACGGCCCAAGCGGGATCCAGGGCTCATATATCACCGACAAAAACGAATACAAGATGACGTGCTGCAAATACATGAGCGAGGTGGCCGCCGCCCAGACTTTCTCCACCGATATCCTTATGGAGATGGGGGAGATGTTCGGGAATGAAGGCTTATGGACCACTTATAACGCCGTCTGGGGGCCAGGGGTGAATATCCACCGCACGGCGATGAGCGGCAGGAATTCGGAATATTACAGCGAAGATAGCGTCCTCTCCTATTACATGGGCAAGAACATGTCGGAAGGGAGCATCAAATACGGCCTCACGGTTGGCCCAAAGCACTTCTTCCTCAATGACCAGGAGACGAATCGCGGCGAGATCAATACCTTCTGCAATGAGCAGGCGGCCCGGGAAATATACCTGCGTCCCTTCGAAGGGGCAATGGCGGACGGGAAAGCCTATGACTGCATGACGGGCAAAAACCATTTGGGCTGCTACCCTGTGTCGGGGAGCTCGGGAGCTCTTATCGATATCGTCAAAAACGAATGGAATTTCCGTGGTTCTCTCATAACTGACTCCTCAACGGAAAGAAACGGTCTAGGCGCTTATTGCGTGATCAACGGCTTGACGCAGTTCGATATCGATTCCGCCGTCACCTACACCAAGGGGAACGGCTCCTTCAAAGAGAGCCTCATCAAAAAGGACAAAACGCTCTTTGAGGCTACCAAAGAAGCCGCTCACCGCATCATCTACATGTGGTCGAAAACAACGGTCGCGGGGAAATTATCCGCCGAGAGCTCCATCGTCTTCATCACCCCCTGGTATCAAAGCTTGATGCTAGGCTGCTCAATCGGATTCGGAACCCTCACCGCAGCCGGAATTGCCTTATTACTCGTCTTTGAAATCAAAGGCAAGAAGAAAGAGAAGGAGGCTTAAGAAATGAATACCCTCAAAAAATACGCGGGCAACGCCCTTTCGTTAATCTCGCTTATCTTGAGCATCATAACGATCTGCCTATATTCCGCCACCATCGCAAAGACCACTTCCGCTTTAGGGGAGGAGCTCTTCTATATCCTCATATCCATCTCGATGGCTCTCCTCCTCTTAAGCAACTTCCTCCCTGCCTATAAAGAAGCGGTCTTATCTATCGCTTCTGGACTATATATCGCCTCTATCGCCGTCTTCCTCAATAGTCAGCTCTCCAATATCGGCTACTACGCCCATGGGGTCTATGACATCGGGGATGGCATCTTGCCGAGCTTCGTGGCTGGGATGGTAATTGGAGCGATAGGCCTACTCATCGACATCGTCTTGGTTTTCCTTAAGCCGCATAGTCTTATCGGCTTAATCAAACATAAATAACTGAAAGGAGATTTTCATGAGAAAATCAAAAGTTCTTCCTCTTGCTGTCCTCGCGGCTTCTTTAGGAGCCTCGCTCATGGGCTGCTCTTCCTCGCCTTCCGAAAGCTCGAAAGCCGATTTCAAATGGGATGAGAGCTATGTTGGTAACTACACCTACGCTGATGCCTCAGGCAAAGTCACCGATGCTGATGGAGCGATGTGGGATCTGCGCCTTGACGAGATCAAATTCTATCTCACCGGGCATAAGCTATACGAGGACGCCAATATGTCCATCGCTTTCGCTGAAGGCCCGCTTCAGGCAACGCTCGATGGTGATATCGTCCAGCTCAAATTCTTCGTCGCCAATGGCAATATGTTCTATCAAAACTGGTCCTTCAAAGTCAGAAGGGATGGCTTAGACGGCGATGCGGAGAGCAATTACAAAGCTAACTTCGAGACGAAATTCGCCGAGTGGCAGGCCAAAGCCGGGGATAATGCGTATATCGAATTGAAGCTCAATGTCACTAGCAACGACAAAACCAATAGAGGCACCTTCTACGTGAATACGCCTGATGTCACTCTCGGCTTCGGTGGCTGGGATTTAGACTAAGACAAATTCGCCCCCGCTCTTCGAAACAAAGAAGAAGGAATATTCGCCGCCTGAGCAAGGCGGCGATTTCCTTTTATGCGGGGCAAACAAATTGATACACCTCAATACGCCTCAAGGCAAAAGGAGAAAACGAACCATTTGAATATCATCGATACAAAGTGTTCAAAAATACAGCAACTATCGATTGTTTTGCAACTATGTCTTGATTCTGGCGGGGGGGGGTTAGAATTTGAAATATGCAGCCAGCATTTTCATGCTAGCCGCAATAACAAAGGAGGACATATGCAAATAATTGCAAAAACCCTTCCTGTGTTGGTATCAATTTATTGATATTGACTTCCGCTTCTTTCAAAGAAGCCAGAATCAATCGATAAAGTTGAGCTGATCTCAGGAATCGCTGGAACAATCATTTTGATGCTTTCGATAGTGTCGAACTGATAGGAGCGATCCAAAATGAAGGCGAAGAAGTTCTTAATCGCCTTCACTTATAAAAATCGTGCGTCACTAAAGATTAAGATTGATTGAAGAGGAGCAAAATGAAAGAGAAAAAATTCTTATTCGGCATTGCGTTGACGATGTGCGTCTTTCCTTTGTTTTCGTGCGGGAGCAATTCCTCTGCTAACGGAACGACAACCAGTTCTGCGAAGTCATTGGAAACCCATTCAGCAAAGTCATCGGAATCGCCATTTCTTTCACCAATATATACGATTTGTTGGGAGAATTATGATGGCACTACCCTTAAGGTTGATTCCGTCAAAGAGGGCGATTTGCCAGAATATGAAGGAGCAACGCCAGTAAGAACAGAAGATGCGCAATATAGCTACCTCTTTTCTGGCTGGACGCCTGAAATTGCTCCCGCTTATAGTGACCAAACTTATGTCGCCACTTATCGTAACGAAACAAAGAAATACACCATTACTTGGGCGAATTATGACGGCACGACTATTTTGAGCGAAGAATGGGAATACGGAGAAATGCCGGTTTATGATGGAAACATTCCCACTAAGCCATCCGATGAGCGAAATCAATACGCTTTCTCTGGCTGGAGCCCGGAAGTCAAAGAGGTAACAAACGATGCGACTTATACAGCTCAGTATAAGGAAACCCCGATTGAATACCTAATCACATGGAAGGATTACGATGGAACGGTTTTGCGCGTCGATTCACTCCATTATGGGGAAATGCCTTCTTATGGCGAAGAACCCAAAAAAGAAGGCGATGCCGAATATAGCTACGCCTTCACCGGCTGGAGCCCGGAAGTCAAAGAGGTAACAAGCGACGCTACTTACATCGCTCAATACGAAGGCAGCGTCAATAGTTACGAAATCACCTGGAAAAACTACGATGGCACGATTCTAGCGACAAACGTTGTTAAATACGGCGATACGCCAATTTATGATGGCGAAACGCCAAGCAAAGAAAGTGATGTTCAGTATAGCTACGTTTTCGCTGGTTGGGATCCTTTGCCTACGCCTGTAACAGACAATGCGGGCTACATTGCCCAATTTGTCTCAAACGTGAATACTTATGAGATAACCTGGAAAAACTACGATGGCTCCATTTTATCTGTCGATGAGTTCCCATATGGCTCAATTCCCTCTTATTCAGGTGATACGCCAACCAAGGAACATGACGATAAATACAGCTACGTTTTTTCTGGTTGGGATTCATCACCTGTTATGGTGAGCGGAAACGCCAGTTACACAGCCTGCTATGACAAAGTTCGCGCATGGTTTACCATCAATTACGACGCAAATGGAGGCACGAACGCTCCGTCATCTCAACCTAAGGAAAAGGGCGTTGATATCAAAATAGACGATGCGATACCGACAAAGAGCGGGTATACGTTCATGGGCTGGAACTGCCTTAAGTCCGATTCTGTCTATCAACCAGGCGACACTTTATCGTTTGATGAAGATATAACGATGTTCGCCATGTGGTGCGAGCATTGCTCGGCGTGCAAAGGGAAAGGCACATTGACTGAGGAATGGGACGCATGCTCAAAATGCGGCGGCACAGGGAAAATTAGCACGAAATGCAGCCTTTGTAACGGCGATGGTGGCACATTCATTTTCAGATGCTCCACCGATGGAGAATGGGAATCTTCAACTTATTCTACCGCCGGAAACCGCTGTCCAACGTGTGGCAGATATGGTTCCTACCGCGGAATCAACTTATGCCCCAACTGCTCTGGCACCGGTTATGACAAAAAGACATGCACTAAATGCAATGGCACAGGCGGATCATGGAAAAAGAGCAGCGGTGGTGACTTGGATAAAAAAACCACGAAGGAGGTTGTCTGCACTGTTTGCGGCGGCAGTCCTTTGATTTATCCTGCTGCTCCGACTTTGATGTCATTTGATTACGAATCCATCGAAGTCAAAGCGCTTGACGGATATGAATACAGCCTCGACGGGACAACATGGCAAAAGAGTAATGTTTTCCATAATCTCACAAACGAAACATCTTATTCGATATATCAAAGAACGGCTTCAGATGGCCAGAAGCCTTTTGGAGTCACAAGCGACCCTCTTACAGTCAGCACGTCACCTCTTTGCGAAATAGAATACGAACTTGATGGTGGCGAAGCAGAAGGCAATCCGGAGAAACTCAACGATAACTCAGAGAACGTGAAACTTAATTCGCCAACGAAAAAAGGATATGAATTCTTGGGTTGGTCAGGGTCTAATGGTGATATACCCGACATCAATGCCTTTATTCCATCAGGGATTACTGGCAAATTGCACTACATAGCCAATTGGAAAATCATCGATTACAGTATCACATACGATTTGGCAGGCGGCACTGATTCTGTCTCAAATCCGAGCACATACACAATTGAAGATTCTTTCGAACTCTCCTCGCCAGAAAGAAATGGCTATAATTTCCTTGGCTGGTACCAAGGTTCAAGAAAAGTAACGTCCGTTAGAAACGGCACAATTGGGGATATGAACCTCGTTGCAAAATGGGGAACTATTGATTATTCAATCACTTATAACCTCAATGGGGGGATAAATGATTCGTCTAACCCGAATAGCTATACTGTCGAATCGTACATAGATTTGATGGATCCCACTAGAGCTGGATATACTTTTGATGGCTGGTACTCAGACGAATCTTTCGAGATAAAGGTTGATTCAATCGCTGCTGGATCGACAGGGGATGTTGCCTTCAACGCCAAATGGACGGCGAATAAATATAACCTTTCAGTTGTTAGTTCAGATGAGTCTAAAGGTAGAGTTATTGTATATGGCGAAGGATATACGGATGAGAAAATAACTGTAAAGGCCTTACCGGCTGCTGATTATTTGTTTGAAGGCTGGTATCTCGGCTCTAAAAGGCTGAGCGAAAATGAAGAATATTCATTTTCGATGCCTTCTTACAACTACTCGCTTGTGGCGCGTTTTTATAGTGAAGCGGAAATCGAGCGTTTAGCTATTAGGCCTGTAATAAACCAAGAAAAAGGCACTGTGGCTTATGGTTTATATCCTCAAACCTATGTGAGCGATAAAACGACGATTGAAGCATTGGAGTCAATTGCTTCCGCAGAGAGCAACGGCTGGTATCTATATAACGGCGAATACTATGCTAAGCAAGTATC
>CAVKAR010000009.1:0-36913 GCA_963654425.1 Lachnospiraceae bacterium
TGGGGTGACTGGGATCGGACCAGTGCATCTCGGATTCAGAGTCCGATGCCTTACCACTTGGCTACACCCCAATGAGCAACGATTATTCTACTCGGAAAGAGGTTCTATTCAAGGGGAAGAAAGAGGTTATGGCAATACTTATCGCATTAGGAGGCGGGAGCGGCTCAGGGAAAACGACGATCGCTAGAGCCCTCGTCTCTTCCTTAGGGAAGGAGGCGAGCCGCTTTTCCTTCGACTCTTATTACCGCGATCAAAGCCATCTCTCCCTAGAAGAGAGGGGAAAGGTCAATTACGATTCCCCACTTTCTCTCGATATGGCTCTTTTCTCCTCGCACTTAAAGAAAATTAAAAGAGGGGAAAGCATTGAAGTGCCGCAATATGATTTTCGCACCCACACCCGCCTCCCGCTGACCATCCCCTTTTCCCCCACCCGCTTTATCATCGTCGATGGCATCCTCGCCCTTTGCTTGGAGGAAGCGGATGAGATTTACGATTACAAGATCTTCGTCAAGGCCGACAGCGATATCCGCCTCTCACGCCGCATCAGGCGCGACACCATGGAAAGAGGGAGAAGCGCAGAGTCCGTCATCGAGCAATATCTTTCCTCAGTCCGCCCGATGCATCTTAAATACGTTGAGCCATCGCGCTTTTCCGCCGATTTCATCTTCGACAACAACAAAGATGGGATCGATATGGATACCTTGGAAGTCATTAAGGCGAAAATCCTTCGCCTAGGTGAAGCGAATGATCGTTGATGCCCATGCCCACATCGCTTCTTGGGAAAGCGAAAGAGAATGCGTGAGCAATCTAAGGCGCTCCATGAGGAAATACGGCATCGCCTATAGCCTAGTGAGCGATTGCGACTGCAGCGAATACAAAGACGGCGAGAATGGGCGCAATATAGACGCCTTAAGCGCCATCGAGGGCGCCAAAAGGGTGCTTCGCTTAGTGAAGAAAGAGCCGAACCGCTTCGGCTGCGCCCTTTGGATCAATCCGCATTTCGAGAAAGTGAGCGAAGAGCTCGTCTCTTATATCGAAAAGAACCGCCCTTATATCTTCGCCCTCAAATTCCATCCCTATGAATCGCGATTGAAGATAAGCGATAAGCGCCTGCTCCCGTATTTGGATTTAGCGAGGCGCTTCTCCCTCCCTATCCTCGTCCACACCGCCTCCGACAGATATAGCGATATCAAAATGCTCTGCGCTTTGGCTTGCGAAAACCCCGATATCCGCTTCGTGGCCGCCCATCTCCAACTATTGAGCGACAACCAAAAGGCCATCGAATGCCTGAAGAAAGCGCCTAATCTATATGCCGATACCGCCTGGGTGCCTCTCTCAAGCGCCAAAAAGACGCTTCTGGAGGTCGGCGAAAACAGGATCATGTTCGGCACCGATAACCCCATCGACGGGCTCGACACCTTAGCCAACCCGATGTATCGCGAATACTACCAAAACCGCCTCCACCTAAAGAAGAGGCTCTACCGCAATCTCATGGTGGATAACGCCATATCCTTCTATAAACTGCCCATCAAGAGGGATTAAGCCCCATCGATGTGGTCTTTGTAGCGGTAATCGGAGCTCTTTTCGCGCTCGTTTTCCCTCTCTTTCAGCATGTCGATGTCTTCGCCAGTGAAATAAGAGCGGCGGTATAAGCGGTTTCTTTTCTTTTCTCCCATGGATCGTTATCTCCTCAAAAAGGCAGCGGAATGAACATAAAGGCATAGCCCAAAAGCAAGGCGCTGATAATCAAAAGGGCGATGATGGCTATCCCTTCTTTTCTTTTTTCTTTGCTCTTGAGCAGGTATAAAGGGCCTAAGCCGGCATTGACGGATAACCCGGCAAGGAGCGCCCCGAAAGGGAGGGCACCCGATAAATACGCCTCGCTTATGATGACACTTGAGGCGCAAGAAGGGATGAGCCCGATCAAAAGGGCGTAGAGCGGGGAAAGATAATATTGGCTCACGAGGAAAGAGGAAAAAGCCTCCTCCCCGCCCGCGTAGAAGATGAGGGAATTGAAAAGGAAAGTGATGGCTAAAGAATATAGGAAGATCTTCAAAGAATGGAAAAGAGGGTGGAGCAAGTGCTCATGGATAGCCCCTTCCCCTTCGATCTCATGCCCGCAGCAACCGGTGTGCTCGTGATTTTCCTTCTCTTCGCATCCTTCTAAATGCTCATTAACTTTCTTCACGCCGCCTCTATAAAGCGAATCGAGCAGAAAACCAATGAAAAAGGCATAGGCCATCTTGATGAAAATGAGAAGGAAAGCGCGGTACCAGTTCGAGGAGAAATCGCTGAAGAGGACCGGAAGGGCCTCATCGCTCGTGGCCAAATATATGGCTAGAAGCGTCCCCATCGAAATATGGCCATCAGCGTATAAATCGCTCCCCACCACGGATATGCCGCACTGCGGGAGGCTCCCCGCCAACGAGCCGAATAAAGGGCCAAGACGCTTCTTGCTTTCAAGGAATCTCGCTATTTTGGCCTCGAAGAAAGAAAAGACGAAATAAAAGAGGAAGGCTAGACCCAGAATTTTCAGCGAATCGAACAAAGCATCCAAGAAAGCATCCAACATAGCCTCGATACTATACCCCTTTTGAGCGTCAAGCGTGCAAGAAAGAAAGATAGTTGCTATATTATCGCTTGAGGTGAAAAACATGAGCGAAAATAGTTGCGCCAAAGAGAGCTGCGAAGGCTGCAAGGAAGCCGATTGCCCCTCTAGGAAAGAAATCGAGAAATTCAAGGCGAATCCGAAATCGAGAATCGGGCATACGATTGCCGTCATATCCGGCAAAGGGGGCGTCGGGAAGAGCCTAGTGACCTCCCTTCTAGCGAAAGAGCTCGCCGAAAAAGGGCATTCGGTGGCCATCATGGATGCCGATATCACCGGCCCATCGATCCCGAAAGCCTTCGGAGTCAAAGATAAAGCGAGCGGGGACGAGACCGGCATTTTCGCTTTGAGGAGCAAGGGCGGGATCGAACTAATATCGGTCAATAACCTGCTCGAGGATGAAACCGACCCCATCGTCTGGCGCGGGCCGATGATCTCTAGCCTCGTCGGGCAGCTATACACCGATGTGATATATGGGGAGGTCGAATATCTTCTCATCGATATGCCGCCGGGAACAGGCGATGTCCCCCTCACCGTCTTTCAGCAAATCCCTGTTGATGGGGCTTTCATCGTCACTAGCCCTCAGGATCTAGTCTCCCTCATCGTCGAGAAATCGGTGAAGATGGGCAAGCAGATGAATGTCCCGCTTCTAGGCCTTATCACCAATATGGCTTATCTAGAATGCCCGCACTGCAAAGAGAAGATATACCTATATGGCGAAAGCAAAAGCGAAGGGATTGCGAGGGAATACGGCCTAAGAAACCTCGATATGATACCAATCGACCCAGATTTGCGGGTATCAATTGATAATGGCGATATTGAGCATTACTCAAAGGAAATGCTCCCTAAAGCCATTGAAGTACTCGAAAAAATGGAAAAGTGAGCGTCAAACGATTGACGCTTTTTTCTTATTAAGGTGAGATTCAAAAAGGAGAGAAAGGATGAGCAAAAGCGGGAAAAGGGAGGAAAAGAGGATCCCTATCCGCAAATCATCGCCGAAAGAAGAGGAAAGAAGCCCCGCCGCCGTGGGGCCAATGGCGGCGCCCAAATCGCCAGCTAGCGCCAATAGAGCGAAAACGGCGCTTCCTCCCCTTTTGAGCCTTTTGGCGGCTTTCGCAAACGTCCCTGGCCAAAGAATCCCGACCGAAAAACCAATCAAAGAGCAGCCGATAAGCCCCACCACTCCGTTTTTGGAAAGAGAGATGAGGAGATAAGACAACAAGCATAAAACGGCGCTTCCCATCATGCATTTGCTTAAGGAGAGCCTCTCACCCATCATTCCGTATAATAAGCGGCTGCTTCCCATGAAAAGAGCAAAAGCCATTGGGCCAAGCAAGTCCCCCAGCGATTTATTCAAGCCTAGGCCCATCTCGGCGAAAGTCGAGGCCCATTGGCTGATGACTAGTTCCGAAGCCCCTGAAGCGAACATCATGAGCATATACGCCCAGAAGAAGGGCGAAAGGAAGGCGCTTTTCCCTTTTTCGCTTTTCTTCTTCTCCTCCTCGTCGATGAGAGGATAAAGCGGCACGAAGAGGAAGAGAAACAAATCGATAAGCGGGAAAATGGCCCATAAGCAGGAAAGAAGACGCCAAGAAGAGGTCGAGAAAAAGAAGAAAAAGGCGGTTGAAAGGAGAATAACGCCCGCTTGCCCCCAGGAGTAGAAAGAATGGAGCAAACTCATTCTCTTCTCCTTCTCTCCGCTCGGGATAGCCTCCACAATCGGGCTTAGAAGCACTTCAAGGAGCCCTCCCCCGAAAGCGTAAACGACGATCGACAGCAAAATCCCCAAATACGGAGAGGGCAATATTTCCGGAAGAAAGGAAAGCAACAGCAATCCCGAGAAAGAGAAAAAGGCGGCCAAAACGGCAGAAAGCCGGTAGCCAATCTTATCGATGAAATAGGCACTCAATAAATCAACGAGCAGCTGAACGAGGAAATTGATGGTGATGAGAAGGCTTATATCGGATAAAGAAAGAGAGTAAGAAGAGGCAAATGTCAGAAAAAGCAGCGGCGCGAAATTGTTGACGATCGCTTGAACTATGTATCCGAGATAGCACGCAAAGAGCGTTGATTTGCCTTTTTTCATCTTCTAACCAAGGGAGGATTTTAGCATAAACGGCTTAAATCCCCCCATCAAAACGCTTTCTTGCAGTTAATTAATGCGAAAGACGGCCATCTATGCTTAGATATTCCAATCATGGAAAAAATAATAGTTCTCGATTTTGGCGGGCAATACAACCAACTCATCGCCCGCAGGGTGAGAGAGACTCGCGTCTATAGCGAAGTCCTCCCTTTCTCCACCCCTTTGGAAGAATTTGCGAAAGAAGAAGTGAAAGGCATCATCTTCACCGGTGGCCCCAATAGCGTTTACGACCCTTCTTCCCCCCATATCGACCCGAAGATCTTCACGCTCAATAAGCCAATCCTCGGGATCTGCTATGGCGCTCAATTGATGGCTTACACTCTCGGGGGAGAGGTGGGGAAATGCTCTGCGAGCGAATTTGGAAACGTCGAGCTGAACATCACGGAGCCTTCGCCCTTATTCGCCGGCATCAAGAAAAACAGCAACGTCTTCATGTCGCACAATGACGAAGTGAAAAAGCTCCCTGAGGGTTTCTTCACCACCGCGATAACCTCATCCTGCCAAAATGCGGCCTTCGCCAATCCGAAAAGGAAACTATACGCCACGCAATTCCATCCCGAGGTCGAGCACAGCGAATTCGGGCAAAAGATGATCGAGAACTTCGTCTACGGTATCTGCGGATGCTCGCCTAGCTGGAAGCCATCTTCCTTCATCGAAAGCAAAATAAAGGAAATCAAAGAGCAAGTCGGAAAGAAGAAAGTCATCTGCGCCCTTTCAGGCGGCGTCGATTCATCGGTCGTCGCCGCATTGATCGGGAAAGCCATCGGGAGCAATCTCACTTGCGTTTTCGTCGACCACGGCTTGATGAGGAAAGACGAAGCGAAGGAAGTCATTAGGACTTTCTCCGACAAGAGCAGATTCTCTTTCTCCTTCATCCCGGTTGATGCCTCATCCCTCTTCTTAGAGCGCCTAAAAGGCGTAAACGAGCCGGAAACGAAAAGGAAAATCATAGGCGCGACCTTCATTGACGTTTTCAAAAATGAGAGCGAGAAGCTCGGAACCATCGAATATCTTGCCCAAGGCACCATCTATCCTGACCGGATCGAATCGGGCTTAGGCATCTCCCACACCATCAAAAGCCACCACAATGTGGGAGGGCTCCCAAAGGAAATCGGCTTTGAGGGGATAGTAGAGCCGCTTAAAGACCTCTTCAAGGATGAGGTGAGAGAACTCGGCTTATTGCTGGGGTTACCTTCTTCTTTAGTCTACCGTCAGCCCTTCCCAGGGCCTGGTTTAGCCATCCGCATCATCGGGGAAATAAGCCAAGAGAAAATCAAAATCGTGCAAGAAGCCGATGCCATCTTCCGGGAGGAAATGGCCAAAAACGGATTCGATAAGAAAGCCAATCAGTATTTCGCGGCCTTAAGCAACATGCGCTCAGTGGGGGTCATGGGCGATGGGAGAAGCTATGAATACGCCATCGTCTTGCGGGCCGTCTCCACCGACGATTTCATGACCGCGAAAGCCTCTGAGCTCCCCTATTCCTTCCTTGCCTACGTCTCTTCCCGCATCGTGAACGAGGTGAAAGGCGTCAATCGCGTTCTCTTCGATTTCACCTCGAAACCGCCATCAACGATCGAGCTCGAATAAAGCAGTTTAAAAAGTTTCGCTCAAGAAAAAGCGCAGCTAACAGCGGCTGCGCCTTTTGCTTTTTGGATTCGGATGAAGAAGAAGCTATTTCGAAGAGTAATTCGGGGCTTCCACCGCGATTTTCACATCGTGCGGATGGCTTTCCTTCAAGCCATTGTCGGTGATGCGGACGAAGCGCGAATCGCTAGCGAGCGCCTTTAAGTCCTTCGCCCCGCAGTATCCCATGCCGCTTCTCACTCCGCCCATAAGCTGATAAACGACTTCCTCAACGCTCCCTTTAAGAGGCAATATGCCTTCGATTCCCTCAGGGACGAGTTTCTCTTTTTTCGTTGTCTTGGCTTGGAAGTAACGGTCAGCCGAGCCTCTCTGCATAGCGGCCAAAGAGCCCATGCCGACATACGTCTTATACATCTTTCCATTGATTTCTTGGCAAGCGCCAGGGGCTTCTTTCGTGGCGGCGAATAAGGAGCCGAGCATGACGGAAGAGGCGCCAAGAGCAAGAGCCTTCACGATATCGCCGGAATATTTGATGCCGCCATCGGCGATGACTTTCACTTCGCTCCCTTTGAGGGCATTCACGACCTCATCGACGGCGCTAGCCTGCGGATAGCCAACGCCAGAGACGATTCTCGTTGTGCAGATCGAGCCAGGCCCGATGCCGACTTTCACCGCATCCGCCCCCGCTTCCTTTAAGGCGAGAGCAGCTTCGGCTGTCACGATGTTGCCGACGATAAGAGGGGTTGAGGGGAAAGACGCTTTGATTAATTTGCAGGTGGCGATGATGTTATCGCTATGGCCATGGGCGGAATCGAGGGTGAGCACGTCAACCCCGCTTTCGATCAGGGCTTTCGCGCGTTCAAGCGCCTCTTTGTTGGCCCCGATTGCCGCCCCTACGAGCAGCCTTCCTTTTTTATCGGTCGCGGCGGAAGAGCAAGAAGCATCGGCTTCTTTCACTTTCTTGACTTCTTCGGCCTGCCTTTCAATCGAAAGGTTTTTGTGGATGATGGCGATGCCGCCTACTCTAGCGAGCGCTATCGCGAGAGCGCTTTCGCTCACCGTATCCATCGCAGCCGCCACAAGCGGTATATTGAGATGGATATCTTTCGTGAGATAGCTATCTACCTTCGTCTCGCTTGGAACGACAGAGGAATGGAGGGGGATAAGAAGAAGATCGTCATAAGTTAAGCCTAAAGGGATAGAGGATAATTTCATTTTTCACCACCTGGAATTTATGTTTAAAAGAATGTAACGCAAGTAGAGCCATTATTCCAATCAATCCTCTTCAAAGCGCTTACTTGAGGAGAAAGAAAAAAGAAAATAAGGCCTTGCAAGCCTTATTTGTATCTGATCTTGTAGAAGGAGAATCCGTATCTCCGGCACATGAGCTTGTACCATCTCCGGTTGAAGCGCGGTTTCTTGCCTTCGATATACATCCTCTCGAATCGATGTTTCAACTCGATGATCGATCGATAATCCTTGGCCCACTTTTTGCGATTCCTCTTGGCTTTATGGACGGAATGGGAACCTCCTAAAAGAGCGAAAAAAGCCGGGAGGAAGAAGAAAACCCCGAGCGCGCTGCAGCCTATCGCCCCGAAGAAGAAGATATTCTTGATTAAGGCCAAAGAGCCTTGGCTTGCCGAATTTATGCCGGCTGAGGCAAAAGATAGATCGAAAATCCAGAAGACCAAAGCGAAAGCGAGGAAGATGAGCCCAGCGGTGAAAGCGGCATTGCCTTTGCTTTTGGCGTCATTCACCGAGGAATAATCCTGGCTATTGCCGATTTCGAAGATCTTGTTCTCGAGCTTCACGAGATTGACCCAGTTGTTCTCGATGATGAGATCCTCTTTCTTGCGCCTGTAGTTATCGCGCTCGAAGACGACTTTGGTGTAGCTCGTTATATGCGTTTCGGTGCGCTTATCGCCATTCGCGGAAGAAGAGTCTCTCCCATGAACGTATTCATCGAATGTCTGCCCCGACAAGGAATTGGTCGAGAAATTCTCGCGGTCTTTTTTCGAAAGCGAGAAATGGGCGGCGTCGCTTCTGGAGAGGACATCCTGGAGCGAATGGAGATTCCATCCTAGGCGCGGAGCGAAAGAAAGGGCGTCCTGGAGCTCGCTTTTCGAATATATATCAAGAGCCAAATATTCTTTCTTTTCCATTGCGTTTTATATTCTACTATCGTTTTTCCTCTTGCGCCTTATTTTCTTCCACCGCTTTCAAATAAGCCTGCATTATCCTCTTTCTCGTGACGATGCCGATGAAGACGCCTAGATCATCGAGAATCGGAACAAAGTTCTGCTTCTCGGCGAGGGCATAAAGCTCTTCCATGCTCGCGTTTATGGAGACTGGTAGCAGTTCCCTCGACGGTTTGATCTCATCGAGCGGGATATTCGATAGCTCCATGAAGGAGAGATTGGTCTTCTTGAGATACCAAAGGAAATCACCTTCGCTCAAGGAATACAGGTATTTCCCGTTTTCCTTATCGAGCACCGGTATCGTGCCATAACGGTGATATTCCATCTTCTCGAGGGCTTGGCGGATGCTGAAAGAGGTATAGAGGAACTGCACGTCTTTTTTCGGGGTCAGGCACTGGAGGAGAATCATCCCGCCTATTTTAGCAAGATTCCCTCCCTAGGTAGAGAAGCAATTTGAAAATTTCGCCAATAAAAAATAAGCGAAATCGTTAAATAATCATTGAAAGAGAGAGCAGAAATGCATTAATTGCTTCTCAGAAGAAAAAAGGGGAAAGGGATGGCACGAAGGACTTTGCGGGCGCTTGAGGCCAGAATCAAGAGGAAAACGATCGAAGAGGCCTTCAAAAACGGCTTTAAGCGCATCTCAACGAAGGATATCGCCGAGGTTTTATCCATCACCGAACCCACCATTTACGTCCATTTCAAAAGCAAAGGCGAACTTCTTTTCGAATCCTATCTATACGCCAAAGACATCGTCGAAAAAGAGGAAAGGGCACTCCTTGAGGAATATCTAAAAAGCGAAAAAAGGGAAAGCGACAAGAAGAAGCTGCTTTCTGAGCTTAGCCTGATGGAGAAAGTGAGCGACGATAATCTCCTCTACAAATTAAATTACGAAAGCGGCCATAGAGATGAGAAAAGCGCCCTTCACCGCGAAATCCACCGTGCTTTAGGAGGAAATGAGGGCAAAGAAAGCGTTTTTCTCTTTTGCTTGCCCCTCCTTCAAGAAAAAGGAAGGGACGCCAAGATAGGAGAGGAAGCCCTTTCTCTCCTTTATATGTGCCTATAGGCATATGGAAGCGCCGAATCGGCGTTTATCCATCTATTGGTCTATTTTATCGCACCGCTTCATTCATCCATCTCAAGCCCATAACGCATGTCAATCCGATAATAGTCGGGCGTGATATCGCCTTTTCAGGCTTTCGTTTCATCAAAACAAAAAAGCTGCCGGAAGAAGATCCAAGCAGCTTTTCGATAGATGCATCGCCTTATTGGAATTTCGCCCCTTTCACGATAGGGTCATTGCTATCCAAGCGATTCACGAGGAAGCTCCCGAAGGCATCCACGAGGTTGTCATTATCCCCTCCGAAGGAATTGCCCCAGTATTCGCCATCGAGCTTGTTGTCATCTCTCACGAAGCAGAGATAATAGGAATCGTCGTGGAAGCTGATTTTATAGCTCGGACCTTTGAGGAAATTGTGATGAGCCTCCAAGAAGAACTGGGTTTTGTTCTCGTCTTTGCCGAATCTATCGAAGTAATGGGCTTTCACGCTCACGTCATCGTTGAGATAACCGCCATGAGGGAGATTGAGCTCGCCATAGTATAGGCCTTCAGCCTTGTCGAAGAGCTCTTGCTTATCGGCGTAGAAGCCGATGTCTTTGAGGTATTGGTTGATCGAGTAGTCTTTCAAAGAGTAGGCTTCCGTATAATCGAGGTAATCCTTGACGACGCTTTTCACCATATCGTGATTGGCTTGATAGCCCAAGAGATAGTTTTGGAGATTCTTCTTGCCTTTATGGAAGATATCGGTGCTCACGCGTTCGACCCCCTGAAGCAATTTGGCGTTTTCCTTATCCTCGTGATTGAAGGTATAGGTAGCCATCTTCATCGAGTAGTGAGTATTATTCGGCAAATAGATGATCTCGCCTTTTTTATGCAGATTCTCGTATTCGTCGAGTCTTTTTAGCTCAGTCTGGAAGAGCCTATTGGCTTTATTCACCGCGTCTATCATGCCGTTATAGCGGACTTCATTGGTGGCTTTGACGGCCTCGCTTGCGCCCAAGTTCCTATAATGGTTATCGAAGATCGCAAGGTTGGCGCTCGTGAGCAACAAGGAATCGAGATAGGCGATGAAGCTCCTTCTATTCCGATAAGATTGGGTGGACCATTTATCGAATTGCCCATTCGAAAGCTGGTAGTAATAGAAGATGTCGTTGGTGGGCGAAGAAGGGACAGGAGTGAGGATATAGGAGGCGAAATGCGTGACGAAGTCGGCGATATTCGAGCCCTTCGCGGTGAAGTTCTTCAAGGAAGTCTCGTAGAATTCCTTTCTCTCCCCTTCAAGATAATCCGCGCTCTTGCTCTTGTCTTTCTCAAGCTTCGACAAAGTCCATAGGCCTCCTTTGACTTGGCTCATGACATCAGTCGAGGCCACGCTCACATAAGAATAGAGCTTATCGAGGCTTCTTTCGGCGTTGTACTTGTTCGCGTTTGCGGAGAGGGCGTCTATCTTGGCTTTGACTTCTTTGATCTCGCCGTCGATTTTCTCTAGATAGAGGATAGAGGGATCCCTCATATCGATACCGTAGTTATTGAGGATATTGGTCACAAGATACTGAGCGGCGGCCCCGGCGCCCTTGGTGAGGATTTGGGTGCTGCCAGAGGCGATGCCTTCGATGATTGAAGGGAAAAGAGAACTCTCGGCACTTGCTGCGCCAGCGCCCGCTGGCTTATTCAGGCAAAGGATTTTATTGCTTTTGAGCGAGACGGTCGTCTCTTCCTTCTCTCCGCTTGCCGCCCCAGTAGCGATCGGCGCGGAGCAAGAAGCGGCGAAGACGGCGCTCAATAGGGATAGTGACAGGATTTTATGAAGTTTCATGAGTTTTCCTCCTTGAGTTACTTTTTTATATGTTTTGTAACTCTTGGCTAGATTATAGTAACACTTCCTGTATCTTGTCAAACTATATTTGAAACATTTTTATCTTTTTTGTAACTTTATTGATTCGGACTGTCGCATCTTGCCATAAATGGTTATTTTGCTTCCGCCACCATTCTCGTTTCTTAACGCGTTTGCGTATTCTCCGATTGGTGAGGGCTATTTCGCCTTAGGGATCAAAAAAGCAAAAGAGCAGACCGTCAATGCGAAAAGAAAACTCGCTCCTAGAAAAGATCTTCTGAATGCTTAAAAGATTTTCGCACATATAAGCCCATATAAAAGAGAGCATTCCATTGTCGTATTTTCTGCCTGCAATAGGAGATAAAACCGCTAAAGGCTGATCTAAGATAGTCAATAAAAGCAAGGGATTCATTTGAATTGTCCGCTAGTTTATAAAGGCATAAGCAAAAAAGTTCGATGAATAAAGGGCAATTGACTATTCTGAACGACAATACGCAAAGTACGAGGCATACTGCATGCTTGTGATTTGTTTTCGAAAAGATGCAAGAAAAGCTTCATGAAAGCATTCGCGATGCCTTCTAATGCGCCATTAAGCCAGTTCAAGAAGCTATATTCGATGAATGATCAGAAGGAAAAGCACAGCCATAAAGGAAGCGGCTGCGCTTTTGCCCCAATCTCGCCTTTTCTCAAAGGAAGCAAGCAGATTTATGCCTATTTTCTTATTTCGTGGCAGTGCCGGCAGCGCGGCTCATAGCTCTCAGTCCCGCCAACGAGCACGACGGGGTCAGACAAAGAGGCAGGCACGCCGTTCACGATGCGCTGGGTCATGGTGGCTGGGGCCCCGCACTTCACGCAGATGGCGGTGAGCTTCGTGACGAATTCACCTCTTGCAAGAAGCGAGGCGCTGATTGGGAAGGGCTCGCCCTTGAAATCGGTGTCAAGCCCGGCGGCGATGACTCTGATTCCGCGATTGGCGAGAGTCTCGCAAACTTCGATTATCCCTTCATCGAAGAACTGCACCTCATCGATGGCGACCACTTCCGTATCTTCCTTGACGTGAGATAAAATCTCCGCAGAATGGGCCAAAGGGATGGCTTTTGCTTTGTTTTTGAGGTGCGATACCACCTCATCGACGCTATAACGGTCATCGATTTTCGGCTTGAAAACCAAATATTTCTTATGGGCGTAGTCAAGCCTTCTTAAGCGTCTGATGAGCTCTTCGCTTTTGCCGGCGAACATCGGACCGACGATGACTTCGATCCAACCAGGTTCCTTGAAATTTTCCATGGGCAATATTATAAACGCGATTGCGCTATTTGCTTCATCCCTTTCGCTTCTTTTATACACTGTAATAAATATGGCATAAGGAGAGGGATACTTCCTTTCTTTCTCTCTTTGTAGCAAAATAGCCGCATGTCAGATCCACTGCTATTCAAAGAGAGCAAGGAAGTCGAAGTCGACTGCGTCGATTTCAAGAAAGAGCTTCGTCTCTCTACGCTGCTCCGCTACTTCCAGGAAGTGGCGATGCATCATCTCTCGTCTTTGGGGATGAGTGATTCTTTTATCCGCTCCCTTTCTCTCCATTGGGTGGTCAGCCGTTACCATATCGAGATCAAAAGAATCCCCTTATATGAAGAAAAGCTGACTTTGGAGACCCACGCCGCCCCGCTTCGCGCGATTCTTTTCCCCCGCTACTTCAACGTATACGATGAAAAAGGGGATCTCATCATCAGGGCCGCAAGCATCTGGGCACTTGTGGATGAAGCGAAAAGAGCGATGGTCGTCCCTAGCGAATATCATCTCCCGGACTTCGGGAAAATATACGGCGATGAGTTGCCTTTCTCTTTGTCTATGCATCTAGAGAAAAAAGGCGAAATGAAGGAATTTTCGGCCCTTTATTCCTCTTGCGACATCAATTCGCACGTCAATAACTGCGCCTATTTCGATTTGCTCTTAGATGAATTGCCCACCTCTTTCTTGCGCCTTCACTCGATGAAAGAAGTCGATATCCAATACAAAAAAGAGGTGATGATGGGCGAAAGCATCCCTCTATATATCAATCTTGAAGACGATCTTTATTCCTTTTATAGCGATAGCTTCCTAGCCTCGATTTTATTCAAGGCAAAAGCATAATCCCTTATATTTCCTTGTTTTTGAGGGCGTTGAGCATGATGCGGGCGCTCGCTAGATTGGTGGCTAAAGGGGTGCTTGTGACATCGCAGAGGCGCAAAAGCGCGCTCACATCAGGCTCATGGGGCTGGGCGGTCAAGGGATCGCGGAGGAAAATGACGAGATCAAGCTCGTTGTTCGCGATCATCGATCCGATTTGCTGATCCCCTCCTAGGGGTCCGGATTTCATGCATTTGATGGATAAGCCGGTGGCCCCTTTCACGAGGGTTCCGGTCGTTCCGGTGGCGAAGAGCTCGTGCGGGGGAAGGGCCTCGGCGTATTCTTTCGCTAGAGCGATCATGTCGTTTTTCTTTTTGTCGTGGGCGATTAAGGCGATGCGCATATATTCTCCTTCTTTCTCTTATTGTCTCATTTATCGAGCGAAATGTAGATAGGGTCGATGAAATCGGCGAGTACCACCTTATCGTTCCCCTCATAGAATCTGAGGCCATCCTCATGCGCCTTTTTGGCGTCTATTTTCAATACCAATGGCTCTTCATCCCTTCTTTTGCCGACCATGATGGCCGTCTCTTTGTCTACGCTAAGATGGACGTATTGCCGCCCCATCGGCTTTAAACCGGTCGCCAAAATCTTAGGGAGAGCCGTATGGGTGGTGCCATGATACAAGATAGCAGGAGGGATTATCTCCTCTTTCTTTATGCGGTTATGGAGAGAATGCCCATAATAGGCCCGGATTTTGTCCCCTTTTATCTCGTGGCGCTTTTTCTCGCTTGCCTCAATCATTTTCTCCAAATCCTCTTTGGTGAGTTTCCGCTCGTAATGGCCCGTTGCATCAAGGGCAGAAAGGAGGCTATCGATATCGACGTACCCTTCTTCATCAAGCCTCAAGCGATATTCCTCGGGCTTATGGCGAAGGGCATAGGAGGTTTCTTTGCTCAAGCGGAGATAATCCATGTCCTTTTTCCCTTTTCGCAATTATGCCCCAAGAAAAGAAGAAAAGGAAAAACAAATCGTTTAACGGGATGCTTAAAGCAGAAATTGCTTGTCTTCAGGGAGCCATTTGATTTTTTCGAGCATTTTCGAGGCGTATTCCTCTTCATATGGGAGATTCATGAAATCGAGGATCTCCATATCCGGGAAATACGATTCGCAGTAGCGTGGGATGACGTGTTGAGGGACGATGCCGATATAGTCATTCCCCAAAAGCCTGTTTTTTATCCCTTCGGCTTCAATGAGGCGAACGGCTACCCCGTTATCGCGCAAGGCATTGTAGAATTTGACCGTTTCGATCGATCTCCCCCAGGATTTCCCGCCTAAAGCAAGATAATATCCCTTTTCGGATTTCATCACGTAGAGATCTATATGCGTCGAATTCCCTCCGGCGCATACTTCATATGGATGCCCGCCGCGATTGTCTTTGTCGTTATACCATTTCTCGAAAGCCTCGGGTGAATCCCCGTCGATATCCTTGAGATCGTATTCTCGCCCATCGGCCATGGCGTAATACTGCTCTTTCGGGGTGAGTAAACCCTTTATGCGGTCATACTCATTCGCCTTATAGCCAAGCGAGCAATACAAATAGAAATCGTTGGCGGTCATAGAAGGCAAATACCTTCCCACCGGCTCATCGTCTTTCTGCTCGGCGATATAGGCGAGGAATTTGCTTATTTCCTCTTCCTTTATCTCGGATAAATAGCCTTCTTTCTCTTCCGGAAGAGCCTCGTAATAGTCTTTTCTTGAGATGATCCCCGTTCTTTCGTAGACGTCCAGGTTAGCGGCCACATCATCATTGTACGTTCCTTCCTCCAGCCTTTTGATGGAGAGAAGCACCGCATCCTTGATCCAATTGAAGAAGCTTTCGAATATCTCTCCCTCAAGAGGATAGCTTTCCTTGAAAATTCGGGATTGGTAAATGAGATTGCGTCCCAAAAAGATGGCGCGGTAACCGTCTTTTGCGGAGAAGCTCACGAAATTGAACCAATATTCCTTATCGGGGTATTCCTCATCCCACATCTTCTTGAATTCGGCCTTGTTTTTCACGATGCCTTCGTGCTTATAGTCTTCGTAATCGCCGTATTCTTCGATATTCCCGCGCCTAGCTTTGAGCCAAAGCTCTTTCCTGTCGTCCTCGCCGTATCCTTTGACTCTCTCGAGCGCCAGGAAGATCTCATCGACTATTTTGTTGATTTTCGCGCCATAAAGGTGTTCGCCATTCCTTAATGACATAATAAGACTGCTGATGGTGGGCGAGCCAATTTCTTCGTTCATTCTCTTTGCCTCCTTTTTATTCACGTCCATATATCGTGCTCTATCAGTATTATATGAATTTTAGGAGACCTATCGCCGAAATACCGCTACTTCAGGCTTTCGATGATCAGGGGGGCTAGATAAAGGGGCTTCAGTTCAAGCATCCCATCATGGGAGATATCGTCTTGCGAAAATAGTATCCTTCTGGATATCCTCGATGAGTATTTTCTCGAAAACTCATCAATCGATTTATGGTTTTTGCTTTCGGATGATTTCACCTCGATCGGCACGAGTTTGCCACCATCGGTTGTCAGGAAATCGATTTCGTAATTGCGGGTTGTTTCGTTGTTTTTGAATATGCAGTAAAACAAATCCCTATCGCATGATTTCAGGATTTGGGCAACGGCATTTTCGTATAGATATCCCAAATTCGCATCCAATTTGTTCGAGAGCAGCTTCACGTAAATATCCTCATTGGTCGATAACTTGTCATCGAAAAGCATCGTCGTGAACAAACCGACATCCGAAAGATACAATTTGAAATCGTCTATATCCTTGCTTCCGTTTAGCGATAAAGACGGGTCATTGACTTTATAGCAAGGCAAAACGGTTTTGGAATTCAGCAAATCGAATATCAATTCCCTGTCTTTATTGCTTGCTCTTTTATTGGTTACCTTCCTGACATAAAACTTGTTGTTGTTGGCGAGTTGCGAGGGAATCGAATCGAATAAAGCGGATAATCTCCCGCTCGGATCGATTTTGAAGAAATCGTCGGAATACAGTTTCAGGATTTCTCTTTTCACCCTATCGACAGATTCGAAATTCTTATCGTTGATGAAGGCTTCAACGGCCTGAGGCATGCCGCCTACAGCCATGTAGGTCCTAAAATCCCTCATCAATTTCCGGTTCACGGATTGCCCCAACGGGCGATTATGATCATAGATGCTCTTCAGGATTTCGTAGTTGCTCCCTGTAGCGGAGCAAAATTCCTCATAATCCATCGGGTAAACGTCAATTTTATGTTCTTCGGAAGGAAGCAAAATACCCTCAACGTTCTTTTTTATCGATATCAGCGATCCTGTTTCGATGTAATCGTATCTTCCATCTTTGACTAGGTGCTTGATGGCTCCCCTGACCTTGGGAGCAAACTGTATTTCGTCAAAGATAATGGCTGATTTCCGCTTTTTCAAAGTCACTCTCTTTACGGCCTGAAGCCTAAGGAAGAAAAGATCCAAATCATTGATGCTTTCAAAGACTTCCTCTTCTTCTTTGCTCAATTTCGAAAAATCGATCAAAATATACGACTCGTAATTGTTTTTGGCGAATTCTTCCGCGATAGTGGATTTCCCTACACGCCTTGCGCCTTCTAGCAAACATGCGCATTTGCCAGCGAAATCCTTTTTCCATGCCAATAATTTAGAATAGGCTTTTCTTTCGAACATAGTGAGTTGTCCTCAAGTTGAATTTTATCAAATATGACCATTTTTGCAACATCACAAAATCGGAAAACGACCATTTTTGCAGCATCACAAAATCGGAAAATGACCATTTTTGCAACATCACGGAATTTAAGATTGTACTTGTCAAGAAAAGTGGACACTCATTTTCCTTTTCCGGAAGTGGACGAATCCGCAAGTTTCCCCTCCTTCTCTTTTCTGGAAGCGGACAGTTTTGACGAAATTGAAGGTGCATCTGCTTATATGCGGCTGCCTATAAGGACGAAGGTGTCTTTCATGACTCTTGAATTGGTTGGCAAGCGTTTTTCGCATGAGCCTCAGCAGTTTAAAAAAAGCGATAGTTGCTTGATATTTTGTGCATTGTCGCTATTTGAAACAATCCATATCTATCATTCTGAATCTATGAATTTCGATGGAATCATTCGAGTACCGGAGTGCTTTATCTTTAGCGGTTTCGGCTATTTTTTTGGCAAAACCGCTAAAGATAAACATGTTTTTCATTTCAGAGAAGAAGCGAAAGCCGTTTTTTCAAACAAAAAAGGTTTGACGCATTCACATCAAACCATCGCTTTCTAACTGGCGGAGGCGAAGAGATTTGAACTCTTGCTGGAAGAAACTCCCACTAACAGATTAGCAATCTGCCCCCTTCGGCCTCTTGGGTACGCCTCCGTGCCGACATATAGTAGCACAACGAAACGAGGAAAATAAAGAAACTTTCGAAGAAAATGCGCCCTAGAGATTTTCGATTTCCTTCTTTAGCTTTTCGATGATGGTTCTTTTGTCTCTCTCTTTGAAAATATGGGAGCCAGAGAGGTAGATAAAGAAACCGGTAAGGAGAAAAGCGCAAATTAAGCCAAGCCACCAAATGAATTCATGGATCAGGATCGAAGACTTGAAAACGATGAGGAGAATGGCGCCCGCCAAGCAAAGGAGAGAGAGGAGTCCGTCAATGAAAACGAGTTCATGCTCCCTTTCGCGCTCTTTCTCGGTGAAAGCGATCTGCATCTTCACGCCTTCGGCTGTTCTTTTGTCGCTATCTTCGATCGCTTTGCGCTCATCCATACGAAAGTAAGTATAGACGCGCTTATAGAAGAAAGCGAGGAGGCGATATATACTTACCCTCGTAATGAAAGAGGGATATAGGGAAATCGATTATAGCCAACGAGCCAGAGCAAATGGCATCGCTTTCCTTATCGCCTCTTCCTTATTTTCGCTTTATTGGGTGCTCTTCCTCCTTTTTGGGCAAGGCGATTCCTCAAATGAGGCTCTCCACCTCTTCTTCGTCATTTTGGAGCTTTTCTTTTGCTCGCTGCTAGTCCTGGTTTCCGCTTTTTCGTTGCGGAAAAAGAACCATGAGCGGTATGAGCTTTTCTTCACTATCGATTGGGTCTTGCTCACCTTGGCGACTTTCCCTCTTCCTTTTGCTTATCTATCGAATGCCTCTATAAGCAATGGCGCGCTCGATAATGAGATCGCCGCGATGGCCACCCCCACCACGATCCTCTGCGTCTTGGCTCTTTTTTTCGCCGTCTCCTCTTATGAGAAATACATCGAGATGGACTTTACGGCGCATAAGGTGTTCATTCGCCTCATGGTCGGGTGCTTGTTGGCTTCCGCCACCTATGTTTTCGGCGCTCTGCTATACAAGATATGGACAAATAGCAATCCATCAGGCCTATTCAATACGGTTTATTTCTATATCGCTCTCGCTCTCATCTATTTGAGCCTTTGCGTCTATAGCTCGGTGAGCGTGAGCAAAGAGATGTCCATCCCTTCCGTCGATGCCAAAAGGCTATCGCCCGATAAAAGCAAATCCCTTTTCCATCTTGCCACCGTCTTCTATCTTTGCTATTCCTTAGCGAAAATCGTCTCCGATTGCTATAACCTCGCTAGCGCTTTTTCCAACTCTTCTTCGACTTTGTCGATCCCTTTTGGCTATGTCGATTCCTCCTCTCTCCTCGGCGATCAGATTTTCCTCTTCCTCATCCATATTCTGATGCTTGTCTATTCTTTCCTTTTGCTCCACGAGAAAGAGGAGAATAGGAACCCGCTTTTCTCGCTCAATCTCTTATCGGCTCTTTTCTCCCTCTCTTATTGCATCCCTTCCTTCGTCGGGGCGTATGGGCTCGTCGTCCATTATTCCTCGAGCAAAGTGAGATATGTCCATTATGTTTTGTCTATCTTCTCCATCGTGAGCTTTGCTACGGTTGGCGTAGGCACGAGCATCGCTGGGCTCCTATACGCCGATAAGCACCATATCGATAGCGCTCTATTCCTCGCCGTGGCATCCTGCATGATGGTTGGGGTCTCGTTGGCTTCCATTTATGGCACCCTCGCTCTCTTATTATCGGAAAAGGCGTGCTGGCCGCTCTTTCTTGCTTCTTTGCTTGAAAGAATGGAGGATGTCGCTTTGGTGAGCGTATCGCTGCTAGCCCTCACCCGCGAATACCCTTCCAAAAAGAAAACGCCAGCGGCTTAAGCTGACGTTGCTCTTTTCGATCAATACGCTTTCGCAAAATAGGCGATGATGGTGGCTTTCTCTCCGCAAACTGGGCAGATAGAGCCATCGGCGAGATTCTCGCTATAAATGCATCTAGCGGTCCCCCCGGCGGTGAATTCCTTGATTTTGTCCTCGCATTCGCTCTTGCCGCAGAATGCCATCTTCACGTATCCGCCCTTATTGAGCTTCTCTTTGAGCTCCTCTAGGTTAGAGGCTTCGCTTATGTGGCTATTCAGGAAATCCGTGGCTTTTTTATACATAAGATCATGGATCTCTTGGAGCATTGATGGGATCTCATCTTCGATTTTCTCGATCTTCTCGACGCTTTTAACCCCGTCGACCCTTCTAGCGAGCACCGCTTCCCCATTCGCCAAATCGCGGGGCCCGACTTCGATTCGAAGAGGGATGCCTTTCATCTCGTATTCGCTATATTTCCAGCCCGGCGTCTTTTTCTCGTCATCGTCGAGCTTGACCCTGATGCCTTTCTCTTTGAGTTTGCTTTCGATGCCTTTGCAAGCTTCCAATACCCCCGCTTCGCTTTGCCTGATCGGGATGATGACGACTTGGATCGGAGCGACGAATGGCGGCAAAACAAGCCCGTTATCGTCCCCGTGCACCATGATGGTGGCTCCGATAAGGCGCGTAGAGGCGCCCCATGAGGTCTGATGGGGGATCGAAAGATGGTTGTCTCTCCCCATGAAGGAGATGCCATAGGCTTTCGCAAATCCCTGGCCTAGATAATGCGAGGTGCCGCTTTGCAAGGCCTTCCCATCATGCATCAAGGCCTCGATTGTGTAGGTGGCGAGGGCTCCCGCGAATTTCTCGTGCTCCGTCTTCTTGCCTTTCACAAAGGGGATGGCGAGGAGGTTTTTGCCCACATCGTCGTATATCTCAAGGAACTTCTTGACGTTATCCTCGGCCTCTTCCTGCGTCTCGAAAAGGCAGTGCCCCTCTTGCCAAAGGAATTCGCTGCCTCTAAGGAAGGGGCGAGTGGTTTTCTCCCATCTTACGACCGAGCACCATTGGTTATAGATTTTCGGGAGGTCGCGATAGCTATTCACCTGGCGCTTGTATAGCTCGCTGAAGAGGATTTCGCTCGTCGGCCTGATGACGAGGGGGTCATCGAGCTTTTTCCCGCCGCCATATGTAGCCACGAGCGTCTCGGGGGCAAAACCCTCGACATGCTCTTTTTCTTTCGCGAAAAGCGACATCGGGATGACGAGCGGCAGATATACATTGCTTGCCCCGTTATCCTTGAAGCGCTTATTCATGTAATTCTGGATCTCTTCCCAGATGGCATAGCTATAAGGGAGATAGTCGATGAAACCTTTCACCGAGCTATAATCCATGAGTTCCGCTTTCTTGCAGATATCGGTGTACCACTGCGCGAAATCCTCATCTCTCGAGGTAATCGCCTGATTTTTGATTTGAGCCATACTTTTCTCCTATTTCCTGTTGACCATTTCCTTTATGCGGTCGACGTTTTTGCTATTGATCGGCTTGAACATCGTCTCGTAAGGGGCGAAGCAATCGCTCGAAATATACTCCAATTTGCTGCCGACCACTAGTTCAATCGCGTTCCAGTTCATGAGGTTGATGCCAACAATCGGCTTCTTGTAGCGCATGAGTTTCTCCACAAGGGCGTGGAGCTCACTTCTGATCGAGGTATCCATGTTGCTATCTTCCCGGAGTGAGAAATCGACGAAGAAAGCATCGGATAAGGCATATAAAGAGCGGTCGAGGGATAAGGTCTTGCCTTGCATCTGAATCGCGAAGCCGAAGCCGTTTTTCTTTAGACCCGCGATGAATTTGCCGAATCCTTCCAGACTATCGGCGTTGATGCTTGAAGCGATATCATCCTCTTTGAAAAGGAAGACGATATTGGCATCTTTCGCTACGCTATAATGGGGGAAGAAAGAGGTGATAAGGGCTATCTCGCTCATTCTCGATGGATAAAAGAGCTTGTGGTTTTTATCCATTCTCTCCGAAACGAAGGTAGGCACGATTTTCTTCGCGATGAAGGCGAAGAGGTTCTTCTCGTCTTTGGCCCTAATGGCGTAATTCTTGAGCTCATCGATGGAGCCGAAGGAAGTGCCGATCGGCGTGGCTCTACCCATATAGCCGTATATCTTCTTTTTCTGGGTCGCATAGACTGGGCGGAAGGAGAAAAAGAGTTTCTTCTCGTAGATGATCCTATCGACTTCGCTCCGGTAATGGAGCTCATCGGCCGGGGTGATGCTCTTATGCTCTTGCCCCTTGACGTAAAAGGAAAGCGGATTCTTGCCTTTATTGATTGACTCATAGGCGCTTCTTCTTGCGGCCTCTAGGAGAGTTCCGGCATCCTGAGCGACATCTTGGTTATCGACGATGCCGACCCTCACCTCGTATTTTATCCTCCCGCCTTTTTTCCCGCCGTTGAGGCTCTTCTCGACGCCGTCTTTTACTTTAAGGGCGTAATAAATCGCGCTTGAGGAATCGAGCATCTCGAAATTGGTGACGGTTATCTCGTTTCCCGAGAGGCGGAGCACTTGATCGTTATGGGAGGTGAAAGGGAACAAGGATAGGCGGAAGCGCTCTGAAAGCTCTTTGCTCACTTCGCTTTCCTTGAGCATCGGGTCAAAGCCAGGCAAGGGGTTATTGGGCTTGCAGAGAGCGAAGCAGAAAGTCATGCCGGCTTTGCCCTCATTCAAGGCAAGGGCTTGAGATAAATCATCGATGGTATTAAAGCTGCGGAGGGAAGAATGGGTTGGGCGCGAGAAATGGAGCAGATAGCTCTGCAAATGCAATATCCCCCGCTCTTTGTTGATGGAATCGACGCGGAGAAAAGAAGGCAAGGTGCGCCTCTCTTTGTGGAAATAGACCATGACCTCGAGATAGCTCGGCGTATCGTCTTTCCCTTCCAATAGGCTCTCGACCCATTCCCTCACCTTTATCTGCTCGTTTATGGGGAAAGAGGCGTAAAAGCCCTCAAGCGTCGATAGCTTCACTTCCGCCATCGAGGAAAGATTGAAGTAGCGGACGCTGTTGGTGGGCTTTGAGATATAGAAAAGGCGGATGGATGAGGATTGATCGATGATCTGCTTTTTGATGGCTGCGCTTCTTTTCTCTTCGTAGACGAAAGCGGCGATTAAAATCGCGATCAAAACGAGGAGAGCCCCGAAGATGGAGAGAAAGCAGACAAGCTCGACATCGAGCGATATCGAGAAACGATAAGACGTCAAGAAAAAAGGAGCGTTCATCACGAGAGAGATTGTAGCACTACTTTCCTTAGCCCGCTACGCGGACGATGCCGATGCAAGCGATTTATGCGCCGCTTATCTTGACTTTGCTGAAGGAATGGGAAATCGATGGCAAAAAGATATCGAGCAGATCCTTTGTCCGTAATTTCAATGTTGAAGTATTGACGCAAGGATGGAAACCAAGGAATTCCTCCTTCAATAAATCCTCATCTATCAATAGACGCACCTTCTTATCCTTATCGAAATAAAGGCCGAGCAGGCTCGTGGAGCCCTTGAAGCAATGGAGATCGCCCTCAAGCTCCTCTTCTTTGGCGAAAGAAAGGCGCGAGGTATTTATCTCCTTGGAGATTTCCTTGGTCCGGACTCTCTTCTCGTTCTGCGTCCTCAAAAGGAGGTTTTTGGGGACTTTGAGCCCCATTTCCCTCTCTATGGATAAGTAGGCATCCATCGTGAAAAAAGGCTCATGCTCTTTTATTTCGTATTCGATCCCAAGTCTTTGCAGCGCTTCGAGTATTTCTTCTTCGCTCTTTTCCATAATGGATATTATAAACGCGCGAAAACAAGTTGAGGAAAGTGGCAAGTAGGTCTATCATATCCAAGGCTTGGAGAAGTACCCAAGAGGCCGAAGGGGTCAGTTTCGAAAACTGATAGTGGGCATCCGCCCAGCAGGGGTTCGACTCCCCTCTTCTCCGCCACAATGGAAGCGATGGCTTGATGCTCCGCGCATCAGGCCTTTTTTCTTTGTCTCTACACAATTGCGTGTTTGTGAAAAGAGATGCGCATAAAAGGCCGAAAATTCCGTTTCGATAGGCAAAGACCCGACCGCTCATCCGATCGGCAAAGGCCAAAGGCCACCTATGGGTTTTCGGTTCACCGTTTCTTTGCCTTCTCTTTTATGCCGCTTAAGCAGGACCGCAAATCCTCTATCGGCTCCTTGCAGATCCTATCTTGGCGAAGATTCAGCCATGATTTCAGGGAATTATCGACTATTTCTGGCGCAATAGCAGATTGTCATTGTTTACACAAACTTGTCTATAAAATACTGGATAATAAAGTTCTGAGGAGGTTATCGCGTGGACGTCAGCAAGGAAATAAAGGTCATTTGCGAGACTTTGAAGTTGAGCGAAGCAGAGCTCGCCAAAGAATTAGGAACATCCTATGAATCGGTGAACAATTGGAAAAACAAGCGAAACGCCATCGATGTTTTCAATCTGGAAAAGCTTTATTAATATGCGTTTGGCAAGGGAATAAAGTTCAACAACATATATGAGCGATTTTACAAAGAGGGCTTCGAAAGCAATAACAACGTCGTTTTATTTCATGGCACCAAAAAAGCCTTCTCCATGCCGATAAACTTTTTGCCGAATTCAAAAAAGGAATGATTTTGGAGTCGGCTTCTATTTGGACGAAACGTTTGAGCAAGCGGCTAATTACATAAGCTTTTTAGAAAATGCCTCCAACGCATACTGCTTCAAATTGGATCTGAGCAATTTAAAAACGCGTAGATTCGACGTCGACACAGAATGGATGATCGCAATCGCCTATTTCAGAGGATGGATTGAGGAATACAAAAATCGCGAGTACATAAAAAATGTCTTGAGCAAAATAAACGATTGCGACGCTATAATCGCCCCTATTGCCGATAATAGGATGCTCGATCTCGTAGCGGAATTCGTCGAAGGAAGCATTACGGACGAGCAATGCAAACGCTCCCTTGCCGCAACAAATCTCGGATTTCAGTATGTTTTAAAAACTGATAAGGTCATCAAGAACATATCATTCATCAAGGAAATGTTCGTTTGCGAAAAAGAGAAAGAGAAATGCATTCAAAGCAGAATCTCATTAACCGATAACGGCCTCCAAAAGGTAAAGATGGCAAGGATAGAATACAAAGGAAAAGGGAAGTATTTCGAGGAAATGCTAAAATGAAACCGTTAAGCTCCATTGAGATTAAACTTTGCCAAAAACAGGCCAGAGCATTTGACTTATCAGTCTCGGAAGCCGCTTCCAGCTCCCCGGTATTCATCCGAAGATTCATGTTTTCATCGATTGCTAGATCAATGGATGAAAAACTGTATTTGTTTACTTCCGAGACGGAAGAAGACGCTTTTGAGACTTTGGAGAGCGAGTTTGGGAAGAGCGATTACGGAAAGGAAAGATTCAGTCAAGATCAAATGTTTTGAATTGGCTATATTTATAGGTGCATTGCCATTAAATACAATCTTTCAAGCAAATACGTTTACAAGCTTTTCAACGCCAAAGAAGTGCTTAAATATTACGTCATATGCCACACCTACGATATTGCCGATGCCGCTGAGAGAATGATGGAAAGCATCGGATACGACGATTCCCCGATCGAGAAGAGAGCATATGAAGCCATGAAAAGGCTGATGCGTTCTGAAAATAAGACCATTCAGTCAAGCGATTAGCAGACTCGCTAAACAAAAAAATCATATCTTGTTCTTCCAAAACGGAGCGCAGTGCGTACCGAATTGATTTTTACACGTCCCGTTCATTGCTGAAAACGAAAGACGAAAAGACAGAATTTTCCAATCGGATGAATGAGTCAAAGATTAATCGGCTTCAGCGGATGGCTCGCTGCATCATCTTTGTGCGCGCCGGATTTCATTATCCCGTCCAAGGGCCGACGATAGAATAAATGATATAATAAATGATAGAATAAATGATATAATAAAGCGTAAGGTAGGCAATGCATATGAACGATGAAGGGCTCACTCTAGAATACAAAAAGTCTCTAGCGCAGCTAAAAGAAGGCGTCATCTCTTTGAGCGCGATGCTAAACAAAAGTCACAAAGGGGAACTATATTTCGGTATCTCGCCCGATAAAAAGCCGCATAAATTCGATATCTCAAAGAAGACGCTTTCCGATATCTCGAATGAAATAAGGATGAATCTGAAGCCACTTCCCACGACAATCGATATCGATAAGATTGCCTATGAAGGAATAGAGGTCATACGCATACGGGTTAAAGGGAGCGATACCCCATATGCCGCTTATGGACGTTACTATTCGCGGCTAGATGAAGGCGATATCCCCATGAGCAACAGCCAACTGCAGATGTTTTTCGAAAAGAAAAAGGAAACATACGCCAAATGGGAAAACGAGCCAAGCGGGCATCCAATCGGCGATATTGATGAAGAACTTCTCATCGACGTTATACGGGCCGCTAACGAAAAAGGGCGCATATCCTATGTTTATAGAAGCGTCATTGAGGCCATGAGCAAGCTCGATCTCATCGACGAAAAAGGAGAGGTTAAAACGGCTGGATACTACTTATTCGGAAAAGGGAAGCCGCTTTTGATCAAAGAAGCCAATTATCCCACCGACGAACGCACCGAATTCGGCGATATAAAGCAATTTCGGGGCAATATCTTCGAATGCATCGAGGAAATGAAATCGTATATCCAAAACCATATAAATTACAAAGCCGACATCATCGGCATGAAAAGGGAAGAAAAGCCGGAAATACCGATTCCCGCTATCAGGGAGATTGTGGTGAATGCCTTCGCTCACGCCCAATACGCTTCCGAGGCAGATTCCATCCAAGTCGCGATTTTCCGCTCCTCGATTCGCGTATATAATCCGGGGTCCATCTATCATGACTATAGTCCGATGCGCTTTGCCTCTGGCGAAATCGGCAGCAAAATCCGCAATCCGCTTATCGCCTCCGTTCTCTACAAATGCGGATATATCGATGCTTTTGGGACAGGTTTTGACCGCGTTTTCACTCTCTGTGCCAAAGAAAATCTGGAATACGAATACTCAAATGCCGATTTTGGTTTCACCTTCATCTTCCACCGCAACCGGAATTTTCTCGATGATAGAATAAATGATAGAATAAATGATAGAATAAATAACATCGACGAGGCCATCTTATCCTCAATCGCCATCAACAAATACGTCACTACGAAAGAGCTTTCGAGACGTGTTGAAAAAGGCGAAGCCACCATCGCTAGACACCTCAAGAAAATGAGCGATGATGGATGCATTCGCCGTATCGGCTCAAGAAAGGCCGGATATTGGGAAATCGTCAGGAAACAAAGATAATCTCCGCTTTTCTTGAATTCCCTCCCTTATTCATCATCCTCCCCCTCATTCTTCTTTTTGAGTTTCCGATTCTCGTAGACCATATAGAAGAAAGCGGCCGTGACGATGATGAGGGCTATAACGACGAACTTCGGCATCAATTCCGAAATAGACAAGAGCATAAGAAGATATCCTCCTTCACCCTTTATCTAGGCCTTTTTCCTTCTTTTTACGAAAAGGAGCAATTCCTTTTTCGATTGAAAAAAGAAACCCTTCCCCCTATCCTTATCCGGTATGAAAAACAACACTTTTGCCCTTTTTGTCGATTCCGACATGGATTTTACCCCCGAAAGCGCCGCGAAGATCGGCGCGAGGCTCATCTCGATGCCTTATTCCATCGGCGATGAGGAATTCTTCCCTTACGAAAGCTGGGAAAAGTTCGATAGCGATTCTTTCTACGCCTCTCTCCGCGCTGGCACTCTCCCTAAAACAAGCGGCTTGTCGCCTGAGAAATACATCTCCTATTTCGAGCCTACGTTCAAAGAGGGGAAGGATATCCTCTACTGCCACTTCTCGAAAGCGATGTCGATGACTTTCGTTTCCATGAAGATAGCTCTCGATATGCTCAAAGAGAGATATCCAGGGCGCAAGCTATATGAAGTGGACACCAAATCGATCACGACTTTAGCCTATATGATCGGAAACGAGGTCGGGAAGCTCTATCTTGAGGGGGAAAGCCCCGAGGAGATACTATCTTGGGCAAATAAGGAAGTCGACCACTACGCGATGTATTTCTTCGCCGATGACCTCAAATTCTTCGCGCGGAGCGGACGCGTCTCCGGCATCAGCGCCAAAATGGGGAACCTCTTCGGCGTGAAGCCCATCATCTACATGAACGAAGAGGGGAAAATGGTCACCAAAGGTAAGGCTTTGGGGAAGCTAACGGCCGTCAAAGCTCTTGTATCCTATATGAAAGAGTTGGGGGATGATGTCAAAAACCACCCTATCTATATCGGGCATTCAGGATGGGAAGAAGGAGCGAAGCTCGTCGAAAAGGCCGTCAAGAAGGAATTTGGGAACGGCTGTGATACCAAAACTGTGATGGTGAACCCCACCGCCGGGAGCCACTGTGGGCCTTCAGGCGTTGGATTAGCCTTCCATAGCAAATCACGTTAAATAGAGAAAAGAGCCATTTATTCCGATGGCTCTTTTACTTTTTAAGTATCAATTGATACTAGTTTTCGAATTTCTTCATGAGATCGTTCACTTTTTTCTTCAATGAATCCATCTCGCCGGCAAGCTCTTCTTGCTTCTTTGCGACGACGTAATAATAGATTTTGATTTTCGGCTCGGTGCCGCTTGGGCGCACGGTGAAAGTGGCCCCGTTATGGAAACCGAATTTGAGGACGTCGCTAGAAGGAAGGTCGATCTCTTGTTTCTCCCCCGCTTCATAAGATATCTTGCTCAGATAATCGTTCACGAAGAGATATTCGTCTTTGCTACTATCGGCATAAGCGTGCCAATTCTTCATGATATTGGCCATCGTGAGCGAGCCTTTCGGACCCGGGAATTCGAAATTCTCCAGCGAAGAATCGGTGTAGCCGTATCGTTCGCTCAATTCATTGAGGCGGTCGAGTGGGCTCTTCCCCTCGTTTTTGAATTCCTGCATCATGAAGGCGATGAGAAGAGAGGCATCCACCGCGTCTTTGTCGCGCACCTTCGTGCCGCTTAGATAGCCATAGCTCTCTTCATAACCAAAGAAGAAACGGTCCTCATGGCCCTCTTTCTCGAGCTTGCCGATCTGCTCCCCGATGAATTTGAAGCCGGTGAGCACCTGAATCACTTTCATGCCAGCTTCTTTCGCCAAAGGAAGAACCATATCGCTCGTGACGATGGTCTTCACGAGCACGCTCCCTGGCACAGCTTCTTTGTGGCGGAGGAGGAAATCGTAGAGGAGGAGGCCCATCTCATTCCCGCTGATGAGGCGGATTTCGCCTTTGTATTTGACGGCCGTGCCGACTCTATCGCAATCGGGATCCGTCACCAAAAGGAGGTCAGCCCCTTCTTTTTCGAGCATCTCGATGCCTAGTTTAAGCGCCTCTTTGAGCTCAGGATTCGGTTTAGGGCAGCTGGTGAAATTCCCATCGGGGTCTTTCTGCTCTTTTACGAGCATTACCTTGGCGAACCCCGCGTTATCCAAAGCGCGGGTGACGGGGACTAAGCCGGTGCCATTGAGCGGGGAATAGACGATCTTGAGGTCTCTTTCCTTGATGGAAGGGATCTCCTTCGTTTTGATGTAATCGAGATATGAATTGAGGCAGTCGGGCGCGATGTAGCTGATTTTCCCTTCTTCGAGGCTATCGGTGAAATCGATTGATTTGACATCGTTGAAGATATCGAGCGACTCGATGATACCGACCATCTCGTTGGCGGCTTCCAAAGTGATCTGGCAGCCTTCATCGTTATATACCTTATAGCCGTTATATTCCTTTGGGTTGTGGCTCGCGGTGATCATCACCCCGATTGAGGTATGGAGGTATCTCACGGCGTAAGAGAGAAGAGGGGTCGGCATAAGGGCAGGATATAGATACACCCTTAAGCCGTTTGCGGCGTAAACTGAGGCCGCATGGCGCGCAAAAAGCTCGCTATTGATGCGGGAATCGTAGGAAATGGCAACGCTTGCCTTCTCCCCGTAATGCTTTTTGGCGTATAGGGCGATGCCTTGGCTCACTTTGCCGATCGTGTATATATTGAGGCAAGCGCTCCCCGCTCCGAGCAGTCCCCTAAGCCCGCCGGTCCCGAATTCTAGATCTTTGTAGAAAGCGGCTTCTTTCTGCTCCTCGTTCATGTTTTTGAGCTCCTCCAAGAGAGCGGGCTCTTTTACATTCGCTAACCAACGTTCGTAATCACGCATATTTTCACTAGCTCCTTGTTGTTCAATTATACTATCGCCTTCGATGGTTTATCCCCATAAAAGCAATGTAAGCGTTTAATCTCCCAAGGGGAGGTTTTTCTCGACGTCCACGACGATCATCTTGCCCTTGCCTACGGCTTTCGCCTTTTTGCCCGCTGGCAAAAAGAAGGTGTCGCCTTTTTTGTACGGAAGGCCATTGATGCTCCCTTCCCCTTCCATGAAGCTTATCGAAAGGAAGGAGGAAGAAGGGGCGGATATTTCACTCTCGCCCTCGATTCTCTTTTCTCTCGTCACGAAGTATTCGCATTCACCGAGGATATCGCCCTTGAATTTGATCGGCTCGTATTTCTTGAGATTGATGACCTTGAGGGCCTTATCGATATGGAGTTCCCTCTTCTTCCCATCGCTCCCTACCCTGTTATAGTCGTATAAGCGGTAGGTGAGGGTGCTATTCTGCTGGATTTCGATGAGGGTGACCCCTTTCCCGATCGCGTGGATGGTGCCGCTAGGGATGAAATAGCTCTCCCCGTTTTCGACTGGGAAGAAATTGAGCAAATCGAGAATCGTGTCGTTTTTGAGGGCTTTCTCGAGTTCCTCGTAGCTATAGTCTTTCTTAAGGCCGAGATATATCCCCGCCCCTTTCTCATGCTCCAAGATATGCCACATCTCCGTCTTGCCTAGTTGGCCTTCATGAGCGAGAGCGTAAGCATCGCTAGGATGGACCTGGACGCTTAAAGGGGAGGCGCTGTCGATGAATTTGATGAGGGTTGGGAAAAACGGGAAGGAGCTTGGGAGGCTCCCTATATCCTCTTTGCTTGCCACCTCTTTCAGGGCTTTGCCTTTATTCTCTCCCGAGGCGATGATCGAGGGGCCGGCATCGTTAAAGGAGAGTTCCCAGGTCTCCGCGATGTTATCGCCATCCATCTTTTTGCCATATCCCACGAGTTTCTTTCCGCCCCAGATGTAGGATTTGACAGCGGGCGCGAGTTTCACTAAATCCATAAAAACTATTCCTTTTTGCTTGCTTTTTTATTTATCGCTTCAACGATGAAGTAAGATGCGATGATGCCTAAAACGGAGAAGAGGCCGCCGAAAGCGACGTCGCTTAGGAAGTGCGCCCCGGCCACGATGCGGGAGAAAGCGACGATGAAGGCATATGCAAAGCCGATGGAGCCAAGGACGCAGGCAGTGTATTTATGCTTTTTCTCCTCGACGAGCGAAAGAAGAGGGAGAGTCGTGCTTATCATGGCGGTTGCGGTATGCCCGCTTGGCCAGGATTTGTGATAATCGCCGCTAGTGTAACTGAAAGGCTGCATCTCCCACCAGGCGCGGAAAGACTCATTGAGCCCGTTTTGGTCAAGAGCGTCGCCCATTAGATACCGCCATCTTGGGCGGCAGGCTAGATATTTGAGGAAGAAGTTGAGGAGCACTAATTGGATCGCCATCGATAGAAGGATGATGGAACCGACGATAAGAAGCATCCTCTTGTCTTTTTTATTGACGAACATATAGGCGAGCAAGATGCTTAAGCCCATCATGAAGAGGGCAAAGCCATAGGCGGGGAGTTTCCCAACGAGGAGCCCATATTCCTCTTTTCCTTCATAAAGCGACCCGCCATAGACGTAAGAGGATGCCAAAAAGGCGAGGATGAGAAGGAAGTAGGAGGCCGTCTTCACCCACCATCTCTTATCGTCTTTCAAACCCAAAAACAGGCAAGTGGCCCCGCAAGGGACCATCATATAGCCCAAAAACGTCCCAAACGATTCGAAAAAATAGCCATAGGCGTTATTTTTATCGTATAAAGCAGTCGATATATTCTTGTCGAGAAAGCTACCGATCACGATCAAGATAAGGCAAATGGAGGCAATGAGATAATAAAAGGCGAGAGGTATCCCGAAGATTCTTTTTTTGATGAATTTGTCCATATGAAGAATTCTACGCTTATGTAAGCGTCTTTGTCACCCATTTGCTAAAGTGGAGGGGGCAAAAAAGGCGTTTGCATCTGTTTCTTTTTATCCATATTCAAATGCCTTTGAAGGCTTATTCTAGGCATTGCTATGAAACTTCCGGTGCCTGGTCGCAAAAGGGCCCCTTTCTTTTAATCGCCTCTATCTTAGCCGGCAGTTGACTAGCGGTCTCTCAAACGGAAAGAAGAGAAAATCGTTCCAAGCAAAACGTGCCGCGCAAGCTGCTTTTTAAAGAAAGCCGACGAGCCATAGACCGTTGGCTTCCGCCAAAAAAGCGAAAGAATGAACGATAAGTCAAAAAGCGCGCAGTATCTAATGTTTTTAGATGTTTTTACACAAACTCAAAATTTTTCGAAGTTTGTGTAAAATGTATTGTTTTCTTTCGCAAAAACCTAAGGATTTCCGTCTAGCTTGCTGAAACAAGCGGATGGGCAACCCCCCCTCTTTTTCCCTTAATGGAAGAGGAGGTCGCCATAGGTTGGGACGGGCCAAAGCTTTTTGCTCACCACTAGCTCAGCCTCATCGATCGCTTTTCGTAGCCTATTCATCTCTTCTTTCAGCTCTTTCGAGGCGAAAAGGGCACGCTCTTCTTCGCTCTTGCTCTCTTCTTTGTCTTTAACGATGAGTTCATCGAGTTTCTCTGTCGCTTCATAGGCTTCGCTAAGCAGGCGCTCGAGTTTCGCCTTCGTCGCTTTGACGGGGGCTAAGGAGCCATCGTAATAAGAGAGCAATTCGTTATTCTCCTTCAAAGCCGAGGAGATGGCTGGCAAATAGAGTTTGTGGCTCATCCTCGCCATGGTCTTGGCCTCAATCACGGCTTTGGCGTAGTAATCCTGGTATTTGATGGCGATGCGGGAATCGATCTCTTTCTCCGAAAGTATGCCCAAAGAGATGAGCAAGTCCCTATTCTCTTTCCTCTTGAGCGCTCCGATGGCCTCGGGGGTCGTTTTAAGGTTGGGGAGCCCTCTTCTAGAAGCCTCCTCTTCCCAGCTTGAGGAATACCCGTTCCCATTGAAGATGACGCGCGAATGCTCTTTGTAGACCTTTTTGACCCAATCTTTGACCGTTTTCTCTTTGTCCTCGCTTTTCTCCAGAAGCGAAGCGATCTCGTCGATCGATTCGGTGAGGATGGCGTTTAGATAGGTATTCGGCTCAGCGATGGACTGCTCGCTTCCCACCATCCTGAATTCGAAGCGGTTGGTGGTGAAAGCGAAAGGCGAGGTGCGGTTGCGGTCTTCATCGTCTTTATAGAGAGTCGGCAGGTTCACGCTTGAGACAATCGCCGCTTTTTTCTTTTTATCGCCGTTTCCTTTGCTTTCGCCGATGTTTTCCAGCAAAGTGGTGAGCCGCTCGCCCAAATAGATGCTTACGATGGCAGGCGGAGCCTCATTCCCGCCAAGGCGGTAATCGTTGCCATAGCTTGCCACCGATTCGCGGAGAAGATCGGCATGCTCGTCGATCCCTTTGATGAAAGAAGCCAAAAAGGCGAGGAAGACGAGGTTATTTTCCGGATCATCCCCTTTCGAGAGGAGGTTTTTGCCCGTGTCGGTGCCCAAAGAGAAGTTATTGTGCTTCCCTGAGCCATTGATGCCCTCGAATGGCTTTTCGGATAGAAGGCAGATGAGACCATGCCTTTTGGCGATGCGCTTAAGCATCATCATGACGAGCTGATTCTGGTCGCAGCTTAATGAGGATGGCCCGTAGATCGAGGCTAGCTCATGCTGAGACTGAGCCACCTCATTATGCTCGGTTTTGGCTGGCACCCCCAATTTCCAAAGCGTCTCATTCACCTCTTTCATGTAGGAGGATATCTTCTCCCTGATGGGGCCGAAATAATGATCGTCAAGCTCCTGCCCTTTCGGGGCGGAAGCCCCAAAAAGGGTCCTTCCCGTATAGACGAGGTCTTTTCTTTTCTCGTATCCTTCTTTCTCGAGGAGGAAATACTCTTGCTCGGCCCCAGCGTAGCTAATCACGCGCCTTGCTTCCTTCTCCCCCAAAAGATGAAGGAGCTTCGTGGCGGAAAGAGAAAGAGCTTCCTCTGAGCGCAGCAAAGGGGTTTTCCCGTCTAAGGCCTCCCCATTGTATGAGCAAAAGGCGGTCGGGATATAGAGGACGCCCCCATCATCCTCATCGATGACGAAGACATTGCTTCCCGCGTCCCAAGAGGTATACCCGCGCGCTTCGAAGGTGGCGCGCAAGCCCCCTGAAGGGAAAGAAGAGGCATCAGGCTCGCCCTTGATGAGCTCATCGCCTTTGAAATCGTAGCTTATCGAGCCATCTTCCTTCACTTTCCCGATGAAAGCGTCATGCTTCTCGGCCGATAAGCCGTTGAGCGGCTGGAACCAGTGCGTGAAATGGGTGGCCCCTTTATCAAGGGCCCAGGAAAGCATGCCAGAGGCGATATCATCGGCGAAAGAATGATCGATTTCCCGATGCTCTTCCCTAGCCTTCCTCAAAGCCTCGTAAGCTTCGTGAGAGAGATATTCCTTCATCGCCTTATCGTTAAAGACGTTCACGCCAAAAGAGGAAACGACATCGACCTTGCTCGACATAAATGGACCCTCCAAAATGTATTTCTCGGATGAAAGAGCTTCACCCTATGGCTCTTTATTCTTGATGCGGGGAAAGCAAATGTATATTCATTCTTGCTTAAAAGCGCTTTCAAGGAAAATAGCGGGCCTCTTAAGGTTCATTTAAGGTTCCTCCTCTACACTGACTCCAAGTGAAGGACCTTTCCTCCTTCACTTATGGGCTTCTATCCGCTTGCTGAGGCAGCGGAAAGAAGCGGAGAGAAGAAAAGGCTGCCAGAAGCACCCCCGTCCAGGCGGCCTTTTCTTTATTCAAGGTGGAAGTTTCCATTGATTCATGAGACACTAACGGCAAGGAAAAGAGAGCATGGCAACGAAAAACAAACTGACTTGGAGAGACGTCACCAACACCTTCAGCGAAGAAAGGCGCCACTACAAAGACACGTATCTTGAGATCGATGAGATCCTTGAAGGCGGGGAGGAAACGATTGAGCTGAGCCTCTTTTCAAGAAAAGGCGGTCCCTACGAGATCTTCTTCTCATACGGGAAAATGTTCGGCATAGTCTATGCCACAAGCAAAGAAGCGAAGGGCAAGCGCGAAGAGATGAAAAAAGATCTTGAGGAAGAGAGCAGAAAAAGAGAAGGCGGCGAGCCTAGCAGGGAATTCGTCAATTCCTTCTGCGAGAAATACGGGGTCGAGCTCCCTATCGACACCTTCTTCAATTTCGATCTCGAAGAGCTCATGGACAATTTCGATGCGCTCTGGAAAGATTATTTGAAGTAGCGTTAGTCGATATCCCTCCTCTCTCAGCGAAAAGAGGCAAAAAGGCCCGCTCATCAGGAAACGGGCCTTTTCTTTTCATTTTCTTTTTTTACCGAAGGTCTTCTTGGGCCACGGCAACCACGCCTTGGTATTGCTTTACGATGTAATCGGAGACCTCTTGGCTCAGCAAAGCATCGGTCAAGGCATCGATCTTGGCTTTATAGGCAGCGTTATCCTTGTAACGGCTGACGGAGGCGGCAATGACGTTTGCGCCCCTGTCTTTGAGGCTATCGCTTTCCATAGGCAAGGAATCATCGGCTTTCAGTTTGCCAGTGAGTGCGCTATTGGTGGGCAAAACGGCGTAATCGTAATCAGATAAGGAGGCCACAAGCAGATTCTCGTCGATTGGGGTGATATTGGAAGGAAGATTGGTTGGGGCCCCGCTGCTATCGAGCTCATAGCCATCAATGACGCCAGAGGCCACGAGGAGATCGAGGGCCCTTATCTCGTTCGAGACATCGTTGCAGATTTCGTAAGTGCTGCTCTTTTTGCTGACTTCGAAATCGCTCGCTTTCTTTTTGCCAGGGTAAATGCGGAGCGGCTCGAAATGGACGGTGGCGCTTGGGAAGAGCTTCGAATAGGAATAAGAAGAGGGATTATAGGTCGAAGAGCCTGAGTCGTATTGCTGGAGATAGGGGCGATGCTGGAAGTAATTCGCATCGTAATCGCCGTTATATACGGCATCGTTTTGGAGCGTCCAATCCAAAACCGTGACCTTGAGCTCGTATCCTTTTCCCTCCAAGATGGGCTTTACCGCATCAACGAGGATCTCGGCGTGCGGGATCTCGCTAGCGGCAACGCTGATGGTCTTCTCCCCGTTTTCTGAGCAGGAGAAAAGGGCGAGCAAAGGAAGGAGAGCGAATAATCTGATTGTTTTTTTCATTGTTTTTACCTCTATTTGAGTTTCTTTCTTTTATCGATTTTTTTGGCTAAGAGGAGCCCGAATTCCTGAATGAAGGTGGTGAGAGCCACCACGATTGCGATCATGATCCAGAATTCGGAAGACTCCAAGAAGGAGCCGGTGTTTTTGGTGTAGAAGGACCAGATTTGGCTCACTAGACCCCCAGCCCCGATGTTATAGGCAAAGGAAGTGTAGCCAAGCACATTCACGAGCGTTATCGCCACCCCGAGGAGCAAGGAGCCTCTAGCCTCCACCATCATCACCTTGAAGATGATATCGAAGTCACTCGCCCCGAGCGATTTCGCCGCCTCGATCACCCCGTTATCGACATCGAGGAGGGACTGCTCGACGCTTCTAGCGACAAAGGCGAAGGAAGAGAAGAAGAGCGGGATGATCATGGCATACCACACCCCCGTCCCTCTCCCTAAGATGGCGCGATTGAGGGGGAGGAGGATGACGGTGAGGATAAGGCAAGGGACGCTCCGGAGGAAATTCACGAAGATGCCAAGCGCCATATTGATGCCCTTATTCGGCCTCAAGCCGTTTTTGCCCGTCACTTTGAGGATGAGCCCAAGCGGCACCCCCACTAGATAAGCGAGGAAGGTCGAGATCAAGGTCATTAGAAGGGTCTCATAGGTTATTTTCCAGAAATCAATGTTCATCGTTGACCTCCTAGTATATATATTTCAAGCCGCTAGAAAGGTTGGCGGGAATCTGTCCCGCCGAAGT